>JAEURG010000018.1 GCA_016789345.1 Anaerolineales bacterium | reverse complement strand
TATCCCAGACCAAATGCAAGGAACTGTGGAAGAAATATCTGCTAGTTACAAAGGTGCCATTTCATATTTTGGAACTTATACAGTAGATGTTGAAAATAAAGTTGTGCTTCATCAAGTGGAAGGTTCGATTTTTCCAAACATGGAAGGCACGCTACAAAAAAGATTTTTTGAACTTTCAGAGAATCAATTGCAATTAAGAACACCATCTTTTATGGTGGATGGTGAACGAGTGACAGGTTTGATTGTTTGGGAAAGAGTTGAATAAAAGTTATAAACAAAAGGAGAAACGATGTCTGCTGATTTAATTATAGGAATTGTGTTTCCATTAGTAGGTGGTTTGTTGTTTGCAATTGGAGCTTTTCTTTTTATTCGCACTAGAATATTTTTAGGTAAAGCCCAAGAAACACAAGGCACTGTGATTGAAATGGTATGGAGTAGTAGTTCTGATGGTGGTGGTGGGTATTCACCAGTCTATCAATTTAGAGCGATTAATGGGCAAATGATTAAAGTAAAAGATAATTTATCTACGAATCCACCAATGTTTCAAGTGGGTCAAACCATAGACGTTTTATACGACCCTGAAAATCCGCAAGATGCCCGCATCAAAAAATTTTGGAGTTTATATTTCACCTCTATACTTTTATGTGGCATGGGGTTTATCTTTGGTGGTGTTGGAATTGTGTTACTAGTTTTCAATTTGATGGATAGAATGAATCTTTAAAAGGAGAAACCATGAATCTCAACGCCTTATTTGGTTTAATTCCCAGTTGTATTGGAATACTTTTAGTATTGTTGGGTGCTTTCTTTTGGTTTCGCACAAAAAGTTTTATTGGCAAAGCACAACAAGCAAAAGGCACAATCGTAGACCTGCAATATGATTCAGACTCAGATGGTAGTGGTTACTATTCTGTATTTAAATTTAAAACTATCAACGGACAAGAAATTCAAAAGACCAATAGTGTTCGTACCAATCCGCCACAACATAAAGTTGGTCAAGTGATTGATGTGCTATATGATCCAGCCAACGCAAATGATGCTCGTATCAACTCCACAACCAATTTGTATTTCGTGCCTCTATTACTTGGTGGCATGGGTTTCTTATTTTTCTGTTCAGGCATTGCAGTAGTTATCTTTATGGGATTCTTTTCATAAAAGCATAATTGCCAAACAAGAAAATTTGTTCTATAATCAAGTCATGGAAATTGACCCATGATTTTTCAATCCCACATTCCCAATTTTCCACTCAATCAATATGTTGAGCGTATTTTTTATTATGAAGGTCTATCACCTACGCATAACTTAGACCGTTTTCTTCCCGATGGCAACACCGAAATCATCATCAACTTAAACGAAACACCACAAGCCATTCACCACAACCAAACATTAAATCAAATTCAAACTTGCAAACGAGTTTGGGTCAGTGGTGTGCGAACAAAACCAATTACGATTCCGTCAGGCAAAGGCAGTCGCATGTTAGTGATTGCCTTTCATAAAGGCAAAGGTTTTCCATTTTATCCATTGCCGATGAACGAAATCAGCGACCATGTTCTCGAAGCGGATTTAATTTTTAGACACAACATTTTAGATTTACGAGAGCAACTACTCGCTTCTTCATCTACGGGACACATGTTTCTGCTTACTGAAACTTTTCTTTTATCCCGCGCTGGATTTAATTCCTTACACCCCGATTCGTTTTCCCGTTGCATTGACTATGCCATTACACAAATTATCAAATCGCCAAATCAACTTTGTTTAGAAAAACTCAGTGAAGAAATTGGATATTCACAAAAACATTTCATTCATTTGTTCAAATCACAAGTGGGGTTAACTCCAAAACAATATATGAAAGTTTTACGTTTTCAAAAAGCGATTTTAGAAATCGAATCTGACAATTCGTATGATTGGTCTTTCATCGCCCACAAAAGCGGATTCTATGACCAATCCCATTTCATTCACGATTTCAAAGAGTTTTCTGGTTTCACACCGAATGAAT
>JAEURG010000001.1 GCA_016789345.1 Anaerolineales bacterium | reverse complement strand
GCCGGGAAGCGAAAGGGTAGGAAAAGAGAGGGGAGTTGTTAAGTCATCTGCTGGGCGAATCCATTCAATATCATTGAGTGGAATATCTTCTACGCGTAAACCCCAATGAATGGCGAGACTGTCACGGTCTATGAAATAATCTGCTCGCCATAATGAATAAGCACGATAAGCAAAAAATGGAATGGGAATAAATGCAATCAGTGAAACTAAAAGAGCAATGAGAAATGCAGGTCCAACATCCGCATTGGATAAATTGATAAACCCAACGATAGTAATCATTGTTAGCACAAGTAAGATTGTGCCATGTACAATCAAACCAGTTCTTTTGGGTGGAGGAAAATGACCAGATTTCATTTGTTCGGAATCGTTGGGTCGTAATCTAAATAAACATGCTTAATAAAAACACGTTTTGGGGAAGTTTCTTTTAAGACTAAATCAAATTCTTGTCCTTCGTGATTAATAGCATATAAAAATGGTGGATTTGGTAAGCGGATTCGTTCTTTGTACTCAACTCCGTTTACATGATAACCAACCGTAATGTAATACGAACGTTTTTTTGAATATGAACCTGAACTGTTTTTAGAATTGGTGACAATGTTTTCACGAAACAAAAACTTTCCTTTTACACTCACACCATCTCGAAATGTGGATTGAATCAAGTTGTAACGATAAATAGTACACAGAATACCAATGATGCTTAATGGTATGGTGAAAGAAGCAATGACCAATCGAAACATTGGTTCAACAATACCTACGGCAATCAGAAAAAGAATGGGTCCATAACTGAGTTGAATAAAACTTTTGAATATTAAATCGTTATAGTACATTTGACGAAATGTAGGGATTTGATTTTGCATGAATGCTTCCTTATAAAAAATGTTGGACGCAGATAAACGCTGATAGGAAATAAAAACCTGCGTTAATCAGAGTTTTGAATATCTTGGATAGAGTTTATTAATTTTTCTAAAACAATTAATTCTACATTTGTAGCATTTCTTTTCTTTAATTCTACCATTCCGTTTTGTAGTGCTTTTTCACCTACTGTAATGCGAAGCGGGCATCCAATCAAATCTGCATCATTGAATTTGACACCCGCGCGTTCATCACGGTCATCAAATAAAACGGATATGCCAGCATTTTGTAATTGGTTATAAATCTCTTCGGCTTTTTCTTTTGTATCTATTATTTTGCCAGCGATGTGCATTAAGTAAACATCAAAAGGGGAAAAAGATTTTGGAAATGCCAAACCTTTGTCGTCATGATAACTTTCTGCAAGTGCTAATAAAATATTTTCAAAATGAAATTCATTATTTATTTTCAATGCAATTGCATTTTGAGTTGAAAATTTATTTCCACAATTTGCACAAGCATCATCTGCTTTTGCTAGCACCAAATCCGCAACGATTTCGGCTTGATAATCTCTGCCGTAATTTGTGTTGATGAAATGATAACCAACTTCATTTGCACCTGCGGCGAGATTTTGTGATTGTGGAATTAAATCATCTACAATGATTAACGCATCTTTCAATCCAATAGGAGATGCATATCCCGCTTCCGCACCTGACTTTGTAATTGCTTCAATTTCAGCAGGTTTTATTTCGCCTAGAATATCTTCCAACTTTGCTTCACTCAATTGCATATCCCCGCGGATAACTGCGAAAATAAATTTTCCATCCTCTTTGCGAGTATACATTAATGCTTTAGCGGTTTTCTCTTTGGGCAATCCAAGAAAATTTGCTAAAGACTCAATAGTATTGCAATCGGGAGTCAATACTTTTTCAAGCGGACGTTCTTCTTCAAAAGGTAATGGAGATTTTTTGAATTTCGCTATAACTAATAGCTCCGTATATTTACATGATGAACAATGAGCAATATCAACATTGCCAGTGGATAATGGAAAAAAAAGTGCTTGCTCACTTTTTAGAATTAATAATGTGTCATTTACAGAACGAAAAGATAAATCATTTGAGAGGGTTTCTAAATGATTAACTGCTATTTTCCCCAATTCAGTCAATTCATTTTCACGAGTCACATACCCTGCACGAGCAAGCCAGCCGAAGCCTTGACTTCGCATGTTGTTTGGAAATTCACGTTGTGTTTGTATTTTGAGGTCTGTATATTTCATAATAACAATTCCCCTCTCCTGAAGGAGAGGGGTTAGGGGTGAGGTCAGATTACGATTCGCTTTTCTTTTTGCGAGTCATTTTTTGAGTTGAGTCAATCACAGGTGTTGATTCAGGAATTTGTATCTGTGTTTGTGCAATGGATTCTTCAACAGCGGCTTCAGAAGGTGTGGTTTCAGGCGTGGGTTCAATATTTAATTCAACAGATTCTTCCATGCGAATTTGACCACGCAGAAATGCACCTTCTTCGGTGACGAAAGCCGTCGTGACCACATCTCCCCAAACTCTGCCTGAGGAACGGATTTCAAGTTTTTGCGTGGTGATATTTCCACGCACTGCACCTGCCACAATGACTGTATTTGCGCGCACATTTTGGCAAGTGACACGTCCCGTTTCACCGACGACCAACATACCACGCAATGCAATTTCGCCTTCAAATGCACCTTCAATGCGAACCCCGCCAGAGCCATTGATACTGCCATGCCAAATTACACCAGAGCCAAGCACAGATGTGATTCTTTCAACCGCTTGCACAGGTTGAGATGTTTCAGTAGGAGTTGTGTTGCGTTTAAACATATTGAGTCAATTTTACCCTTAAAACAAAACCGCTGGTTGAGTAGCCCTAAGCGTTTGTTGCGAAGGGCGTATCGAAACTAGCAGTAATTGTTGGGATTAAGATTTATTTGAAAACTTATGGTCTCGATACGGGCTTCGTTTCACTCAGCCCTACTCGACCATCGATTATTTATTCACTTTTTTCTTCTTTTGCACCGATTTGCACGCCCATAATATTGAAGCCAGAGTCAATGTATTGAATTTCACCAGTCACACGCTTGGATAAATCCGATGCTAAAAATACAGCCGTATCACCGACATCTTCAATAGTCACGTTTTCACGCATCGGAGATAAATCTGCAAAATGCTTATACATATCTCTAAATCCACCAACACCAGCCGCCGCGAGTGTACGAATCGGACCTGCTGAAATTGCATTCACGCGAATCTTTTGTGGACCCAAATCATAAGCCAAATATCGAGTTGCAGATTCCAATGCCGCTTTGGCAACGCCCATCACATTGTAATGAGGGGCAACTTTCACAGCACCAGAACCATATGTCAGACACATCACAGAAGCGCCCGGGTTTAAAATCGGCAAGAAAGCATGAGTCAATGCTACAAATGAATAAACAGAAACATCCAATGCAACTCTAAAACCTTCACGGCTAGTTTCATGAAACGGTTTGCTCAATTCATCTTTGCCAGCAAACGCAATCGAATGTACAAGCACATCAATTTTTCCAAAATGTTTGGCGGCTTTTTCTGCAACAGATGTCAGGTTTTCATCTTTCGTTACATCACATTCTTCCACCCATTTACAACCTACTTGCTCAGCCAACGGTTTCACTCGTTTCTCTAGCATTTCACCAGCATAACTGATTCCTAAATTTGCACCTTCACGTTTGAAAGCCTGTGTAATGCCCCATGCAATTGAACGTTCATTTGCCAAACCAAAAACTAATGCATTCTTTCCATCGAGTAAACCCATTGTGCCTCCGAATTAAAAATCTATTTTCCAATCTTTGACCAAGAATCTCCACGGTTTTGAAAACCATGGCTCCGGTGTTTTGTTTAAACCCACACGTGCCCCAATCGTCACGCTTTTATCTGGGACTTTAATTCCCGCTTCAATTCTTAACGGGGAAGTTGGTTCTGTCAAGTCAACATAATTTTGGCTTTTAGTGATTCCCATTGCTTGAGTCAACTTACCCGGTCCAAATGTATCTCGTCCCTGACGGCGTTTCATCATCAATTCAATTCCTTCTATCGGTTGAATCGCACGGATTAATACCGCCGCGGGAAATCCTTCTTTTTCAGTGACAGCATTCAACATCCAATGATTGCCATAGGTGAAATAGATATAAGCATGTCCTGCTTCACCAAACATTGGGTCAGTACGAATCGTTCTACCTGCTTTGGCATGACTGGCAAGGTCATCAAATCCAAAATAAGCTTCGGTTTCAGTGATTAATCCTACCAATTTTTTTCCATTTGATATATGAACTAACCTCGCACCTAATAATTCTCGTGCAACAGTTAGTGTGGGGCGGTTGTAGAATTTTCTTGGAAGAGTCATGATTTGTTAGAAAGTTTACAAGTTGAGAAGTTCAAACGTTTAAACCTTCAAACTTGTAAACATAATTATTTGAATCTGAGATCGCGTTTAAGAGTCAACTTCAAGCCTTCTTCTAATTTAATGGAAGGTGTGAATCTTAATTTCTCTTTCGCTAGAGTCGAATCTGCTTTCATGTGTGAGACTCCGCCCGAAGTTTGAGAGTTATAAACAACATTGGCTTTGCTATTGGTTACATCTAATACTTGACGAATTAAATCTTTGATTGAAGTTTCAACGCCAGAACCAACGTTAATGACTTGTCCATTTATGCTTGGGGCTGTAGATGCCGCAACCATCGCACTGACTACATCATCTACATAAATATAATCACGAGTTTGGCTTCCATCACCATGAGCAACTAATGTTCCGCCACGTAGTGCTTGACGTAAATAATGTGGCACAACAGGTGGATGTGATGGTGGCAAATGTTGACCAGGTCCATACGCATTGAAGATTCGTAAACTAACTGTTTCAATGTTCCACAAATTGCCAATGGTGCGGACGTAATATTCCGCCGCAAGTTTGGAAACTGCATAAGGTGAGCGCGGGTTTGGGGTTGTGGATTCTGTCAGCGTGGCTTCGGCTAAATCTCCGTACACAGCCCCCGACGACGACAGAACGACGCGTCGTACTCCAACGTCACGCATGGCTTCCATCAAAGCAACTGTTCCGCCGACGTTGACAGCATTGTAATCACGAGGATACAAAATAGATTCAGGCACTGAAACACGCGCCGCGAGATGATAAACAACATCAACATCTTGAAGCAACGTCCACAGTTTTGGGCGGTCGCTCACATCTCCACGCGTGAAATGTACATCAGGTGACAAGCCTTGCGGGTCGCCAGTAGATAAATCATCCAAGCCGCGAACTTGATGACCTTGTTGTGCTAAATGATTTGCAAGAGAAGAGCCAAGAAAGCCTGCCGCTCCAGTGATTAAAAAATTCATAATGAGATTATACGGTTATCTTTGATATTGTGCGATAGCATCTTCTGCAAATGGGCGACCACTCTTTTTATAAACATCAATGATATCTTTGGCATCATAATCCAAACGACGGAATTGCACACTGATATTATTTTTTTCAATTGTGAGGATGGCATATTCTGCCCAAGCATCTACATGAAATCCATCAGTTTGATAAGAACTAAAAGGGAAGCCGATACTGCCGGGGTTAAGAAAGAAGCGGTCACCACAGCGGCGGATTTGTTGTGTGTGAGTGTGTCCACCTGCTGAAATATTTTTCTTGAAATTACCCAAGTATTTCATAAAATCTTCTTCAGATGTGGTTGGCAAAATGATATGGTCATAATCCGTAGGTGAGCCGTGAAAGCATAACAAATCCAAACCTTTTTCTAAGTTGATGGTGATTGTTGGCTGAAAACTTTTTATAAATTTTATATCGTCATCATTGAGTTGTGATAATGACCACTCACGTATCGCTTGCATCTTTTTGAGTCGTTCTTCTGGAATTGGGTCTTTGCCAGTCTCTTCGCCTTTGATTAGCCAGTCATCTGCATTGCCCATCACTACTGGACATTTCATATTCCTCAAACGATTCACTGTTTCTTTCGGTTGAGCACCACCTTGAATCGCATCTCCCAAACAAACTACTTGGTCTACCCCCTGTGACTTTATATCTGTCTCTACCTTTTCAAAAGCAAAATCATTTCCGTGCATATCTGAGATGATGGCAATGCGCATGAGGTTTCTCCTATACATTATTATTGATTACATTTTTCCATATTGTTTCAAGCTCTTTTACGATTGAGTCTGGAATTTGAATTCCAGACATTCTAATATCCCAATTGATTTGTGAAAACAGAGGTTGCTGTAAAATTTCTCTTGGAAGTATCACATCCGTTTCTGGATTCAACAAAGCCTCATATTTAATCTTCACATAATTTGCAGTTTTGCCAATAGATGATTTTTCTTTGTGCCAATGTATATCTTCATATACATCACTTGTTACTTGACCCGATGCAAAAATTCCTCTTGGTTCTTCACCTAAACGAATGATAAAAAATCTATCATTCTTCTGTATTTTTCTTGAAGTGCCAGTTCCCCAACGGTCGAAAACGTCTTTTCCATTTCTTACATTGGCAGACATTTCGGCAAGTTTATGCCATTTCCAAAGTTTTGAATTCCATGCGAACAAATAGGTTTTCATGTTTACATGATTATATCTATTTAAGTAAATTGCCCTCATTTTTTGATTGACTCTCACAAGGTAATATGTTATTGTTGGGGCTAGATAGGAAAACGGTAAGTTACGTTGGCTTGAAGAACAGCTACAGCTCACAGTTTCACTGTGGGCTGTTTTGTTTTGACCTCCGATGGAACAAACAGATTGACCTATAAAATTTTTATTGCCATAGGAGGCAAAACA
>JAEURG010000262.1 GCA_016789345.1 Anaerolineales bacterium | reverse complement strand
ACCCATTTGTGAGCCGCTAGAAAATACCAGCATGTAATCCGGTGACCAAGTGCATGTGCCGCGATTCTTTAATCGCCACACTTTGGTAAACGTTTCGCCGGGCAGTAAGGTTGTGCCATCAGGAATTGTCACATCTTTGACGAAAAATGCCCAATCACAATATGTTTGCGGCGCGGATGTTGAAGTAGGAAAAGGTGTATTCGTAGCAGAATCAGCCGTCGCCGTAGGTGGAAGCGGTGTTTGAGTCGGCGCGTTAAGCGTCAACGAAATCATGGTTTGAGTCACCATGGCTTGCACTGTGGCTTGCGGGTCTGGTTTTTCGTTCGTTTGTAGTAAAGGCATTGCCAAAACACTAATCGGAAAAAGAGCCAGCACGCATAATGCCATAATGCCAAAAATAATAAAAATGGTATTGGTATTTGTTTTCATGTGTCCTCTGCTTTCAGCCCCTATGAAACGATTGTGCTTGGTAAAAAGTTCCCGTACTTTGGTACTATGAAATGAGATAAAATTTATTCAATGATTCCTTCTGATATTCTCAACCCTTTGATTCTCTCTGCTTTTACAAAAGAAATTACTTGGCTGGAGGCTTCTGCGCGTCATCCGTTAGATGAGTTGATTGATACGTTTTACGCGACGCGAATGCTTACGCACGAAGCGCTTCAAACCCTGACCGACGAACAGGTTTCTTTTTCCTCAAAAGTTCATCCATTTTGGAGCATTAGCGAATCCATTACGCATTTGATTCATACGCAAGGCTTTTATCATAATAAGTTGTTAGATATTTCAACAAGTCAATTGCCGCATATCGTCGAAGCCGCACGCGGATTTGGCGAAGGTGCAAAACAAAATATTCCTGCAAAAGATTTAATGGTTAGTTTGAATGCCGCCACAGAACGAATTCAAGTCATTATTGAGCAAACTCGCAATTCACATGACCCTGAAAAAACAGAACGAAACCCAGCCTTTGGATTGTGTAATTACAAAACTTGGATTTTGCTTTTGCTCGCGCATGAGGTTGACCATTTACGTCAAATTGTGGCGATGAAGAGAGTTTCAAGGACGGGTGAATAAAATAAAAAATCCCCAGAAAATTCTGGGGATTTTTTTGTAGGGGCGAGGCATGCCTCGCCCCTACATTTTATACATCCAAATTTCTTACACTCTTGGCATGTGTCTGAATAAACTTCTTACGCGGGTCAACGGCATCACCCATTAACATATCGAATGTTCTATCGGCTTCGGTAGCATCATCAATGGTTACTAACAACAAAGTGCGATTGCTGGGGTCCATGGTTGTATCCCATAATTGTTCAGGATTCATTTCACCCAAACCTTTATAGCGTTGTAAATTCGCTTTTTCACCAAGTTCTTTAATCGCTTTATCTTTTTCTTTGTCACTATACACATACTTGACTGTGTTTTTGTGAGCAATACGATACAAAGGCGGTTGTGCAATATATAAATGACCTTCTTCAATTAATTTTGGCATATAACGGAAGAAGAATGTCAATAACAATGTGCGAATGTGGCTACCATCCACGTCAGCATCCGTCATAATGATGATACGTCCGTAACGTAGCCCTTCTAAATCAAAGTTATCACCAATACCTGTGCCAAGCGCAGAGATTAAAGACTTAACTTCGTTATTTCCTAAAATTTTATCTAAGCGCGCGCGTTCGGTGTTTAAGATTTTTCCACGCAATGGCAAAATCGCTTGGAAGTGACGGTCACGCCCTTGTTTGGCTGAACCACCTGCCGAGTCACCTTCTACGATATACAATTCTGTTTTGGAGGTATCGCGTTCGGAACAATCTGCAAGTTTGCCGGGTAGAGTTAATGATTCCAATGCGGATTTGCGAATCACTAAATCTCTAGCTTTACGCGCCGCATCTCTTGCACGGGCAGAGGTGAGACACTTCGCCACAATTGCTTTTGCCGCTTGTGGGTTTTCTTCTAAGAATGTGCTAAAGCCTTCACCCACTGCTTGTGTGACGTGAGTCTGCACTTCAGGATTCATCAACTTAACTTTGGTCTGCGACTCAAACTGCGGATTTGGATGTTTAACAGAAACAATCGCTGTCAAACCTTCGCGGGTATCGTCACCTGAGAAGTTCGGGTCAGCGTCTTTGAGCAAACCATTTTTTCGGGCGTAGTCATTGATGACGCGGGTCAGCGAAGAACGAAGTCCAGTAAGATGCGTTCCACCGTCAATAGTATTAATTGTATTTGCAAATGAATACACAGATTCTGTATAAGCATCGGTATATTGAATTGAGGCTTCAACGCCGATGCCCTCAATTTCTTTTTCAACATATACGACTGAATGTAAATTTTCTCGGTTGCGATTCAAATAACGCACAAACGAGGTAATGCCCCCTTCAAAATAGAATGACATTTCACGGTCATTGCGTTCATCTTCAAATCGAATGGTCACACCACGTGTGACGAACGCCATTTCACGAAAACGTTGAACCAACGTGTCAAAACGATAATCAATATCTTCGGTGAAGATTTGTTTATCAAACCGAAACGTTTGCTTGGTGCCATTTTCATCTTTTTCGGCTTTGCCAACTTGTTTGATTTTTCCTTGTGGCACACCACGTTTGTATTCTTGTTTCCATAATTTGCCATCACGTTTGATTTCAGTCGTCATCCATTCAGATAACGCATTGACCGCACTGATACCCACGCCATGCAAACCACCAGAGACTTTATATCCGCCACCACCGAATTTACCACCAGCACCAATGACGGTCATAACAACGTCAACAGTTTCCATCGGTTTACCATTTGCATCTTTTTTGCTTGGATGTGGACCCACTGGAATACCACGACCATTATCTTCAACGGTCACACTGCTATCAGAATGAATGGTGATATTGATGGAGGTACAAAAGCCAGCCAGCGCTTCATCTATGGAGTTATCTACAACTTCATAAACAAGGTGATGCAACGCCTTAATATCTGTACCACCCACGTACATACCAGGGCGCTTGCGTACGTGTTCAATGCCTTCTAATGCTTGAATGGAACCGACATCATAATTGGTTGAATTGTTTTTCTTTTCTGCCATAAATTCCTCTTTATGTCACTTCAGAGTGACATGATATTCTTAAACCTGTTTCACAGGCGGTTTTAGTTTTTCTAACACTGCTTGCACCCAAGCGGACATATCTCGATAATAAATAAAACTAGCCGCTAATAATGCCGTTGTAACAAATGAATGTCCAAAAATTGCCAATAACGTTAACCATGATGTCTCAGATGGCAAACTCCATAAAACATTTAATCCGTAAGCCAGCAAGAAGACCGTCAACACAAATAAACTGCTGTTCGGAAGTGTATAACGAGTGAAATGAACACTGCTCCCAATCGCATTGAATACATTTTGCTTTTTTACAAAAACGCCATGCGGTAAAAAGAAAATCGGTACAATAAACCACATCGAAATAAAACTCATCACCAAAACTACTAAACTAGTAATAATAATATTTTGCCCTGACAAAATTGCCAAAATACCAAAAAACACGGGGGAAACAATCATAAATAAAATCGTGCAAAAAATTGAAATCAAAACTGTTTGCAAAATTGCGTTAAGAACAGAAATGTTTTCTTGTTCGCTTGGCACTGCTATCCAAGCCACACTGCGAAAATAAATTGCGCCGCCAAGCCAGCCGAAAAAAGTCAACACGAATAAGCCGAAGAAAATAATCCAGCCGTTGGCTTGCCAAGTAATAGGCTCACCTAGGGGCGTAGATGAAAGCTCCCTTGAGAGTGGCAGGCTGGAAATCCCGATAGGAAGCGTGCGAATTAACCAGAATAAATTAATTATCGGAGTCAACGCATCATATTGAGTTATCACCCGTTGAATTTCTGTTGCAGGGATTCCGCCATTTTGCCAGGCGCGAATCATATCATCTTTGAATGAAGCAAAAAATTCATTCACGCGCAAACGCGGACCCAACCACAAAAACAAATTCAAACCAAGCGGCAACAAAATGGCAGTGATGTGTGATGCGATTGAATCAAAACCTGCACGAATTGAACTGATAATGCCCGGTGGGGGCGGCACATTTTCTAAACGGGTCACTTCCATAACCTATTGATTCTACCATATCCGTTACGGTACAATTCTCTTATGCAAGCCAAAAATTTTGATTATCCTTCCACTGACCGCACTGGTGTTTTGATTGCTTCGGTTTTGCTGGCATTTGCACTTGCTCGTTTGATTGAAACCCCGCGCCTCATTCTGACCCTTGACCTGCCCGGCTTCTATTTTGCCTTTCCTTTAACTTTGGGCAGTGTGATGACTCTCTTTGCGGCTGGTTTAACCGCCGCCGGCATGGATTGGTTAATTCGAGACCATCCATCGTTTGCAAAAAAATCTACACGAGAAAATATCATGCTCCCTACAGTGACTACGTTTGTGTTGGGTGCATCACTTTCTATTTTGTTTGAAAGCCCCACTTGGTGGGTCGGCTTTTTATTTGGAGCAATTTTGCTCGGCATTGTTTTCACAACCGAATACATTACGATTAATCCCGCATCGCCTGCCTACGCTTTTGCCCGCGCCGCACTAACGGCTTTTGCTTATGCTTTATTTTTGATTTTGATTACTTCATTAAGATATTCTGGCATCCGTTTATTCTTACTCGTGCCAGCCGTTTTTCTTGTGGCTGGATTAATTAGTTTACGCATTTTGCATCTCGATGGTGCAGACCGCTGGGATTTCCCTTGGGCAATTGGCATCGGAATTGTATGCGCTCAAATCGGCGCAGGTTTGCATTATTGGACGCTTTCACCTGTGCAATTTGGTTTGGCATTAACAGGTCCTTTATATGCTTTAACCATGCTATCTGTTAACCTCGCAGAAGATATTCCGCTGAGGCGCGCTATCACTCTCCCGATTATTATTCTCGTGCTTTCGTGGTTAACGGCTGTATTTGTCTAAAAGATTTGTAGGTTAAGTTTTCAACATGGCTAACTTTATTTGTCACAAATGTCACGCTCAAAGCGTGACCTACACTTACTAATAAGAAACCATCCTCTCGTTTTAGTGTTTTTAATAAAAAACTCTGGAGGATGCTTAATGCAACTTATCATAGACCTTGCAGTTATCTTTATGGGGTATGTAATTGGCTCGATTCCATTTGGTTTGTTAATCGTTAAACTAAAAACAGGGAAAGATATTCGTGAGGTTGAAAGCGGCAGAACAGGTGGAACCAATGCCATGCGTGCCGCAGGTTTTTGGGCAGGGTTTGCTACTGCTATGTTAGATATTTTGAAAGGTGCAGTGGCAGTGTGGGTAGCACAAGCCATTACAGATACTTCGTGGGCGCACATGCTGGCGGCAATCGGTGCAATTTTAGGTCACAACTATTCTATCTTTTTACCAGAACGTGATGAAAATGGAAAATTCATGCGCCTGCGTGGTGGAGCAGGTGGCGCGCCGGCAGTTGGTGGCGCAATGGGATTATTGCCTGCCTCAGTCTTGATTATCCTCCCGCTGGGGATGCTAACCTTTTTCACAGTTGGAATCGCTTCTATTACTACGATGGCTGTTGCTTTGTTTACTATCATTGTGTTTGCCATTCGAGCCTCGCAAGGCATCATTCCTTGGGATTATGTTTGGTATGGCGTGGGCGCAGAGTTGTTATTGATTTGGGCATTAAGACCAAATTTGAAAAAATTATTTGCTGGTGAAGAACGTGTGGTCAAATATAGTTTGCATGGCTGGTTAAGGGCGAGGAAAGAAAAAGCCGAAACAGGTAGCGAAGTCAAAGATACAAAATAAACATTACTGAAATCACCGTCCCGAAGGATTTGTAAAACAAACATCAACCTTCGGGACGTTCTATATAAGATAAGGTGGTTAGTAACAATAACAGTTTGGAGCATCCTATGAATCGACCTTTGCAAGGCATCAGAATTATTGACCTCACGCGCCTCTTGCCAGGTCCATTTATCACGCAGTTGCTTACAGATATGGGAGCAGAGGTCATCAAAATTGAAACACCTACTGCTGGCGATTACGCACGCTTAGTGCCACCTGAAATGGGGTTGGGCAGTTTGTTTGAAATGATTAATCAAGGCAAAAAAAGTGTTGCGATTAATTATCGAAATCCACGTGGGCGTGAAGCGTACCTGAAACTTGTATCTAGTGCAGATGTTGTGATTGAAAGTTTTCGCCCTGGCACAGCAGAGCGAATGAAAATTGATTATGAAACTTTGCGAACCCTCAAGCCCGATTTGATATATTGCGCGCTTTCTGGATATGGTCAGAAAGGTCCATATAACAAACGCGCAGGACATGATTTGAATTACACAGCCATCAGTGGTGCTTTGTCTTTGAATGCTGATGAAGGACAACCTCCGCACGTCTATGGCATGACAGTTGCTGATTTGAGTGGCGCGATGCTGGCTGGGCTTACGATTCTTGGGGCAATTATCAATAAGCAAAAAAATGGGCAAGGAACATATCTTGATGTTGCATTGTTTGATGGTATTCTCTCATGGATGATTCCAATAGCAGGCGCGGCATATTTTAGTGGCATTCCGCTCACTGCTGGAACGCTTCCACTATTAGGTGGCTTGGCTTGCTATAACGTATATGAAACTGCGGATGGAAAATTTTTATCATTAGCCGCGCTTGAACCAACTTTTTGGAGCGATTTCTGCAAAGTGAGCGGGCGCAATGACCTGTTACCGCGTCAATTCGACCGTGCAATTAAATCTGAAGTGGCGACAATTTTCAAAGGGCAGACATTGTCTCATTGGCTTGAAGCATTTTCGATGAGTGATGGATGCGTTGAGCCTGTGTTGTCATTTGAAGAGGCTTTAGAGCATCCACAAGTAAAAGCACGTGGATTTGTACGCCATGAAAATAACCGCCCCATTGGACTCAACTCTCCCTTTAATTATGGAAGCGATGAGGCGCGTCCTGCGCCAAGTTTAGGCGAGCATACAGTTGAATTGCTAAGTGAATTTTTGAATCAAAACGAAATTGATGAATTGTCCCAAAGCGGCGTGATTAAGAAGTAAAAAATAGATAAGCCCGCAAACATATATCGCACAAGATTTATTAATTCATAAATTCATTCGGATTAACGCCAATAATTTGACAAAGTTCAGGAAAGGCTTCTAGTCTTTTTGCTTTATCTGGGGGATTAAAACTAAAAATAATCTTTTGATTATTATCAAATTCAGATTCAGCCTTGCCATATAAAAATAATGCCATGGCGGCGCAATGCGTGCGAGTGACATCAGGTCCGTGCAAAGCACACCAAATTAGTTTTTGTTTTACTTTTTCAGTAGGATTCTCTTTTGCTAAAGCAAGGGCTTGGACAAGTCCGCCGCCAACTTTGACGATGGGTAATGTTTTCAGCAACACTTCTTCAACACGGTCAATGATATTCTTTTCTTTGAGAAATTTAGCCGCAAAGATTCTTACTTCTAAATTTGGACTCTCCAAACACGATTTAACCGCCTCCAAAGCAGTGGATGTATTGACTGCCGCAAGCGCTGTGACATCTCGCCAGTCTTTATCTTTTCTGGGGATTAAAACTGCCTCAACTTGTTGTAATTCCTCTGCGTTTAATTCTTTTAATATGTTCAAATCATATCCATCCCCATTGTGATACTTGGCATAATCCATTTCCATACTTTTGATAAATTTTTCTACATTGGGGCTATTCTTTTTACCGAAAAGGTTTTTGAACATTTTTTCTCCTGAAAAAATTTATAAAACATGACATGTCCCATTAGGATTTGCGTTAATCATAACGCCTGCATAGGCAAAGGTTCTGATTAATCAAAACTTTGTAGAGACATGTCATGTTTGAGATTTCATCTTACTTAATACTATTCCCTATTCACTTCCCATATCTCTTCTTAATCTCTGGCAAAAAGTAATCATCGAAAAATCTATCCACATCATAATCAGGTTTCCAACCCCAATCTGCACGAGCACGAGCATCATCTACATCTTGGGGCCAAGAATCGACAATGCCTTGGCGGCGTGGATTCGGTTCAAATTTAATATCCGCATTCGGGAAGGCTTTGATGGCACGCTGACGAAAATCTTCGGCAGTGATGGCAAATGCGGCAATGTTATAGACGTTGCTGGTTAAATTTTCTTTTGGTGCATCCATCAACATCAATAAAGATTTAATCGCATCGGGCATTGCCATGAATGGAATTTTTGAATCAGGTCTTACAAAGCAACTGTATGGTTTATTCTGTGCGGCGGCGTGGAGCATTTCGGGTCCGTAGTCACTCGTGCCAGCGCTGGGCAATGTAAAAGCGGAGATTAAGCCGGGGAAACGAATCGAGCGGAAGTCCAGAAAATGAGGCGGGTTTTCATCTAAATGTTTTTGACCATAAAATTTTCCGTAATACATCCCCAATTTTTCGCAATACAATTTATTACATCCATACATCGTTTGCGGATTATTCCAATCATCTTCTTTGACTGCGCCCGCATTATTTTTATCATCGAGTGTCCCCATCCCATACGCGGCGATAGAACTCGGAAACAAAAACTTGACAGACTTTTTATATTTTTCAGAACGATACGCCGCCAGCATTAATAATTGCATGGTACCTTCAACATTGATGCGGTGCGCTTCTTCAGTTGCAATTTCTGCTTTTGATGAAAGCGATGCGGCGAGATGAAAAATGACATCGAAATCATAATCATAAAAATTTTTTATTTTGTAAAGCAAATCTCCTTGCACATGTTCGGCTGAAAATTTTTTTATCGAATCGGGCAATGGCATAAAATCAGCTGTAACGATTCGATAGCCGCCCTTCGATAATTCTTGCACGAGTGCCTGACCAATTTCTCCGCACGCACCTGTTACCAGCACTTGCTTTACGGTCATGTAAATCTCCTGTTATGCTAGAATAAATTAACTTATTTTACGACACAATGAATAAAATTCTTAAACATATTTTGATTTTTGGATTAACTTTTTTGCTCACATCTTGCACTGTCATGGATGTATATCTTCCTACACCTACACCTATCATTTTGACAGAAACCCCGCTTCCTACCGCGACCCGAATTTGGTTTCCGCCATCAGCCACCTCTTCACCTCAACCATTTTCGTTAACCGAAAAAGTTCCCACACCTGAAATGCGCCCGGACATCGGCGATGTGATTTTAGAAGATGATTTTTCTGATGAATCATTATGGGATATTGCCTCATCAAACCAAGCCAGTTCAGCGATTAATAACAATCGTTTGATTCTTTCTGCACAAAGCCAAGTATTTATGCTAAGTCTGCGGCGTGATTTGATATTGACAGATTTCTATGCTGAATTAACTGCTCAACCTAGTTTATGCAAAGGCGAAGATAATTACGGATTATTAATCCGCGCCAGTGCTTCTACATATTATCGTTTTGTTTTGGCATGTAATGGCACAGTACGCGCAGAGCGAATCACCAACGGAGCAAGATTGATTCTGCAACAACCTCTACAAAGCGGAGATGTTCCGCCCGGCGCGCCGGGAAATGTCCGTATGGGTGTGTGGGCAGTGGGTAAAGAAATGCGCTTCTTTTTGAACGGACGTTTTCAATTCAGCATCATTGACCCAAGTTTCCCCAGCGGAACGATTGGAGTCTTTGCTCGGTCAGTTGGAAATACGCCAGTCGTGGTCACATTTTCGGATTTGGTGATTCAAGAAGTAAAGTAATAAGGTTTACGAATTACAATATTACTAATTTATGAAATAAGAAAGGAAAATTATGGGCTACTGGAAAGAATTGCCATATAGAGGAAGTAGAGAACCTAAAGCAAGAAAACCGCGTAGGCAAGTCAGAGACTTACAAAAAGAAAAACGGGAAAACATATTAACAATTATTATTACTTTCATAGTTTCTATAATATTTTCCTTTTTTCTAATCTCATCCCCAGAGATAAAATCAGATGAAAAGGGTAGTTGGATAATTATTCTTATTTTTATATTTGTATTAAACCTAGGTTTAGTACATGGATTAATTTCTGTAAACAGGTTTCGCAAAGGCTATGATTTCGATACTTCGTTTTTAGAAAAAGATAATGAAGATAATAATGAAGAAGAAAATAAAATTGGATAATTTACCAATTACTAATAACCAAACGCCAAATGCTAACCGCTAACAATCTCCTCCACTTGCCTTTTACCCCCGACCTCACCGAAGGTGGAATTGCGTATGCACTGCGTTCACTGTCCTATGTTTATGAAAGAGCAGGCGCATCGTTACATAACCGCTTACGAAGAACGGTTGCAAATGTAGCAGTGGAACTTGCGTTTCGGCGTTATTTGGCTACTCAAAATATTGAGTTTGAAGTCAAAGCCTCACGCCCGTTTACTGATTCTGAACGATATGATGTCTTTTTAGATAAATATAGATGTCAATTGAAATCATTTTTTATTTCAAATCGTAATCAAATTTCAGAAATTAAACATCAGCCCGAAATTTTGTTAAATGCACCAGCACTCGTCCCCTCTGACCATCACGCCAGTGACGGACATTCATATAATGATTTATACGTCTTTGCGTTTGCAACGGGATTAATCGCCGCCTCACAAGCGGATTTGCAAAAAGCGATTGCTAAAAATCAAAACCATTATCTGGTACACGTCATGCCTGAAACATGGCGCAAACCTGCCAATTGGAATCCGCTGGGAACATTGACCTTGAAATCGGAGTCTGAAGAGGAGTTGATGGTCGAGGTCAATGGACAGGATGAAGGTCGAAGAGTGAAGCGCAAGATGTTAAGTCTCGCGCCGAAGACAAAAGTCATGTGTGATGAATCGTTTTATTCCATTTCATCTTTGCATATCCGCCGCACAACAGATGCGCGTGTTGGAATCAAATGTGAAGCGATAAAAGAATCGCACATCGTCTCGCCGTTTGAATGGAGCAATATTTGGGTGTACGGCATGGATATTTTTTTATGTGGCTTTCTTTCGTATGAAGAGTTTAGCGCGCAAGCAAAAACATTATTGCCAAATTCAAAAACATTTCAATATGAACAAACGCGCGTGAAAAATTTATTTGTGCCAATTTCAAATTTGAAGCCGATAGAGAAATTATTTGGTAAGATATAAAAATGGAATCAACCAACGAAAAAAGAACACGCAAACCTCGTAACAGCAATAATATTTTCATATACACAGTCGGCATTGCGATTTTTATTGCGACATTATTTACAGCATGGACTCCCAACAGTTTATTCACCAGCAACTTGCAAGAACAATTGCGGACGTTACTCACGCCTCAAACTGGATTTGAACCTGGTCTTACATCTCAACCGCAACTTCGCATCGGCATTGTGGCTGGACACATGGGCAATGATTCGGGAGCCGTCTGCACCGATGCAAATGGCAAAGTGACCTTAACTGAAGCCGATGTCAATTTTGAAATTGCATCGTTGGTCAGAGAAAGTTTAGTCAGCAGAGGGTTTCAAGTTGATTTATTAAATGAATTTGACACACGCTTAAATGGTTATCGGGCTGTGGCGTTGGTTTCGATTCATAATGATTCGTGCGAATACATTAACGATGCGGCGACAGGATTCAAAGTGGCGGCTTCGCTTGAAACACGAGACCTGAATCGCGCCCAACGACTAACTGCTTGCTTAACAGACCGCTATCAAAAAATGACAGGCTTATTCTTTCACGCTAACAGTATCACGCCTGACATGACCGAATATCATGCCTTTTCTGAAATTGACCCAAACACGATTACAGCCATCATTGAAACTGGTTTTTTGAATTTAGATAGAGAGATATTAACTGAACAAACGGATTTGGTCGCCGAAGGTGTGACTCAAGGAATTTTGTGTTTTATCAATAATGAAAGTGTGTTCCCGACTGCTGTGCCGTAAGTTTATGTCATTGCAAGCCTGTGGTCTCGATACGTTGCTTCGCAACTACCCGACCATCGGCTCGCAATAAAAATAATAAAAATGTTAACAAAAAGATTCTTACTTAAATTTTTATTGATTGCAGTTGTTATTTCAGGCTGTGCGAATCTTACAAACGCGCCAATAAATCAACCTACCGAATCGATTTCATTTGCGATTGCCGAAATTTCAAAACCAACTTACACGCCATCACCCACAGTTACATTTACACCAACAAGCACGCCCACGATTACACCCGAACCAATTGCTCAAGCCGAAATTATTTTAGATACACCTACAAGTGAATATGTCGCACCCGTTGTGCAAAATAATCAAGCCGAAGCACCAGCCGTTTACACAGGCGGAAAATATATTTTGGTAGATATTTCTCAACAACACATGTACGTTTATGAAGGCGATGTATTAGTATTTAGTTTCGTCGCCTCTACTGGCATGAATAATGCTACGCGCGTCGGCAATTTCAGCGTGCTGAATAAAATCCCAAATGCGTATGGTGCTACATGGAATATCTGGATGCCAAACTGGCTCGGCATTTATTGGGCTGGCAGTTTGCAAAACGGAATCCATGCTTTGCCCATTTTGCCAAGCGGCGCGCAATTATGGGCTGGCTATTTGGGCGTTCCCATTTCTTATGGGTGCGTAGTGTTAGGTGCGTATGAGTCACAACTTTTGTATGATTGGGCAGAAATCGGCACACCTGTTGAAATTCAGTGGTAAAAAAGAATCTTTGTGTTTATAATGGGTTAAGGAATTGAAAGGCGTAACTATGAACAATCAATTTTCAAACTCGCAGGGTGGGAATCAGTTGAGGAATCAGAATCAGGCACCAAGTCAAAAAAGAGGCGGAAAGAAGAAACGAAATTTGATTTTGCCGATTCTTTTAATCGCCGTTGGATGTGTGGTCTTTGTTTTCGCGGCGTGGTCAGCAGTGACTTCTCCAGTCTTCGCTTCGATTCTTAATCGTTCATCTGTCTCGGCGAATCCGCCGCATCAATCTTTTGCTCAATTTGAACTTGCTAAACCCACATACACGCCAGCATTTTCAGAACCAGTTGCGCAAGTGATTGTTCCAACAAGTACACCGACTCAATTTGTTGAGCAACAAGTTTTTGTTCCCCCAACCGCTACCATTGAAATTCCAACCGCGACTCAAGAAATTGTTATTCTACCAACCGAACCGCCCAGTGAAGGTGTAGCCTATGCCGAAATTGTGCCAGATACGCCCACGCCAATTTATGTCGCACCGACTGCTGTGGCATACCAGCAACCTGCTTCGCCGGGCAATGGTGTGCGTTGGTTTGATGTTGACCTTTCTGACCAACGTATGTATGCCTATGAAGGTGATACGTTAGTAAGAACATTTGTGGTTTCAACTGGCACATGGCAAACACCTACTATTAAAGGTAGATTCAAAGTTTGGATTAAGTTACGCTCTGCACCAATGTCTGGACCTGGGTATTATTTACCTGATGTTCCTTACATTATGTATTTTTCTGGTGACTATGGCATTCATGGCACATATTGGCATAATAATTTTGGTGTGCCGATGAGTCATGGTTGTGTGAATTTGAGCATTCCTGATGCAGAATGGGCGTATAACTTTGCTGTGGTTGGGACTGTTGTAAATGTACATGATTAAACCCTCACCCTAGCCCCCTCCCTTTTGGGAGAGGGAACAAACAATGAAGCAAAAACTATCACGCAGAGACTTTATGAAATTGAGTGGATTGGGCATGGCAAGTTTGCTTGTCCCTCCGCTCAATTTTGATTTTGATGATTCATTTCCTACACAACAAGGGCGTGTGACCACGCGCACTATTTGGGTATACGACCAGCCGACTTTTCAAGCCAATCGCCTCAAAATTTATACGCGCGATTCATTGGTCAATATCACCAACACTGCCGTCAGTGACGATACCTCTGCGCATAACCGCGTATGGTATCAAATTGATTTAGAGGGATATGCTTATTCTGGCAATATTCAACCAGTCAAAACCATCTTAAACACTCCTGAAATAAATATTCCGCAAGAAGGTTTGCTGAGTGAAGTCAGTGTGCCGTTTACAGATGCACATGAACAACCAGATGCCGAATCAAATGTTATCTATCGCATGTATTATGAAACCACACATTGGATTAAGTCTGTCATCGTCAGTGATAAAGATGGGCAAGTTTGGTATCAAATAAGAGATGATAAATGGGATAAGTTATATTATGCACGTGCAGAACATCTACGCATATTCACTGCCGAAGAATTAGCACCCATCTCTCCCGAAGTCTCGAACCGTGAAAAGAAAATTGTGGTGCGTTTAGAAAGTCAAATCGTCATTGCTTATGAAAATAATCAAATTGTTTTCAGTGCACCTGCCGCTACCGGTGGAACATTACGAAACGGCACTTACACCACACCACAAGGAAATTTTACAACGTGGTTCAAACGTCCATCACGGCACATGGCATCTGGTGATTTGGCATCAAATGGCTATGATTTACCAGGAGTCCCTTGGGTGCAGTATATTAATCAAAGTGGCGTGGCATTTCATGGCACGTTTTGGCATAACGATTTTGGCAGACCTCGTTCGCGTGGTTGTATTAATTTGTATAACAGTAATGCCAAATGGTTATTTCTATGGACAACGCCACAAGTTCCGCACAACAAAGAAATGGCAATTAATGGCTTAGGAACAAAAGTTGAAATTAAGAATTAATTTTCTTAACTCCCTCTCAAAAATTTTATTTACAATTGATGTATGACTATCTCACAACTCTCTCGTCGAGACTTTTTGAAGTTAACCGCTTCTGGCGTGCTCGGGCTTGTTCTCTCCGAACTAGGCTTAGACTTCGCCTCAGCCGCCCCGCCTGCATCACAAGGTTTATCTTTATTCAGTGGCGTGCAAGTATATGACGCTCCGTTCTTAACTGCCAACAAAATTGATTTGCTTCGTAAAGACGAAGTGATTGATTTAATCAGTGATGCACAAGGTGACCAATTTGATAATAAATTTAATACCACTTGGTATCAAATAGATAGAGGCTTTGTTCCCTCTGGTGTCATTTTGCCCGTAGAAACAAAATATCAAAAACCTGTCTATGAAATTCCTGTGGAGGGAAAGTTAGCCGAAGTAAGCGTGCCGTATAGTCTCACCTATCGCGCACCATATACGTTTGCAAAAAATGCCCATCGCATTTATTACGAAACCACGCATTGGATAAATAAAGTCATCATCACCCGCGAAGAAAAAACTGTTTGGTACGAATTTTATGACAAAATATTAAAAGAAACGTTTTATGCGCCCGCCTACAACATGCGCATTATTCCTGACGAAGAATTAACGCAACTCTCTCCCGAAGTTCCTAATGAAGATAAATTATTGCACGTTGACCTTGCCACACAGATGGTCACTGCTTTTGAAGGGCAAAACATGGTTTTATCTGTCCGTTGTTCGAGCGGAGACCGAGGTACTGAAACCCCAAAAGGCGAATGGTTTACCTATCATAAAGGTCCATCAATTCACATGACAAATTTTGGTGACGCCGTTGCAAACATTTATAGTTTGCCCGGTGTGCCGTGGTGTTCATTTTTCACGGGGTCAGGTCATGCTTTTCATGGCACATACTGGCACAATGACTATGGTCGCCCACGCAGTAATGGATGTGTGAATTTGCCATCCAGTGTTTCCAAATGGGTCTATCGCTGGACAAGCCCTGTTGTACCTGTGGGCGTTGATTATTTGCAATTGCCCGGTCAAGGCACGCGAGTGATTGTTGAATAAGCATTAGGGTAAAATATTCCTATGACCAAAAAAGTACCTGCAAAAATCAGGAAACTGATGAAAGAACTAAAAGAAGGTCTCACCAAAATATACGGTAGCCAATTAAAAGCCGTTTATCTTTATGGTTCTTATGCGCGCGGGGATTATCGCAAAGGCTCAGATGTTGATGTAATGATTTTGTTAAGAGACTATAAAGACTATTGGAAAGAATATCACCGTGCTAGTGACTATATGAGTGATATTTCTCTAAAATATGATGTAACTGTTAGTTGTATTCTTATCAAAGAAATTCAATGGAAAGAAGCAGATAAACCTGTATTACATAACATTCGTAAAGAAGGACTACCTGCTTGAAAGAACACTCCCAAAAATTGCTAAAAAAAGCATTAGATGCCATAGAAGTTGCTGAAGGCATTCTAGATATGAATAAACCTGAGATGGCGGCTGGGCGTGCGTATTATGCAATGTTTTATATTGCAGAAGCGTTATTGTAGGAGAAAGGTTTAGAGTTCAAAACGCATGGTCAGGTGATTGGAGCTTATGGCAAAGAATTTGCAAAAACAAAAGAACTAGACCCTAAATATCATAGAATTTTACGAGCAGGTTTTGATGCTCGAATCTCTGGGGATTATGATGTAGATACTGATATTTCCAATCAACTTGTTGCAGATATGATTAATGATGCAAAAGATTTTCTCAATGCGGCAAAAAGATACTTAAAAAAATCAACAATATAGTACTTTTGAGGCGGGGAAATAAAATCAATCAAGTGATATGCTTTCATAAAATTAAACATGATAAAAAGGAAAAAGAAATGAATCCAATTTTTCAACATTCGCAATACTTACTCAAACGCCAAGTCTTTGCATTGACCGGTAAATTCCGCTTCTACGACCCTAGCGGACAGTTGGTCATGTTCAGCGAGCAAAAAATGTTCCGCTGGAAAGAAGACATCCGTGTATATGCCGATGAAGCCAAAACGCAAGAAGTGCTGTCAATTAAAGCACGCCAGATTATAGATTTCTCTGCCGCATTTGATGTGGTGGATAGTGCTACAAATCAAAAAGTTGGGGCATTACGCCGCAGAGGGCTCGCTTCGTTATTCCGTGACGAATGGGAAGTTTTAGATGTGAACGATAATGTCATCGGCAAATTGTTTGAAGACAGCATGGGCTTGGCTTTAGTCCGCCGCGTTCTCACAAACCTTGTGCCACAAAATTATGACATTACCATTAATGAAAATCGCGTCGCTGACTTGAAACAAAATTTCAATCCATTTTCCTATCAATTAAATCTTGATTTCAGTATGGATGTCTCTCGTCAATTAGACCGTCGACTAGGAATCGCGGCTGGCATTTTGCTCGCGGCGATTGAGGGAAGACAGAGTTAATAATCATAATGTAGGGGCGACTCGTGAGTCGCCCCTACAAAATATTTTATGGCAAACACACCTCTCTTCGCTGGTCTTGTATTTGATGAAAACGGCAAACTTGCTGAATCTGCATTTATTGGCAGTGAACCTGCTTATGTCGTAGATGATGATGGCTTTAAGCGTCATATCCCAGCAGAACAAATTGACCGTGCTGTCTTAAGTCAATTTGCAGAAATGATGAAGGGCAGTGAAGACATTCTTTCAAAAGAAACTGCAAAGATGTTAGGTCAAGATGACCCGTTTTCTCAAGCAATGATTCAAAACCAATTAAAAAATATTGAACAGCAATTTGACCTGATTCTAAAAACAGGTTTACCCGAAGATATGCGTGCTTATTTAGGTATGATGGGATTCAAAATTGTGATTAATTATCATGGTGAAATTGTGAGAGTAGAACAGCCGGGCATGTCTGATGATGAAGGTGAATAAAACAAAACTCGGAAGTCTTAAAGACTTCCGAGTTTTTATATCTTCTCCACCACCCAAAAATGAGATAAGCCAAATATTTTCAATGGCGTTTTTTCAAGAAATTGCAAAAGAACACGTAAAAATTTTCCTGCAAATCCAAACCTTGCAATAATATTATCGTACGCACCAAAGATAATCTTTCGTTCAATAAACTTGACAGACAAGCCATCAAACAATTTCGCTAAATCTTTTTTGGTATAAACGTTTACATGCGGGGCAAGTTTATCGCGAATGAATCTCGGCAAATAATTCACAAATAATTTATTGCCAAAATAATATTTACCTTTCCAAAAAATGCCGTGTGTTTCAAATGGGTACCAACGATTGGGGCAAAAAATCACTGCACGCCCACCCACTTTTAGAACGCGAATCATTTCAGCAATCGCGGAGCGGTCACTGCTGACGTGTTCGATAACTTCGTGGCTCAGAATCAGGTCGAAGGTCAAAGAAGGAAGCGGAAGAAATTCCCCTGCGGCGTTGATGATTTTATCTGACACATTTTTTGCATCGTGAGCACGGTCAAAATCAAATTCTAAACCTGTGACATTACCACCCGCCTCCGCCATTTTTTGGACGTACATCCCAACCCCACATCCGTTTTCTAAAATGTTTCCGTGAATACGCTCGTCTGCAAATTTTAGAATCATTTCAAGGCGGCGTTGTTGACCATCACGCCACACATACGATGGTTCGCCACGCAATGCGGCTTTGGGCATTTCAGTTTGAGTCATGGGGCAAAATTATAAGCGAAAAGATTTAGCCACAGAGGTCACTGAGAAGCCCATTAAGAATCTCTGGGTTCTCTCTGTGCGCTCTGTGGCAATTGCTTTTAGGTCTTGTCATGAAGTTCTCTTTATGCTAAAATCTTGCTTGTTCGGGACAACCCAATAACGGCAAGCAAACCAGAAGTGGGTAGCCCCCACTTTTTCGCTTTATAAATATAGGAGCATAAGCAAGAAAATGGCAAAAAATGATTTTGCACTGGCTT
>JAEURG010000256.1 GCA_016789345.1 Anaerolineales bacterium | reverse complement strand
CGCGCCACTGTTTGGTTTTTCATTCAACTTAATCTGGCCCGCATTTCTCACACTTCCATTTGCGATTTTTCAAATCATCCAAGTCCGCGCGATTGCAAATGGGAATCCACCCAATTGGAAGTTATTAACTTCAACTGCATTGATTGTATTTGGATTAACTACATATTTCTTGACTTTAACATTTTGGTTGAGATAATTTGAGTAACGAGAAACAAGAAATGAGTAAAAAGATATTTTTAGACTTTATAACTTGTTACTCTTAACTCATTACTTATTACTTGATAGCCATGCCTGAATTTTTGACCTTACTCCCACCTGATGATGCTAGACAAAAACTCCTCTCGCATCTTTCTACGGGGATAGTTGATTCTGAATCTGTGAGTGTTGATTTATCTTTAGACAGAGTGACCGCACAAGATATTTTCGCTCCACATCCATTACCTGAATTTGCAAGAAGTACCGTAGATGGTTATGCTGTCAAATCAAAAGATACATTCGGCGCAACTGATTCATTACCTGCATACTTAAACTTAATCGGCGAAGTTCCAATGGGTGAGGAACCATCTTTTGAGATTGAATCTGGTCAATGTGCATTGATTCATACGGGCGGCATGTTACCCAAAAATGCAGATGCAGTTGTGATGTTGGAATATACCCAGTGCATTCACCACGGAGACCACAAAGAACACAGAGAAAAACCTCAAAAAAACTCAGTGGACTCTGTGCCCTCTGTGGGTAAATCTTTTGAAATCGAAATTTTCAAATCCGTTGCGGATGGTGAAAATGTAATAAAAATTGGGGAAGATGTAGCACAAAATCAATTGGTGATTCCAAAAGGCACATTGATTCGCCCTGCCGAAATTGGTGGAGCGATGGCTTTGGGAATTTTGTCTTTGCGTGTAGCCAAATCAGTGCGAGTAGGAATTATTTCAACAGGCGATGAAGTGATTGAACCAAGTCAGCAACCAAAGATGGGGCAGGTCAGAGACATCAACTCTTATACACTGTCTGCATTGACTCAAAAAAGCGGAGGCGAAGCAAAAAGATATGGGATTATCAGCGACCAATTTGAGGCTTTGAAAGAAGCGGCGCTGAAAGCACTATCTGAATGTGATTTAGTTATCATCACGGCTGGCTCATCTGCATCCACAAGAGATTTAACAGCCGAAGTTATTAATCAATTAGGAAGCCCTGGCGTTTTGGTGCACGGCATCAACACACGACCCGGCAAACCAACCATTTTAGGCGTGTGCAATGGCAAAGCGGTGATTGGTTTGCCCGGCAACCCGGTCAGCGCGTTGGTGAATGGATATTTATTTGTAGTGCCAGTAATTGAAAAATTATTAGGCGTGACTCCAAAACCAAAAGCAAGTGTGCGAGCAAAGTTGACTGTGAATTTGTCGTCGCAAGCGGGAAGAGAAGATTGGTTTCCTGTTAAGTTAATCGGGAATTGGGATTCGGAAATCGGAAATCGTAAATCAGAAATCATAAATTACGAAGCTGTTCCGATATTTGGGAAAAGTAATTTAATTTTTTCACTCGCCTCGGCTGATGGCTTATTGAAAATTCATGCGGATGCAACAGGTTACTCCGCTGGTGAAATTGTAGAAGTGATGTTGATATAAAAATTTTGTGTCACCCTGAGTGAAGCGAAGGGTCTCTAAGATAATCTCAGCGATTCTTCGCCACAAAGAACAAGAACGTGGCTCAGAATGACACAATTAAGGACGTATTATGGAATGGGAACAAGACAATTATATTGTTTCAGATGACGATGCAATCTTAGATGTTGATGCGATTTGTGATTTTCTTTCGCAGTCATATTGGGCGAATAAACGTCCGCGTGCTGTGATTGAAAATTCGCTTCAACATTCTTTGAATTTTGGAGTCTATGACCAACAGAATAGACAAAATCAAATTGGCTTTGCGCGTGTGGTGACAGATTATTCGACCTTTGCATATTTGTGTGATGTTGTTATCCATGAAGATTATCGCGGACGCGCTTTGGGCAAATGGCTGATGGAATGTATTTTGTCTCACCCTGAGTTGCAGGGACTCAAACGCTGGTGCTTGCTCACCAAAGATGCGCACGGACTTTATAAACAATTTGGATTTAGAGAATTAGATGACCCATCAAGATGGATGGAGATAATTAATTCTGATTTGTAGTTTTATGAACTACGATTGGCTATATCCTTTTATATGTTTTCGCTTCTTGCACTAGCTACCCAATCTGTACCTGTAACGCCATGTTGTCCTAGTATTAAACTCAACTGTGCGGCATGTTCTTGAACATGTCGCATACAGTACAACTGAAGTTCTAAGAAACTAGGTTCCATCCAGTCGAATACCAAAATTTGTCCCGCTCTCTCGTCTGTTAAAGATTCAATTGTTGTTTGACACTTCTTGCGGCAAGCACCCAAATACTCAACGACTTGATTCTTTGTATAGGGTTGTTCAGGCAACGCTCCAACGATAAAAGGAGCGGGTGGCTTAAAACCTTTTGTGACACCTTCCAGAAATTGGTCCAGCCATTTCAGTGTGTGATAGGAGACAAACCAGAACTGACCAAACCGTTCATCTTCTGAATCTTTATACACTTCAACAGTCCAGAGATGTTCAGGGCAGAGATGTATCGCATCAGCCAGCATATCAATCGCCGCTCCAAATTGTTTCCAAGTGCTCCTTCTCCAATCAACGCTCATCTTATATCTCCTGTAATATATTTAATTAATAGAATATGGAAACTTCATGTAGGAAGTAATACCTATTTTTCAGTTTGCCATAATATCT
>JAEURG010000254.1 GCA_016789345.1 Anaerolineales bacterium | reverse complement strand
AAACCATCTTCATTTGGTTCAAGGTTCGGAATACGATATAACTCTTCCGTTCTTTGCGAAAGCGTTAAATCAAAATTATCTTCTTCAGTCCAATTCGGTTGACTCATTCAAAAACTTCCATTCTCTCATCACTTCCGCGGTCACAAACATCGAACCAGCAGATAATACAATGCTACCATCTTTTGATGATAATTCTAACGCACGCTTCAACGCCTCTTTGACAGGAAAAACCGCTTCTGACTTGATTTCAAGTTGGTCTGCCAAACTGACAATTTTTTCTACATTCAACGCCCGCGGATGGTCTGCTTTTGTGACAATAATTTTTTCAAGTCGTGATTTCAATGCCGAGAACATATCCAAAATATTTTTATCTTCTGATGCACCAAAAATTAAATACACTTTTTGATTTGGAAAGTATTCTTGTAAGGTCTCATCCAGCCGCAGAAAAGAATCATGATTATGAGCAGAATCAAATATCACCGTAGGGTTGAGGCGCGCAATTTCAAATCTAGCACGCCATTTGACATTTGCAAATCCTGTTTGAATCTGTTCATCAGAAATTTTAATTCCACTTTTCTTCAAAGCCATATAAGCCGTTGCCGCATTTTCGATTTGATGATGACCAAGTAAAGGAATTTGAAGTTCGACCGTCCACTGTCCACCGTCCACCGTCATTCTTTGACCTTTTATATTTGATTCAATCAATTCATAAGTTATATCTTTTCCAACCAAAGTAAACTCCGAATTCGTTAAATTGGCTACACGCAAAAGAACTTCGAGGGCTTCATCCTTTTGTGGCGACGAAACAACTGGAATATTATTTTTTATGATGCCCGCTTTTTCGCCAGCGATTAATGCAAGTGTATTTCCCAACACAGCCGTATGATCATAAGACAATGAAGTGATAACCGAAACATTCGGCGTGACGATATTGGTTGCATCGAGCCGCCCACCCAGACCAACCTCAAACACCGCGGCAGTGACGTTATATTTTGCAAACGCAAGAAACGCCAAAGCGGTTGTGATTTCAAACGTAGTTATTTTTTCAGTTTTCGCAACATGCGGTTTGATTTCTTCAATAAGTTCAACAAGTTGTGCATGTGAAATTGGTTCGCCATCAATTTGAATGCGTTCTACAAAATCCAACAAATGTGGTGATGTGTATAAACCTGTTTTGTATCCCGCCGCTTTCAAAGCGGATGCACATAACGCAGAAACAGAGCCCTTCCCTTTTGTGCCCGCGACATGGATGATGGGATATTTCTTTTGCGGATTCCCCATAGACTCCATCAATGCAATCATACGGTCTAAATTGAAATCTGCCTTCGCCAATTCGGACGAATGTTTAAGGCTATAATCCACGAAGGAGTATAAATAATCTAGGGCTTGGTTGTATTGTTGTTCAATATCCATAAAAGGGATTGTAATCTTTGGGTATGATGATTGCAAGAGAATGTTTCAAAGGAAAATCTCATGACCGATCTAGAAATTTTTTGTAGACAAGTACGTGCTCGTTCTAAAGACCACGCGAAAGCAATTGATGTACTATACAGAGAAAATATTCCCTCACAAATAATTTCGATACTTCGTCAAGAACTTGATTCTATGATTAGAGTCATCTATCTTTTAAGCATTAAAGATATAACCTACAGAAACGAATTAATTACGGCATCAGTTCATGGTAAAGAATGGAAAGAAAAAAACACAAAAAAACGCATCACTGATCGAAAAATGGCAGACTTAGCAAATGAATTACAAGGATGGACAAAATCAGTTTATAGCTTTGGATGTGCATTTATTCATTTATCAAACTTTCACGATTACAAGCAACGCGATCCATTAAGCATGATTTCTAATGAAGAGAGAGAAGCAATTATTAGTCATATGAAAGCTTATCATTTTGGACCACAGAATCCTAAACCTAAATTTTCAGATTTAATACCATATCTACCTTCTGTTTTTTCAAAAATTAAATCGAATCTTGAAGTTTATATTATAGACCTTCAAAATGGGGAAACAATTGAAGAATGAACATTGCTACTTTAACCATTCACCTTCACCTCCCTGCTTGCACCTCCCTCAAAGAAAAACGCGGATATATTAAACCTCTCATCTCGCGTTTACATCGTGAGTTTAATATATCCGTTGCAGAAATGGATTTGCAAGATAAATGGGATGAAACCATTATCACTTGCGCCATGGTTGGCAATGACCATGCTTTCTTACAATCCGCGCTTCAAAATGTGGCAAAATGGGTAGAAGCAAATTGGTCAGATGGGGATGTGTGGGATAGTAAGATAGAATTTGTTTAAGCACGAAGGAAACAATGTATCACAAAGGTTTGATTTGTAACTTTGTGCACCTTCGTGAAACTTTGTGGTAAAGGAAAAATCATGGATTTAAAATTAAAAAACAAAATTGCACTCGTCACTGGTTCGACAAAAGGGTTGGGATATGCCGCCGCGTTGGGGCTAGCAAAAGAAGGTTGTAAAGTTGCAATCAATGCCAGAGATGAAAAAACAGTAAAAAGTGTTGCTGAAAAATTAAGCAAAGAAACCAACACGCAAGTTATCGGAATTTCAGGCGATGTCAGCTTGCCTGATGTGCCTGCGAAATTAATTGAACAAACTGTAAACGCATTCGGCGGTTTGGATATTCTCATCACCAACACTGGTGGTTCGGCGCACGGCTCGATTGATGTATTAGATGAAGAACAATGGCAAAAAGGCATTGACTTATATTTGATGAGTCATGTGCGTTTGATAAAATCTGCGCTTCCTTACTTGCGGAAATCTGATTCTGCTTCCGTGTTAACGATTAATTCCATTGCGGCAAAACAACCGATTCCAAGTTTGTTATTGTCCAACAGCATTCGCGCTGGCTCGCTCGGACTCATCAAGTCACTTGCATTAGACCATGGCAAAGATGGCATTCGATTTAATTCCATTCTGCCAGGTTGGACATCAACAGAAAGAGTCGAAGAGTTGTTATCTGCTCGGGCAAAAGCAAACAACTCGACGTTAGAAGAAGAAGCGAAAAAACAAGCGAATGAAAGTGTGTTTGGAAGATTAGCAACTCCAGAAGAATTTGCCAACGCTGCAGTTTTCTTAGTCAGCCCTGCCGCATCTTATGTGACAGGTGTGATGTTAACTGTGGATGGCGGAAGTTATAAAGCAACAATTTAATTGGATACTCAATGAATAAATTATCAAAACTTTCAATCAACTCACTTACCGTTGCGTTTTTCTTCTTCATAGATAAAATATTTGCTTTCGTGCGCACGGGAATCATCTCGCGCATTTACACCGATGAAGTACATTTGTTAGACACATTCAACGCCGCCAACAATTTACCTGATGTTTTGTTTGCGCTCATTTCAGGCGGCGCGTTAGCAATGGCGTTTGTGCCATTATTGACCGAGTACTTAACCACCAAAGACCGCGCCGCCACATGGGATTTGTTTTCGCGCGTGGCAAATTTTGGTTTTGTAGTGACAGGCTCTTTTGCAATTTTGATTTTTATCTTCGCGCAACAAATTGTGGATGCAAATTTAGGTATTGCCCCAGGCTTTGGCGAAGAGCAAAGAAAATTATTGGCTGAGTTAATGCGATTAAATTTAGTTGGCACAATGATTTTTTCCATCAGCGGTTTGGTAATGGCGTCGCTTCATGCCAATCAACATTTTATTTTTCCTGCTATTGCGCCGAGTGTGTATAACGTAGGGCAAATTATTGGCGCAATTTTTCTTGTGCCGCGTTTTGGCATTCATGGTTTGGTATATGGTGTGATTATTGGTGCGGCGTTTCATTTATTGATTCAATTACCGATGTTGTTTAAGTTCGGATTCAAATGGACGCCTTCGTTAGATATTCGCCATACAGGTTTGATTGAGGCATTGAAACTAATGGCACCACGTTTGCTCACGATGGGCGGTATTCAAATTATCTTCATCGCGCGCGATAATCTCGCTTCACGGCTTGACCAAGTCGGCGCGGTGACTTCGCTCACTTATGGTTGGATGATTATGCAAGTCCCTGAGACGATTCTCGGCACAGCGATTGCGACTGCCATGTTGCCTGCCTTATCTCAACTCGCTTCAAAACAAGACTGGCAAAATTTTCGCGCGACAGTTGAACGTGCACTTCAAGTTTTAATTTCTCTCACGTTGCCCGTTGCGGCAGTGATGGCGGCTGGGATTCATCCATTAGTGCGCGCCGTGTTTGGCTTTGACGAAGCAACATCCCAACTTATCACATGGACGACGCGCGCCTATCTAGCCACGCTTACAGGGTACTGTATTCACGAAATTGCCGTGCGCGCTTTTTATGCCCGCAAAGAACCGATGTTTCCTTTATATGCTGTGTTGATTCGCTTAGCATTGTTCTTGTCTATTGGCATTGCAGGCATTATCTTTTTTGAGGACATTGGTGCGCCCATCATTGCCTTTGCCGAGATTTCACTATTAATAGAAGCCGTAATATTGCTTGGTTGGCTTTCCAAACGCACACATGAGCCAATCCAATCTGGTAATTCCATTTTCAAAGGTTTAATTGCCGCAGTTGTCGGCGGAGTTGTAACCTATCTCATCGCCTTATATTTGCCCGGCGGAGCAATCATTACGGCACTAATCGGAATGATTGTCGGCGGGCTAGTAGCATTAGCAATTGTCTGGTCTGAGGCGAAACAACTATTTAACTTATAGCCACCTAATACGCCACGCTTGATAGGGTAATGTTGAAGAAAAGATTGTTTCAATAAACCAGAACAATCTAAAAGTCAGGTATGAAGCGTTTATTTAATCGAAAATAAGAAAAAATCACAACCCTTCAAAGGAATGTATAATTCTCTCCATGACAGAACCTATCGAAAACACACAACCGAATCCACCTTATAAAGAAGATGATACCCAACCAATTGGCAAAGTAAAGAAAAAATCCAACTGGAAATCTATTCTTATCAGCATTGTCGGCTTTTTGCTATTAATAATTGTAGGCGCATTTGGCGGATACTCATCCGGCGTTTCCGCTCGCCGAGCCGCCGAGTCCGCTATCATAGACCAACAACTCTCTGAACAATTTTCATTCGCCTTAGTAGATATTCAATTTGGGCGTTATGAAAACGCCCGCCAACGTTTGGAATTTATCATTGCCAGAGACCCCAACTTCCCCGGTGCGCAAGAAAAATTAACCGAAGTTTTGGTATTAAGTTCAATTCCAACACCAGTACCAACTATCACACCCACTGCCACACCAGATTTTAGTGGCGCAGAAAGTGCCTTTGCTCGTGCGCAAGAATTGATTCGCTTACAAGATTGGCCTGGTGCGCTTGGTGCATTAGATACCATCCGCAAACTTGACCCGACCTACAAAACCGCTCAAGTGGATGGGATGTACTACTTCGCCCTTCGCAACCACGGTCACGACCTCATAACAAGACAAGGCAATCTCGAAGGCGGCATTTACTATCTAACACTGGCTGAAAGATTTGGACCATTAGATAACAATTCCAATGCCTTGCGCGAAGGCGCACGTGCTTACATCACAGGCGCAAGTTTCTGGGAACTCAATTGGGAACAAGCCGTGATTTACTTTGAACAAGTGGCTTTTGGTTTTCCTTCTTTATGGGATGGCACCCTAACCGCCTCTGAACGGTATCGCATCGCCCTCATGCGCTTTGGTGATGAACTTTTTACAAGACAAAATTACTGCGCCGCCTATGATGCCTACACCGCCTCCTCTGGCATTGGCGCATTAGATGCAACTGCCGCATCCAACTTTGCTCAGGCACAAATTCAATGCTTCCCACCAACTGCTATCCCAGAAGCAACTGCAACCACTGGTGCTCCCCCAACCGACCCACCCACCGAAGCACCAACAAATACACCTGAACCTTCGCCAACACCATAAAATGCCAACGATTCCGATATGGGCTTTGACATTAACCTACTGGCTTCACATGCTCGCCGTTGTCGTTTGGATTGGAAGCCTCACCGCGATTAGCATCCTCGTCCTCCCCGCTTCGCATCGGACTTTGAATTTGGTTCAGCAACTCAGCCTGATATCTGCCTTACAGAAAAGACTCGAACCCATCGCCTGGTTTAGTATCGGCATGTTAGCATTCACCGGCTTGATTCAAATGTCCACCAGCGAGCATTACGATGGATTCTTAAACATAAGAACAACATGGTCATTAGCGATTCTGTCAAAGCACATTCTCGGCGGATTAATGATTGTTGTGAGCGCCATCCAAACATGGGAAGTCATCCCCGCCATGCAAAGAATCTTAATCAAAAAAGAAAAAGCAGAAGAAGCCGAATTAGCGAAATTACAAAAAAGAGAAATCCGTTTGATAAATATAAATATATTTCTCTCGTTGCTTGCACTTGGGGCAACCGCCATAGCCAGAGTTTCGTAATAAAAAATCCGAAGTCTTTCAGACTTCGGATTTTTTATTATATCTTTATCAACTCAGGTTGAACAATCATCCCCGTCAAATCATACGTCAACGCGCCAGTGATTCGCACTGGCACAATATCGCCGATATTGGCTTTACCTTCTGCTAAAACCATACCATCAATTTCAGGTGCATCACGGTAAGATCTGCCGATGGAAATTCCATTATCAAAGCCTTCCACTAACACATCCAAAGTTTTACCAACATAGGACTGATTCACTTGCAACGAAATATTTTGTTGCAACTCCATCAGGCGGTTATATCGTTCTTGTTTAACAGAATCAGGTATCGGGTCACCGAGAGGCGCGGAAGAAGTGCCAGGCTCAAATGAAAATTGAAATCCGCCGGCACGGTCAAAACGCATCTCATTCATAAAATCATATAACGCCTGAAATTCCTCATCTGTTTCGCCAGGGTAACCAACGATAAATGTTGTTCGAATCGCCAAATCTTTAATTTGCGAGCGCATCTTCCCAAGCGTGCGATGCACCCAATCAATATTGGATGGTCGCTTCATACGATACAAAGTTTTTGGATGCGCATGTTGAAGCGGCATGTCAAGATACGGCAGAACTTGTTTGCGAGTCGCCATCACTTCAATCAATCTATCAGTGACATAACCCGGATACGCATACATGATGCGAATCCAATCCATATCTGGCACAGAATCGGTTAACTGTTCAAGCAAAAATGCCAAACCATCTTTAATTCCCAAGTCGTGACCATAATCTGTAGTATCTTGCGCAATCAAAACCAATTCACGTACACCCGCATCGCGTAATTGCCGCGCTTCATTAATAATGGATTCAACAGGGCGTGAAACAGCCGTACCTTTAATTAACGGAATTGCACAAAACGCACATGGTCTTCTACAACCATCCGCCACTTTGATATAAGCACTTGCGCCCGCCACACTGACTCGCAAAGTATCATTTTCATCTACACCAACTGTTTTAACTTCTGGCAAATGATAAATTGGTTCAGGGTGTTTTGTTTTTCGCAAATCTTTTACAACTTGCACAATATCCATCCAGCGGCGTGTGCCGAGAATACCATCAATGCCGGGAACTTTCTTTGCAACTTCTACACCATAGCGTTGAGTCAAACAACCTGCCGCAATTAACACCTGACCATCACGCTTAGACTGGGCTAACTCATCCAACACACGATATGACTCTGCTTTTGCAGGTCCAATAAACCCGCAAGTATTGACAATCAACACTGTGGCTTTGTTTGGGTCTTCAACAGCGTTATATCCATCACGCACTAACAATTGCGCCATCGAATCAGAATCAACTGTATTCTTTGCACAACCCATTGACACTAAATGAAATGTATTTTTCTTTGACATTTTTTCCTATTTATATTCGTTGGTCGAGTAGTTGCGAGCCTTTCTTTTTCGAGGCATTACTCGACCAACGAGTTCAAAAATTACAAATTACTAATTACTGACTCTCCGTTACTGTCGGTGTGATGGATGGAGTAAACGTTGGCGTAACCAATGGAGTACTCGTTGCAGTCGGCGGAACAGTAGCAGTCGGCGTTGCCACGCCAGTCACCAAATAGACGCGATTGACCACTTCGCCTGCGCCACCCATCAAACCTAAATCTTGTCCATTATACGTCACCCGCAAAGCGGAGCCATCACCAGTTAACACCACCACTTGATTCTCTGCCTGAAACACCTGCGTCTCACGCGGAGACATACGCCCTTCAAAAGCAATTTCACCATCTACCGAAATTTGCACAAACACTCTTTTCAATGCAAACAAACTGACCACCACATTTGCATTCACTTCTGGTGATGGCGCTAACAATGTCACCGCCGCATCACCCGCTGAAGATGTAGCAACCGACGGGTCATTCACTGGCGCAAACGTTAATTCAATTGTCGGCGTTGGCGAAGGTTGGTCAAATACATCCACAAATGGAATCAAGGTCGGCTCTGCTTCTTGTTCATTTTGCAAACGGACAACACGCCCAACGCCCCAAATCGCCAGCGTCACTAACAGAGCAATCATCACCAAACCAAAAACCAAATCACCAGCAATAAACGTCCGCAACCACGGAATAGATGCATTCACTTGCGTTTGAATTTTTTCACGCGGTGTTTCAGCATACTTTTCACGTCTGCGTGCTTGCAATGCATCTGCATAGCGCAACAAAATTTTATCAGCATCCAAATCTAAAAACGTGGCGTAATTTTGCAACATGCCGCGCGTTTGCACGGGTGATGGCAATTTTTCAAACGAACCTTCTTCCAACGCTTTCACAAACGGCGCACGCAATTTTGTATGGCGTTCCACTTCTTCAACTGTTAAACTAATTAATTCACGTTGCGCGCGTAACTGTTGTCCGATTTCAGCAAAAATCATATCAGCAGGTTGCGTTGGAATTTTTTCTTCAAGGACAATTTCTTTTTCAGGTTCTATTTCAACTTCTTGATTTGATTCCGATTCTTCTTTTTTGAGATTGAATCGAAACATAGATTTGATTCGTTCAACTAGATTCGGTTTCGCTTCTTCGCTGACTTCAACCTGTTCGGCTTCGGTGATTTGACTCTTATCTTCAAGCATCGACTCTGTTTCGAGCGTAGAGTCGGTTTGGGGTTTAGCACCCAGCCAGCGCGTCCAAAAAGGAAGCGGTTTTTCATCTTCTTCTACCAATGGCGGAACTTCTGTTTCTTGTAAATTGACTTGTGGCAACGGTCCAGCCACTTCTTCAATCGCTAGCGGATTTTTTTGTATTTCAGCAATCAATTCATCAATGTTGAGGTTTAGATATTCAGAATAAATACGCAAAAAGCCACGACCCTGCGCGGCGGATGGCATAACCGAATAATCATCCGACTCTAATGCCTGCAAAAATATTTTGCGAATGCGCGTTTAATCAGACGCTTTTTCAAGCGAAATAAAAAGCGACTCGCGTTCTTTTTTTAG
>JAEURG010000167.1 GCA_016789345.1 Anaerolineales bacterium | reverse complement strand
ATTACGGATTACGCATTACTTTCTTTATGCTGTCTCACCAACTCACGTCTCAAAATCTTTCCGACCGTTGTCTTTGGTAATTCAGTTCTAAACTCAATATGGCTTGGCACTTTATATGGAGCAAGATGTTCTTTGCAAAATGCTTTAAGGTCTGCCTCGCTTAATGATTCACCGGGCTTCAACACAACCCAAGCCTTCACTGCTTCACCACGTTGTGGGTCAGGGATTCCGCCCACGCCGACTTCCAAAACTTTGGGGTGATTGCTGATGGCTTCTTCGACTTCACGGGGCCACACTTGGAAACCACCAGGTTTGATGAGTTCTTTCTTGCGGTCAACAATATAGAAATAACCATCTTCATCCATGCGGGCGATGTCACCTGTAAATAGCCAAGTCTTGCCGTCTTTCAATTGACGAAGTGAATTGGCTGTTTCAGTTGGCATGTTGTGATAACCCTTCATCACATTCGGCGCATTGATGATAATTTCACCAATTTCACCTTGCGCCATTTCAGTTTCGCCATCATCCAAACTGATGAGTTTGACATCTACATCTGGGAGAGGCATACCGATAGAGCCAATTTTATTTTCACCATTCAATGGGTTACAGTGTGTAGCAGTCGGTGCTTCAGACATGCCAAAGCCTTCAAATACTTTTCCGCCTGTTAATTTTTCAAAGGTTTCTTTTGTTTCTTTCATCAAAGCCGCAGAACCAGAAATACATGCTTTGATAGATGACAAATCATATTTGCCTGCTTTTACATCAGGATGATTATTAATTGCGTTATACAACAATGGTACACCGGGGAACAGTGTCGCCTTGAATTTGCTTATGTTTTCTAACACATCTTTCAAATCTCTTGCGTTTGGAACCATCACCATACTTGCGCCAATCGTCATGGCAAATGCCATACCGGCAATCATGCCATACACATGGAAGAGCGGAATGCCCATCAAGGTCACTTCTTTGCCTTCTTCAGCAGTTACAAACCATGCTTTCATTTGAAGTGTATTTGCTACAACATTTCTGTGCATAGCAACTGCACCTTTTGGCACACCAGTTGTCCCACCAGAATATTGGAACAACGCAGTGTCGTCGGGTGAAATATCAATTTGAGGCTTAGATGAAGAGGCGTGTTTCTTTAATAAATCCTGCATCAACACATCGCGCGAATCTAAATTTTCAATGCGGTCGCCTTCTTTCTTTTCTTTGGCAATCGTAAATAAAAATCGCAAAACAGGAGGCAATGTCTCTTTGATGTTGGTGACGATAATCTTTTTGAGATTTGATTTTTCGCGCACTTCTTTCAATTTGTTATAAAAACGACTCAAACAAAACATCACTTCAATGCCTGCATCTTTTACAGGTGTAAGAATTTCTTCAACGGGATAAGTAGGATTCACTGCCACTACTACGCCACCTGCTTTCAAAATTCCAAAAAAGGCAATTACAAATTGTGGCGTGTTCGGCATAAAAATTCCAACACGGTCACCTTTTTTAACGCCCATTTCCACAAGCGCCGCCGCCATGTGGTCAGACAAAGCGTTCATCTCTTTATAAGTAATGACCGCGCCCTTAAATATCGTACAGGCACGGTCAGGATACTTGCGCGCGGCTTCTTCCAAAAAATGAAACAACGGCACGTTCGGGTATTCAAGTGTGTGAGGCACACCTTTATCGTAGTGCGCCAACCAGGGTTTGTTGCTCATACTTCTCTCCTTGTGATGGTGAAGTGATTAAGTTGGATGAAGTATAGCCTTGAAAATATTAAAAGTCAATTACAACACTTGATAAAATGCAAAGTTACGAGTGCGTCGCGCTTCTAAACTTATATTTTTTTTAATTTATTAAGCGCGACGCACCTTCGACTCAATAAATTTCTCAATTTCTTTTTCATCATTTGGATGAAACCACTTAATAGATTCATCTGACTCTTTGAACCAATTTGATTGCCTTCTTACAAAGATTCGTGTAATGCGCCTCATCTCGACTTTTGCCTGTTCAATGCTCATGTGACCTTGTACTACGCTGACACATTCTCTATACCCAATAGCCGACATGCTTGGCAAAGTGGGTGAGTATCCTTTATCTAACAAGCCTTGCACTTCATCTATCAATCCATTTGCAAACATTGATTCAATTCGTTCATCCACGCGTTTATATAATTCCTCACGCGGACGAGTTAATCCAATCGAAATTAAATGATAAGGTGATTCGCCTTTGCTTCTTTGTTCAGAAAGCTTTCTGCCCGTTGAAAAAATCACTTCTAAAGCTCGAATTGTTCGACGATAATTTCGTAAATCAATTTTTTTAGCCGCTTCTTCATCAAGGCTTCTAAGTTTGTCGTGTAGCCAATCTATGCCTTTTTCTTCTTTTAACTTTTCTAATTCATCTCGCATTTTTTCATTTGGAATAACTTCTGGCGGAGTCCAACCTTCTGTCACTGCACGGACATATTGTCCAGTACCACCAACTAAAAACGGAAGTTTGTTTCTTTTATAAATATTTTCAATAATATCTGTTGCTTTTTTTTGAAAGACTGCCAAACTCAAAGTTTCATCTGGATTAACAATGTCAATTAAATGATGTGGGACGCGAGATAATTCTTCTTTGGAAGGTTTGGCAGTGCCTACATCCATGCCTTTGTAAAAAAGACGTGAATCTGCCGAAATAATTTCCCCATTAAATTTTTCGGCGAGTTTAATCGCAAGTTCTGTTTTGCCAACAGCAGTTGGACCAACTATTAATATTAAAGATGATTTGCCCAAAAGGAATTATCTCTCTAATGCACACTCGGCTGGGTTATTGGGGTCGTAGTAGACTGTCACTTTTGCACCAATTGGATATTTATCTACTGTCTCTTGGGCTTGACCAGCGATGTTAACTTTTAGGAATTTGTCACCAACGCGGACGGTTTGGCTTTGATAGGTTTTCCCATTCACTTCATATTGATAGACAATGACAGGATAGACTGATGAACCACCTGTACTGGAATGACTAGTCTGCACAGATGACATCATAATTGTGCCTGTGGTGCTTCCCCAATTTTGTGCGTCTTGGCGTTGTGTCATACTTTGTTGATTGCGTTTGTATAAGTAATATCCAATACCGCCAATGATGAGAATGGGTAAGATGATTGCACAGGCTGAACCTGCAATTGAGACTAAAATCATAATGCCTGAAAAAATGAGGGTAAATATTTCCATTTGGTGGCTCCTTGTATCGGGGTAAAAATTAAGCCTCAAAGTGGCTGGCAGGTTGAGGTCAAGAAAGAAGCGTGAATCCTAAAATTGAGAGCATATCATTATGATTTTTTATTTAAGATTCTGGTAAACTTCTATCATCATTATTTTATACCGAAAGAAGATATTTTTACTAAGGACTTTTGTATGATTAATTGGCAAGAACTGACGATTGATACATTTGTACAACGATTGAAAGTGTCGTATCAACGAACGTATGGGGATATCAACCCTGAATTTGGGCGAATTGTGGCTTGGTCTGGAAGATTGTCTTTGGAAAACATTGCTAATTCGGATGCGTTGTATCACGATATTGACCATACGATTATGGTTTCTTTGGCGGGCTTGTCTATTATTGAAGGAAAACATTTGCGCGAAGGTGGTATTACGCCACGCGATTGGATGCACTTTATGATTGCGGTGTTATGTCATGATATTGGTTATGTGAAAGGCGTTTGTAAAAACGATACGAACAATTTATTTTGTACGGGAGTGGGTGATGAACGTGTTGAGATTTCGCATGATGGAACGGATGTAGCTTTGACTCCGTATCATGTCAACCGAAGTAAGATGTTTGTGCGTGAACGGTTTGGCGGATATTTGCTGGAAGATATGACGAAGCAATTAGATGCGGAAGTTGTCGCTTCATATATTGAGATGACGCGCTTTCCCTCACCGAAAGATGATTTTTATAAAGATACAAAAGGTTTGGGTGGGCTGGTGCGCGCGGCAGATTTTATCGGTCAATTAGGTGACCCTGATTATTTGCGTAAAACTCCTGCTTTGTATTATGAGTTTCAGGAATTGGGTGTGAATGAAAAGTTTGGGTATAAATCACCAAATGATTTGAGAAAAAGTTATGCTAATTTTTATTGGGAACAAGTAAACCCTTATATTCAAGATGCGTTGACATATCTACGCTTGACGGATGATGGCAAGCAGTGGATTGCGAATATGCACTCGCATGTGTTTGATGCAGAACATAACAAATAGAAATAAAATCCCATAGAGGTTCTATGGGATTTTATTGTTTAACTTTCTTTTCGATATATTGTGTGCCAATTACCTTGATTACAATTTGAGCATCTCATATAAGTTTTCGGGTTGCCTACCGCACCAGAACGAATTCCGCCCATATCCCAAATTGATTGTTCGTATTTACAGTTTGAACATCGCACCATCCAAGTTTTGGATTCTTGTTGCATGGCTTCAAAAGCTTGTTTGGATGAAATCATTTGAATTAGTTTTTGTGTAAAAGATAATTTTTTCATATTACTCTTTCGGATACTCTCTAATTCCATCCGTCACTTCATCTAACTTCGCAATTTCATCATCGGTCATGCGCCAGCCTGCACCACCAGCGTTTTCTTCGGCTTGTTTAGCATTTTTTGCTCCAGGGATTGGAAGCGCGCCTTTGCAAATCACCCAATTCAATGCGACTTGTGCAACTGTCTTTCCGTGAGTCTGACCAATCTCTTGTAATACTTTAATCACCGGCGGAATTCTCTTAATCAACTCGACATAATGTGAAGAGCGTGTGCCGGGTGGCAATTTTTCAGTAGAATATTTTCCAGTTAATAAACCTTGTTCAAGTGGGGAATATGCAATCACACGAATCCCTAATTCTTTACAACGTGCTAAGGTGCCGGTCTTTTCGACTGTGCGATTCAATAAACTAAATGGTAATTGATTCGATGCCAATGGAATCCCATGTTGTGACAATGTTGAATATGCCCGCATAATTCTTTGTTTCCAAAAATTGGAAACGCCTACCGTGCGTGCCAAGCCTTCTTTTACACATATCGCCATGCCTTCCATAAAAGTCTCTGGACTTACAATCGGCGAGGGCCAATGGATTTGATACAAATCTACAGACTCTAAACCAAGCCTTTCCAAACTTCCTCTCAATGTGCGTGGCAAAGAATTTTTTGTCAAACGCCATGGCATCGGGAAAAATTTTGTAGCAACCAAAACAGGTTGGTCGGTCTCTTTCAAAAAACTTCCGAGCAAACGTTCAGACCTACCTGAACCATAAATTTCAGCAGTATCTACAAATCGCACGCCGAGATTCAATGAAGTATTAAAGGCTTCGTGCACTTCTTTTTCTGCGTAGCCTTGCCCATATCCCCACACCACACGGTCGCCCCATTGCCATGCGCCCAACCCCATTTCAATCGCGTGTAAAAAACGCGTTTCGTTGCTCACTTCGTTCATGGCGTCTCCTTGAAAACTGCCCGATTGTATCTTAAAAAATTGCAATGCAAAAAATTTCGAGTTACAATTCTGTCCGCTAAAAAAATATTGGAACTCATGGAACGAAATCCGCTCACTTTGGTAAGAGGATGTCGCTCCCGGAGTTCCGGGAGGCTCCCGTGACATCTAACTCAAATCATCAGCGGGATATCGAATCCGCTTCCAGTCTGGACCTCAGGCTGGGTTTGTCCTTTTCAAATTTATCTTTGCTGACGCGTGCGCTCACGCATCGTTCTTACACCAATGAGAACTTCGATGCAGTGGAAGATAACGAGCGCCTCGAATTCCTTGGCGATGCCGTATTAGATTTTGTAACAGGAGAATGGGCGTATCATTGCTTTCCTGAAATGCCAGAAGGCAACCTAACGAAAATTCGCTCTTTCCTTGTCCGCAATGAACGCTTGGCAGAATTTGCTCGCAAGTTAGATTTAGGCAATGCCATTCGCCTCGGGCGCGGAGAAAAAACATCTGGCGGACATTTGCGTGAAAGCGTGCTTGGCTCTACATTTGAAGCATTAATCGGTGCCATGTATCTTGACTCTGATTTGAACAAAGTAAAAAAGTTTGTAATCCCTTTGTTTGAGTCTGTTAAAGAATCTTTGCTTGATGAATTGGAAGATGCCAAAAGTGAATTACAAGAGACTTCGCAAGCATTAAAACTTGGCACACCACATTATCGTGTGATTAACGTCAGTGGACCAGACCATGCTAGAACGTATGAAGTAGAAGTATTAATTGCGGGCGAAGCCAAAGGTCGAGGTACAGGAACAAGCATCAGCCTAGCAGAAAGAAGCGCGGCGCGAAGCGCGTTAGTCCATTTTAAAAATCTAAAATCGTAAACAAAAAATCGAAAATAAAAATATGCCTCTTCGTCTTAAATCATTAGAACTTCAAGGATATAAAACTTTCGCCTCGCGGACTGTGTTTGAGTTTTCGGGCGGGATTACTGCCATTGTTGGACCAAACGGTTCGGGCAAATCAAACATCGCGGATTCGTTAAGATGGGTGCTGGGCGAACAATCGTATGCTTTATTGCGCGGTAAGAAAACTGAAGACATGATTTTTTCAGGTTCAGAATCTCGCGCACGGGCAGGCATGGCACAAGCCAGCATTTTATTTGACAATACAGACCAATGGTTGCCACTTGATTTTTCAGAAGTGGTGATGGGGCGTGTGGCACACCGTGATGGACGAAATGAATATTTAATTAATAGCCAACATGTGCGTTTGCGTGAAATGAATGAATTGCTGGCACAAGCAGGTTTAAGTGAACGTACATATACAATTTTGGGTCAAGGCTTAGTTGATGCTTCATTAGCATTGAAGGCAGATGACCGCCGTCGTTTATTTGAAGAAGCGGCAGGCGTGGGTTTATATCGCGCTCGTCGTGATGATGCATTAAAAAGACTCGATAACACCGAAAGAAATTTAGAACGAGTTTTAGACATTATGTCTGAACTTGAGCCGCGCATTCGTAGTTTAGAACGGCAAGCTAAACGTGCGATTGAGTTTTCTCGCGCGCAAGCGGACTTAAAATTAATTTTACGAGAATGGTATGGTTTTCATTGGCATCGTGCGCAACGTGATTTAACCGATGCACGCGAATCAGTTCGCGCGCAAGAATCACGCATGAATGAAGCCCGCGTCATTTATGAAAAAGTACAAGCCGAATATTTGGCGTTTCGTGAAAGGCTTTCGGGTTTACGTGCTCATTTGAATGAATGGCATCGCAAAGCGGCGGAGTTGCATACTCAAAGAGAAACATTAAGCCGTGAATTAGCAGTTTTAGAAGAACGTCGTCGCGCGTTAACTGCTCAACAAGCCAATATACTTTCTGACCAAGAAGGTGTCTCGAATGAATTGCACTTGGCACGTGAGCGTTATCAAGAAGTTGAAAAAGATATTGCGCGTGTGCAAGCCGAAGCCGATGAAGCCAAGACTCAACTTACGAATGCACAGAATGCTTTGCAAACTCGGCAATCTGAACGTTCAAGCATTGAAGAACAAATTAATTCATTGCGTTTACAAATCGAATCATTTACACAAGCGCGTGCTGAAAATAATGCCCGTTTGGATGAATTAAAGTCTCGCATTGAATCGCAAAATCAAAAAATTGAACAAACAAAAAATGCAATTGCCAATGTTGAATCACAAGCGCAGAAAGCCAAAGCAGAATTTGAATCGGCGAAGAAATTAAGAGAAGAAGCCCAAACCGCTTTGCAAGAAATCGAATCAAAAGCAATTGCAAAACGAAATGAAGTTGAACAAATTGAAAATCAAAGGCGTTCTGCGTTAGAAAAACGTACCAGAGAAGAATCAGATCACTCGCGTTTGAAAGCACAACTTGAAGTGCTTGAACAATCGGAACAGTCATTGGCTGGTTATGCCGAAGGCGCGCGTTATTTGTTGCAAGCAAATCTTACATCGCGTGGCGCTTTGAGTGGCGTGTTGGATGTCCCCGCCGAACTTGAAACTGCAATCGCCGCCGCGTTGGGCGATACACTCGACGCAGTTTTGTTGGATGAAAATGAAATTGAAAATGCTTTGAATTTGCTTGAGTCGGATGAATCAAGCCGTGCGGCGTTGTTGCCGATTGATAAAAATTCAAACTTGTTAAATGTTTCAAACGATGCAATCGGCATTGCATCCGAACTTATCAATGCGCCGGATGAATTAAAAAATGCTGTGCGATTAATGCTTGGTCAAACGTTAATTGTCAGCGATAGAACGACTGCAAAAAATTTAATTAAAGATATTCCGACTCATGCACGGATTGTGACATTACGCGGAGAAGTGTTCCGTGGTGATGGATTAATCATCGCAGGCAAAACCGCTTCATCTTCGACGTTGGGGAGGGGACGTCAAAAGCGGGAATATGAATCAAGCCTGAGCAGTTTAATTGCAAAATTATCTGACTCAAATAATTTAGTTGAGTCGCTGTCAAATCAATTGACTGCCGCTCAACAAGAATTGACTCAATTTGAAACCGACGCACGCGAATCAAGAATCAGGTTAGGTGAACTGCAAGAGCGCGAACAACAGGCTGGGCTTGAGTCAGAGGCGATGATACGTCAATTGGAATGGCAGAAGAGTCAATTAAATCAATTGACAAATGAAATTCAAGAATTTGTATCCAATCAAGAAAAATTACAAATTGCTTTGGTTGAAGTTGAAAATGATTCTGCCAAAGCACAATCTGATTTGAAAGTTGTTGCCACAAAAATAAATGAACTTGATGCTGGCGAGTTGCAAGAACAAGTTTCGTATTGGAGCACGCGCGTAGCAGTGGCTGAGCAAAATTTAATCGCCACGCAAAATAAATTAAATGAACGCGGCGAAGAAATAAATCGTTTGGATTCTCGGCGCGTAGAATTTTCTACTCGTTTGGGAGAATTGGATTCTTCATTATCAGGTTTGGATGCAGAGAAGAATCAATTACGCGAACAAGAAACCAATTTGAACGTTCAGTTAGAAGCGATGCGTGTGCAAATTGAACCTGCTGAAAAAGATTTGGCGATGGCAGAAGGTGAAGAAAAACGTTTGCAAGATGCCGAAGCCAATGCGCAACGGACGTTTGCAAATGGCGAGCGCATGTATGGTCAGGTGCAGTTAGAGCAGATTCGCAAAAATGAAGCGTTGGATAATTTGCGTCAAAAAATCACCGATGATTTTGGTTTGGTGATGTTTGAATATGCAGAAGATGTTTCAGGACCGGTGCCTTTGCCAATAGATGGCATGGTGGAGCAATTGCCTGTGGTGACAGAACTTGCGCCTGAATTGGAAGAACAATTGACTCATCATCGCGCCCAAATGCGACGCATGGGTCCGATTAATCCAGACGCGAAAAAAGAATATGACGAAGAAAAAGAACGTTATGAATTTATGAAAACGCAAGTGGAAGATTTACGCAAAGCCGAAGCGGATTTGAAACAAGTGGTGGCTGAGTTAGATGAATTAACCAAACAAGAATTTGTAAAAACATTTGATGCGGTTGATAAACAATTCCGCGAGACATTTGTGCGTTTGTTCGGCGGTGGTTCTGCACGTTTAGCTTTAACTGACCCTGAAAATTTGGTTGAAACAGGAATTGAAATTGAAGCCCGCTTACCCGGCAGACGTGAACAAGGCTTGGCTTTGCTCTCCGGCGGTGAAAGAAGTTTGACAGCGATTGCATTGGTGTTTGCTTTATTAAAAGTTTCCCCAACGCCAGTGTGTGTGATGGATGAAGTAGATGCTATGTTGGATGAAGCGAATGTCGGTCGCTTTAGAGATTTGTTAGTTGACTTAAGTAAAGACACACAATTTATTATCATCACTCATAATCGCAACACAGTCCAAGCGGCGGATGTGATTTATGGCGTGACGATGGGACGCGATTCTGCGAGTCAGATTATCAGTTTGCGGTTAGACCAAGTCACTGATGATATGTTGAAACGGGGTTAAATGTATAGTTCATTGTATAATCCACTTTAGAACGATTCGAGACACATATCTTTGTGAACATGCAACCCTACCAACATTTTCTCTCCGAAATTCTTATAGACGAAAAAAGCCTGCAAGCCCGCGTGAAAGAACTGGGCGAGCAAATCAGTGCAGATTATCAGAATCAAGAATTGCTTTTGATTTGTATCTTGCGTGGCGGTGTGCCATTTATGGTTGATTTGAGCAGGCACATTACCATTCCGCACATGATGGATTTTATGGCAGTCTCATCCTATGGAATTGGCAGACGCGAATCAAGTGGTTCGGCACGAGTCACCTTAGATTTGCAAATGGATATTCTTGATAAAAACGTAATTCTTGTTGAAGATATTGTAGATAGCGGTCACACCATTTCGTCTGTTCTAAATATGCTTGAAACTCGCCAACCGAAAACATTGAAAATATGTGCCTTGCTTGATAAACCCGAACGCCGCGAAGCCCAAGTCCCTATTCATTATCTTGGCTTTACGATTCCAAATAAATTTGTATTTGGATATGGTCTTGACCTTGATGAGTATTATCGTAATCTTCCTTTCGTTGGCGTTGTGGATTTGAATAAATACAAACCCTCTGAATAATTTCTTAACACAAAGGACACAATGGACACGAAGGAAAAGATTTATCAATTCATAAACCTTTGTGAACTTCGTGTCCTTCGTGTTTAAAATAATATGAACGAAGAAAACAAAAATCCGTATGCAGGGCGTTGGGTTGCAAAACTAAAAGGACGAATTGTCGCGCAGGGTGGCACGCCTCAACAAGCCTTACTCGCATCGCAAGCCACGCGTCACAAAGAAAAGCCAGAAATCATTTTCATGCCGATTCATTTTTCACTTCCACCTCTGATTCAAAAAATAAAAGATATTTTGCCTGCTGAGCAAGAGATTTATTTAGTTGGCGGTGCCGTACGGGATTTATTTCTCTCGCGCCTCTCTTCTGACTTTGATTTTGCTCTGCCATCTGGAGGCATTTCCCTCGCCCGAAAAATCGCTAATGCACTCAAAGCGGATTTTGTCCCACTTGATGATGAACGTGATACAGGACGTGTCATCATTCACGAAAATGAATCCAGAATCTTTTTAGACTTTGCAACCTATCGCGGAAAAGATTTAGAAGAAGATTTACACGCGCGTGACTTCACCATCAATGCTATTGCTTATAACTTACAAGACGATACATTGATTGACCCCACCGAAGGCGTAAAAGATGTTGAATCAAAAATCATTCGGGCATGTTCGTCGACATCTTTTACAGATGACCCTGTCCGCGTTTTGAGGGGAGTACGCCTCGCCGCCGCGTTTGACTTTTCCATTGATAAACAAACCCGCGAATGGATGAAACAGGCTTCAGGTCAAGTAAGAAGCGCATCTGTTGAACGAGTCAGAGATGAAATTTTCAAAATCCTAAACTCAAAACGAGTCAGTGATTCAATCAAAGCCTTAGACATGCTCGGCGGAATTGAACAACTCATGCCTGAATTGTTGAAAATGAAAGGTGTGGAGCAATCTCCGCCGCATGTGTTCGAAGTATGGACTCATACATTATTTGTTTTAGATTATCTTGAAAGAATCATTTTTAATTTTTTTGAAGAAACCCCGAAAAATGAATTTGCCGAGGCTTTGCAAACTCAACTTGGAAAATTCCGCGAACAAATTCATAACCATTTTTCTGAATCATTAAATATTGACCGAACCCATCGTGCCTTACTTTTCTTCGCCGCGTTGTATCATGATGTTTGCAAACCTGACACAAAAACCATAGATGAAAATGGAAGAATAAGATTTTTCAATCACGATATTCAAGGCGCGGAAGTTGTTGCAGAAAGAGCGCGTTCATTTAATTTAAGCAATGACGAAGTAGAAAGATTAAGTGTGATTATTAAAAATCACATGCGGATTCATTCTTTTACAAGCAAATTAGAATATGAAAACGAATACCCGACTCGCAGAGCGATTTATCGTTTTTTTCGTGATTCTGGCAAAGCAGGTATTGATTTAATTTTGCTAGCACTAGCCGATATGCGTGGCACGCGCCATAAAGAAATGACGTTACAAACTTGGAATATTTATTTAGAAATATCAAGAATTTTGTTAGAAAATTATTTTGAAAAGCCACAAGAGACAGTTTCTCCGCCGCGTTTGTTAGATGGAAATGATTTGATGAAAGAATTAAATCTCAAACCAAGTCGCTTGCTTGGTGAGTTGCTTGAAGCAATTCGTGAAAATCAAGCCGAAGGAAACATCCACACACGAGAAGAAACAATTAATTTTGCGAAAGAAGAATTATTAAGAAGGGAAAATAATGATGGAAGCAGTTCAAGAAAAGGCTGAGGCGTTGAAATTGCTAAAATAAAAAAATTCCTCATCTATGATGAGGAATTTTTTTATAAATCAGGTGTCCCTTAAGAAACGAGAGGCGCGGTATTGTTCAATCTAATTTTTTTTTCCACTGGTTCATCATCAACGGGCAAATGCAAAGCGCCAGTTCGTCTCATCATCTTGCGGATGTGAGCAACGAGCACGCCACTTGGCACAGGCTTTACAAGAAAATCATCAGCCCCAGCATCTAAAATGCTGGCAACCAAACGCGGGTCATTAATCGCAGAAAGAATCAAAATCGGCGCATTGCTAAATGTGCGCACTGCTTTGCAAACTTGCCAACCATCCATGTCGGGCATCATTAAATCTAAAATGATGACATGCGGTGTTTTTGTTTTAACAAGATTCACGCCGTCAGCACCGTTGTTTGTGGTGGTAACGTCGAAACCATGTGTTTTGAGCAACATGCTCATTAAGTCTGTGATGGCAACATCGTCGTCAATAACTAATACTTTTGTGTTCATATATTTTTCCTACGCCGCTATTATCACTCATCTGTACTATTTTTAACTTTGCAAAGTGCTAACAGAAATAAAAAACTTACCTTCTTGCAAGGTGGGGGATTAGACAGGATTTAAGAGAGTTTATAGAAGTGACAAAATTTTTGATTTGATTCTTTGAGGTTTTGTGATAAGAAAAATCGCTTCTATAACTTGACCTGAAATCTGATTCTGTACCTCGACATTTGTTACTCTCAAACTACCCGAATTGGCTTGAATTTCCATTGTTTTTATTTGTTATGTTTGGTACAATATAAACAGTCGTTTGTGAAATTCGTTACATTTGGAGGTTTCCAATGGTTAAATGGATTTACTTGTACAACGAATATAGCAAAGTTGAAAA
>JAEURG010000102.1 GCA_016789345.1 Anaerolineales bacterium | reverse complement strand
GAGCAATGGGCAAGCCGACCATCCCGTACCATTCTGCCGCGTTGATAGACGAAGCGCGGACTTTTATCAAAACCTCATCATCTTGTGGAACAGGCTTCTCCATTTCTACTAATTCCAGAACTTCTGGGCTTCCATATTTTTGATGAATAACTGCTTTCATAAATTGCATCTCCTAATGATGTGTCACTCTGAGGGAGCGGTTTTCAGCGACCGAAGAGTCTCTAAGATTGTGTTAGAGATGCTTCACTACGCTCAGCATGACATTTAATTTTCACAAATGTATCAACCGAATATGGAGGAAATGTGGAAGAGAAAGTGAAAAAATGTGGAGATTGTTAAAGAAATGTAAACATTCTGCAACTTCCGAATGCACTTATCATCTGATAAAATGCTGGGCGGTAAGTGATAGACACAAGAAAGCGTCTTGATGGTACAAGGAAAACAAAATGTCTGATAATGAGAAACATGTCAAAGTATTAATTCTAGGTTCAGGTCCTGCTGGTTTATCCGCCGCGTTATACGCCGCACGGGCTGAACTTGCACCTGTGGTTTTAACTGGAATGCAATTGGGTGGTCAAGCCGCGTTAACACATACCATTGAAAATTATCCAGGCTTTCCTGAAGGTGTTGGGGGTGCACAACTTGGCGAGTTATTTCAAAAGCAAGCCGAATTTTTTGGTGCCAAAGTTGAGTTTGATTTAGCCAATGCAGTGGATTTTTCTCAACGCCCATATAAAGTCACAACCGATAGTGGTGAATATTTAGCCGATTCAATTATTGTCACTACTGGTGCAAGCCCGAACAAATTAGAAATCCCCGGTGAATTTGAATTGACAGGTCGTGGCGTTTCTTATTGTGCCACTTGTGATGGCTGGTTTTTCAAAGATAAAAGAGTTGTCATTGTCGGTGGTGGTGATAGTGCGTTTGAAGAAGCATTATTTATCACACGCTATGCTTCATCCGTAACACTCATTCATCGTCGTGATGAATTTCGTGCAGGTGCTATTTTGCAAAATCGTGCCAAAGAACATCCCAAAATGAATTTCATTTTGAATACGATTGTCACCGAAGTAGTTGGCACAGAAAAGTTAACAACACTCAAATTAAAAAATGTCGTTACCAATGAAGAATCAACATTTGATACAGATGGTTTGTTTATTTTTATTGGTCACACGCCCAACTCGCAAATGTTCAAAGGCAAACTGGACATGAATGAACTCGGTTACCTTAAAGTAAACGATAAAATGGAAACGAATGTGCCCGGTGTGTTTGCGGCTGGTGAAATCGCCGACCCAACATTTAGGCAAGTTGTTACCTCTGCTGGCATGGGTGCGGCGGCGGCGATTCAAGCCACAAGATATCTCGAAGCGCAAGAGACAACTCACAGTCAAGCATGAAGCGGATTTTTATCGCCTCTTGCATAACGGATAGTTGGTTCTTAACCTTCATCCGTATCCAATCTGATAATTTTTTTAACGGACTCGCATCGCCGAGTCCGTTTTGTGCGTGATAAAATAGAAATATATAATGCCCATTATGGGTGCAAATTTTTCGGAGGAATGAAGGAATGAAAAAAATCTCAATTATCGGTTCAGGCATGACGGGTTCAACTGCCGCACACTGGATTGCCGAACGTGAACTTGCAGATGTTGTTTTGCTTGATGTTGTTGAAGGGATGCCACAAGGCAAGGGTTTGGATTTAGCACAAGCCATGCCGATTATTGGCAAAGATTCTGAAATTGTTGGCACGAATGATTATGCCGCCACAAAAAATTCAGACATCATTATTATCACAGCAGGTTTACCAAGAAAGCCCGGCATGAGCCGTGATGATTTGTTAAAGACCAATGCAGAAATTGTGGGGAAAGCCGCAACCGAAACGTTGAAACATTCACCTAATGCAATTTATATTATTTTGACAAATCCATTAGATACGATGGCTTACTTAGCAATGAAGAAAACTGGCTTGCCTCGCGAGCGTGTGATTGGTCAAGCAGGCATTTTAGATTCTGCTCGTATGCGTGCTTTTGTTGCGATGGAAACTGGTGTAAGTGTTGAAAATATTGATTGCTATGTTTTAGGTGGTCATGGTGACGAAATGGTGCCTCTCACTCGTCATTCCAACATTGCAGGCATTCCATTAAAAGAATATTTACCCGCTGATAAATTAAATGCAATTGTTGAACGAACTCGCAAAGGTGGCGGTGAAATTGTGAACTTGCTGAAAACTGGTTCTGCTTATTATGCGCCATCTATGGCGTGTGTCCAAATGGCAGATGCAATTTTGAAAGATAAAAAATTAATTGTCCCATGCGCTACTTTGATGAACGGCGAATATGGTTTGAATGATATGTACTTCGGTGTGCCAGTGATGCTTGGTGCAGGCGGTATGGAAAAAATAATCGAATATAAATTTGATACCGAAGAAAAAGCTATGTTTGAAAAATCCGCCGCATCGGTCAAAGAGACGCATGAGGCGTTGAAGAAGTTAGTGACACTTTAATGTCATTGCGATGACATAATATTTTTGAAAGAGGAAAAAATTCGATGATTTTGCAAGAAAAAATTTCTGGAATACTGCCCGCATGGCGCGAGCGCATTAAAACTTTAGCCAAAGAACATGCTGATGTAGTAGTAGATACTGTCACGATTGAAGAAGTGCTTTATGGGATGCGCGACATCAAATCTTTGCATACCGATATTTCATCCGTTGACCCAAACGAAGGGATTCGTTTTCGTGGTTTGACGATTAATGAAACTTTAAAAGCCTTGCCAAAAGCCAAAGGTGGAAAGTTACCAATGGTGGGCGCATTGTATTATCTTTTATTAGTGGGTGAAGTTCCTACAAAAGATGAAGCCCTAGAAGTTGAATATGAATGGGGCAAACGTGCCACCGTTCCTGATTATGTTTATAAAATGCTAAAGGCAATGCCAAAAGAAACACACCCGATGATTTTATTGTCACAGGCTGTGTTGGCATTAGGTAATGAATCAGTCTTTGCGAAAAAATATCAAGAAGGCATGAAGAAAGATGCGTATTGGGAAGCGGCGCTTGAAGATAGTTTGAATCTGACAGCCAAACTTCCAGTCATCGCGGCGTTTATTTATCGTATGAAGTTTTTTGGTGAAACTTCCAAACCAAAATACAATCCTAAATTAGATTTCGGTGCCAACTTTGCACGCATGATGAAAGTTTCAGATAAAAAAGGCTATGCCGATTTAGCCAGACTGTATTTCATCATCCACTCTGACCATGAATCTGGAAATGCTTCGGCTCATTCTATGCATCTAACTGGTTCAACACTTTCAGACGCATATTTTTCTTTTTCATCTTCTTTAAATGCTTTATCTGGTCCATTACATGGTTTAGCCAATCAAGAAAGTTTGGCATGGTTGTTAGATGTGAAAAAGAGATTTAACGGCGTGCCATCGCGTGATGATTTATATAAATTTGCATGGGATACATTGAACAGCGGAAAAGTTATCCCAGGCTATGGGCATGGCATTTTACGTGTCACTGACCCGCGCTTTGTAACTCAACTCGAATTTGCTAAGAAACATTTCCCTGATGATGAATTGCTTAAACTGGCTGAATTAACTTTGGATGTTGTGCCTTCTGTATTAAAAGAACAAGGCAAAGCCAAAAGCCCAGCCCCAAATGTGGATGCAATTTCAGGAACTTTGCAATATTATTACGGCGTGCGTGAATTCGACTTTTACACAGTGTTGTTTGGTGTAGGTCGTGCATTGGGTGTCACAGCTAATTACGTTTGGGCTCGTGCCTTAGGAATGCCAATTGAACGCCCCAAATCACTGACGACTGCAATGCTCGAAGCAGAAGTGGAAAAAGCGAAACAAACTGCATAAATAAAAAATCCCCGAAATTTTCGGGGATTTTTTGTTTCAAAATTCTAACCGCCAACCGCTAATTGCTATTTGCTAATTTATCAATCAAAAATGCAAAATCCAAAGCATTTTCTTTCAGAAAATCATACCGTCCACTTGCACCAGCGTGACCTGCGCTAAAATTGGTTTGTAGTAATGCTAGGTTATTTCCTTTTTTCTTATCACGAATGCGGGCTAAAAATTTTGCAGGTTCCCAATAAGCAACGCGTGGGTCATTAAAGCCAGTGGTCAATAACAAATTTGGATATTCAACTTCCTGCAAATTGTCATATGGCGAATATGAAAGCATGTAATCAAATGCTTGTTTGCTTTCTTCAGGATGACCCCATTGGTCATATTCTAGAGTCGTCAACGGAATCGTTGGGTCACTCATGCTGGTCACAACATCTACAAATGGAACTTTGCATATCACCGTATTGAATAAATCGGGTCGCATCACCATGCTTGCACCCACTAACAATCCGCCAGCCGAACTGCCGACGATTCCAATTTTTTCAGGTGATGTAAATTTTTCTTTTATCAAATGCTCAGCACACGCAATCAAATCCGTAAAAGAATTTTTCTTGCTGAACATTTTTCCTTCGTCGTACCAAGCGCGTCCCATCTCTGAACCACCACGCACATGCGCAATTGCAAACACAAATCCTCTATCTAAAATGCTGATGATATTGGAATTGAAATGCGCCTCGCTGGATGCACCGTACGCACCATAACCATAAATCAGCGTTGGATTTTTCCCGCTTCTTTCTTGACCTTTTTTATAAGCAATGGACATCGGAATTTTTTTTCCATCCGACGCTTCGGCAAAAACAAACTCGCAGACATAATTTGATTTATCAAAGCCCGCAATTTCATCCACCTTAAGCGTTGACCATTCACCTGTATCCAAGTTTATATTTGCAATCGTGGTTGGTGTGACCAAAGACGAATAGCGTATCCGAAACTCTTTTGTCTTAAATTCAAGATTATATTCAACAGATACTTCATACGTTGGGTCTGGAAATTTGACATAAATGGCTTTATTAACATCAGCAATTGGGCTGATGCGTAAATGTTTAAGTCCGCCTTTACGTTCGTGCAAAACAAGGTGATTTTCAAATACATCCAAATGTTCAAGCATCACATCTTCACGATGGGGAATGACATCTTTCCAGTTTTCACTACTTGGGCTTGAAACAGGTGCTTTGACCAATTTATAGTTATAAGCATCTTTATTTGTGATGATATAAAACGAATCGCCATGATGTGTGGCATAGTATTCGAGTCCATGTTGACGGGATTGCAAAACTTGAAGAGCAGAATCAGGTTTCCCCGTAGGAATGAAGCGCATCTCTTGTGAAAGTGTATGATAGTGATACGTCATAATGTATTCTTCACTGCGAGTCTTGAACAATGAAAGAGAATAGGTATCATCATTTTCGTGGAAAATTAATACATCATCTTTGGGGTCTGTGTCAATTTTGTGGCGATACAATTTATCGGCGCGATGAATTTCATCAAGTGTGATGTAAAAAATCGTTTGGCTATCTTTTGCCCATTCAACGCCTATTGAATAATAAACACTGCCGTTTACATTTTCAATTTTTTCGGGGTAAAGATTTCCAGTGATTAAATCTTTGATGTAAATTGTGTAAACTTCCGAGCCTTCTACATCCAATGAATAAGCAAGTTTGTTTTGGTCTGGACTAATACTAAACGCACTGACACTGCAAAACTCGTGACCCTCCGCAAGAATATTTTGGTCGAGCAATATTTCTTCGGATGTGTTAAATGAATCTTTTTTGCGACAATAAATTGGATATTGTTTCCCTGCTTCGGTGCGCGTGTAATACAAATAATCACGATATTTTTCAGGGACAGTGCTATCAATTTCTTGAATACGCCCCTTCATTTCTTGAAATAATGTTTCTTGCAATGGTTTGATGTGATTTAAAACTTTATCGAGATATTCATTTTCAGCTTGTAAATAATTCTTCGTTTCTGGGTTTTCACGTTCACGCATCCAATAATATTCATCATTGCGTGTGACGCCGTGTTGGGTGATTAAAAACTCCCGTTTTGGTGGGATTGGATAGTGTGTCATTATGCTCCTTATGCAAACGGTAAATATTTTTCATGCAAACTTGCCATGTGATGTTCTACGTGACCGACTAAAATATGAATCAAAGCACGCACACTAATGGGTGCATTACTAGCAGTGCCGATTCTTTTTGTAGCTTCTTCGCTCATACCTTTTACTGCTAGGATATTTGCACGGCGTAATAATTCAAACTCTGCTAGTAAATCTTCAATCGGAAGTTCATCTGCACCTGCTTCTTTGACGTAATCATTTTGCTCAAAACCTGGCAATGGTGTTTTGTCATTGCGCGAAATGCGTAACATGCGATACGAAAACACACGCTCACCATCTGTCAGATGGCTGATGATTTCTTTGATTGACCATTCCTCAGGTCCGTTGCGGAAGCGGGCTTGTTTATCAGATAATTTCCCAAGTGCGGATTTCATCTCATCTAATTGTTGAGACATGGCGGCAAATACATCTCCGCGTTTTGTAGCAAATTCTATATAGCCTGCATAAAATGGATTATATTCTTCTTGTGTTGGGGGAGTGAGTTTCATGTTTATCCTTTTTTCAATTCAAAATTATTTAACTTCCATTGATTAATCCCGCCTTCAGCTTGCAAAATATTTTTATAACCTTGTCTTTTCAAAACTGAAATTGCAACCATTGAACGGTTTCCACTGGCGCATTGAATCACCAAAGGTTTATCTTCTGGGAAATCAAAATCTTCCCAAGCCAAACGTCCACCTTCAATGTGTGTTGCATTTGGAATGTGTCCATCATTCCATTCAGAAAGTCGGCGCACATCAACCACATTGACTTCATCTAATCTTTCACGCAAATCTTTCGCATTGATATTCTGCACAGTTTCAACTGGATATTCTTTCGCCCATGCTTCAATTCCGCCATCGAGATAACCAACTAAATTGTCATAACCTATTCTGATTAATTGCCGCGTCGCATCTACCCTTTGGTCTGTTGACTCAGCCACAAGAATTATCTTCGCCTCAAATGGAATCACCCAACCTGCCCAAACAACAAGTGGTGCATTGGCAAAAATTCCATACGAGTTAGGAATATGTCCCTGACCAAACTGTTTGAAGTGCCGAACATCTAAAACGACTACGTCATTATCCATTTGTGCTTTCACTTCACTTGCTGATAATGGTTTCAAAACAGGTACACCACCTAAAATTTTTGCACCTTTTTGATTTAATCCACGCATGTATTTGTAGTAAGTGGGATAGGCAGGTAAACCTTTTAGTGAGTGTTGAATAAATTCTTCTTCGGTTTGTGGTTGTGCTAAATGATTATTTTTTCTTTCATTGCCAATGGTTGTTGTTCGTTCAGATGAAGCTGGTGCAATACAAAACGAACCTGCTCCATGTGTGGGAAATACATTTACTTCATCAGGTAGTTTCAATAATTTGTCATGTATCGTATGATACAAGTCATGTGCTAGCGAATGGGTATGTTCGTGACCAAGCAAATCTGTCCGTGCGGCACCACCGACAATTAATGCGCCACCGCTGAATAATGCCGATGGATTTTTATTTTCATCTGTAATCAAAAACGAAATATGTTCTGGAGAATGCCCGGGCGTGGTCATCACGCGGATTTGGAATGCGCCTAAATCTATAATAGAGTCTTCAGTTAATGGAGAATGGTCAAATGCGAGTTGAGCAGTAGCACTTGCACCGATGACAGCATTCGTTTGACTAGCAATTTCACGATTGCCAGAAATAAAATCCGCGTGGAGGTGGGTGTCAAGAACATGCGTCAGCGTAAGACCAAGCTCGCTAGCAGTATGCAGGTATCGGTCAATGTCGCGAAGCGGGTCTATCAAAATCGCTTTCTTCGTTTCATGTGACCCAATCAAATAAGCCGAGTTGCCGAGTCCTGTATCTACAAATGGATGGACGAAATAATTTTGTTTCATTGTTTCTGTGCAAATGCACGAAATGGAAATGCTGCTAGTAAATAAACTGCCGTGCCAACCCAACCACCGAGTGTGAATGAGTCTGGAAAATAAAATCCAATACCTGTTCCAAATGCTATCAAAGCGACTGCCACAATTAAAAATTGCCACATGCCATATAAGAAAATAAACGGCAGATAATGTGCGCCAACTACAACTAAAAAGGCTGGGAAGAACCAGTTGATGTTATTGCTTGCGGCGGCGGCGATTAATGGATAGGTGGCAGGAATCGTAAATGCAATTTGCATCGCTAATAGACTAAATGGATTTTCTTTTCTGAGCGTGGTGGGCTTGCCCATGATTTTTAATAACAGTTGTGTTAATGGAAAAATAAATGTGCCACCCAATATCAACGCCATAATGGATAAATTTTTCGAACTCCATGTTCCTAATGCGGCTGAAACTCCCCAAATTAAACCTGTGACGATGAAACCTGCAAACGCCCCCATGTAAACCGTGCGAACTTCTTTCTGTGCCTCACTGATTTGCATAGTTTTCTCCTGTTTAATAAATAAATATTGTTAAGTATAGCATTTATTTTAAGTCAGTTTATTCACTGTATAATATTTACATGAAAGAAATTATTGAAAAAATAACCTCAGATGACCGTTACCTAAAAAATATTGAATATGGGAAACCACGTTCTGGTCATCCAGAAGGAAAAGTAAAATATCATATCCTTGAATTGGAAGAAAATTTAGAAAAAATTGCTAAACATGGAATTTCAGAGGAAGTTTATTGGAAACTTAAATTTCTTATTCATGTTCATGATTCATTTAAAGCCGAAGCAACACCTGATGTGCCAATTTTGCACCCAAATAGTCACGCTTCTTTGGCTCGAAAATTTGCCTCTGAATTTACTGATGATGCCGACTTATTAAACATAATCCAGTTCCATGATGTAAATTTTTCACTGTGGAAACAATTTGCTAAAACAGGTTCTTATGAAATTGACCGACTGCAAGCCTTGTTAGAGACTATAATTGACTCAAATCTTTTCCTGATATTCATCATCCTTGATGGAAGCACAAAAGGAAAAGATCCTGAAAAAATCCGCTGGTTTATTAATGAAGTTAAAAAGTACAAACAAATAGCCATTGATGAATCATGGCTTTTGTAGTTTGGAGAACTATGGTTACAACTTCTATATCAACAAATATTCAAACTTCTCATTCTGATAGAGTGCCAATTCTTCCTTTAGATTTATCTGCTGTTGAAGAAGTAAAAGTGAATCGTTCGGCGGTGGAGCGACGTGCGGCGACGATGAACACGCGCCGAACTGTGAAAAAAGAATGGCAAGCGGCTTGGTTGTTGCAAGCAGTGAGAACAATTGATTTAACAACTTTATCTGGTGATGACACGCCTGGAACAGTAAAACGTTTATGTGCAAAAGCGCGTCAACCCATCCGCTCCGAGTTGTTGACTAAACTTGGGCTTAATCATTCGCTGACGACAGGTGCCGTGTGTGTGTATCATGAAATGGTATCCACTGCGGTTGAAGCGTTAGAAGGTTCGAATATTCCAGTAGCGGCAGTTTCAACAGGTTTCCCTGCTGGACTGAATCCATTCAAACAAAAGATTCAAGAAATTGAAGCATCTGTCAAAGCAGGTGCTAGTGAAATTGACATTGTCATTTCTCGCCAGCATGTCTTGACTCAAAATTGGCAGGCTTTGTATGATGAAGTCAAAGCATTTCGTGAAGCCTGCGGACCTGCTCACATGAAATCCATTTTGGCAACAGGTGAATTAGGCACATTGAAAAATGTGATGCGTGCTAGTTATGTTTGTATGCAAGCGGGTTCTGATTTTATAAAAACATCCACGGGCAAAGAACCTGTTAATGCAACCATTCCTGTTAGTTTAGTAATGGTACGAGCCATTAGAGATTATTTTGAACAAACGGGCTATAAAGTTGGTTTCAAACCAGCAGGCGGAGTCCGCACAGCAAAACAATCTTTAGACTGGTTGATTCTGATGAAAGAAGAACTCGGTGAAGAATGGATGCAACCGCATTTATTCAGAATCGGTGCCTCGGCTTTGTTGAATGACATCGAACGCCAACTCGAACACTTTGCTTATGGACGTTATGCTTCGATGCAGTATCAGGCTTTAGGATGAAATTCGCATCGGATTAAAATCCTCGCTCAGTGCATGGAAGCCCTTCGGGCTGATAACACGAGTCCACTTTAGTGGACTTTCATGGACTGAGGCAGGACTTTAGTCCGCCGAATGTAAAGATAATATGAAACCTGACCTACCAATTCTTCCTTTTGCTTCCCAATCCAAATTTGAGGATTGGCTCGCCAAGAATCATGAAACATCCGCAGGCGTGTGGATGAAACTAGCAAAAAAAGATTCAGGCATTAAATCTGTGACATATATGGAAGCATTAGACATTGCCTTGTGTTACGGATGGATTGATGGACAGAAAAATAGTTTTGACGAAAAATATTTCCTGCAAAAATTCACGCCCCGCCGACCCAAGAGTATTTGGTCAAAGATCAATGTCGAAAAGGTGGCACGATTAATTAAAGAAGGACAAATGAAGCCCGCTGGACTCAAAGCCATCGAAGCCGCCAAAGCAGATGGACGTTGGGCAAATGCCTATGACGGGCAAAAGAATATGTCTGTGCCAGAAGATTTTCAAAAAGTATTAGATAAGAATAAGAAAGCCAAAGCTGTTTTTGAGTCACTGAAAAGTTCGGAGCGATATTCATTTTTATTTCGAATTCATAATGCCAAGAAAGCGGAAACACGCGAGAGAAGAATTAAGCAGTTTGTGGAGATGCTTGAAAAGAATGAAAAGTTTGGTAATGTAACTTCTGCTAAAAAATAATACGAGCAAGAAACTTTATGACCGAAAAACGTTCAACGCCCAAAATAATGCACCGCGCGGGAGAACTCAGAAGGAATCTAACTCCCGCCGAAGCCAAATTATGGACTCGTTTACGTGCTCATCGTTTGAATGGAATTGGTTTTCGACGCCAACATGCAATTGGAAATTACATTACAGATTTCTGTGCACCGAGCAAGATGCTTATAATTGAACTAGATGGAAGCCAGCACTTAGAGCAAAAAGAATATGATGACGAGCGGACTGAATTCTTAAAATCAAAAGGCTATCGTGTTTTGCGCTTTTATAATAACGATGTGATGAATAATATTGATAAAGTTTTAGAAGTAATTTTGGAGAATCTTTAAGCCCCTCCCGCCGCGACAAGTCGCGACTCCCTCCCCAAGTCCGAAATAAAGAGTCTGAATAACTATCTTATATAACATTCGGACTTGGGGAGGGCTGGGGTGGGGCAGATTTGCTAAGCAGTTTGTTGAGATGTTGGAGAAGAATGAGAAATCATAAAATTAATATTAAAAAACATTCAAAGCAACTAGAGCACTTTGCTTACGGGCGATATGCTTCGATGCAGTATCAGTCATTAGGATAATTTTTTATTGAAAAATTTCCGAAGGTTTGTATCAAAATTACACTGAGAAGTTAATATGGCAGACAACGAACCAGATATTAATTTATTCGAAAATGTTTTAAACCACGAGCTACTCTTATATTATTGGGCTCAAAGATACTTAGGCTATCAAGTTGAACAAAAAATTGATGAACTTGAAGCAGAAATCTATCTACCAATAAAGGAAGGTCGTGTTCCAAATAGCTTATGGCAGAAGGACATTGATGAATTGCAATTGCTTTTTGCAGTTGCCGATTGGGAGACAAATACCAACAGAATTTTTGTTACTAAAGCTGTCGTTTACAGCCGTATGTACACAAAGTTAATAATAAAACCTGATAAGAATCACTTTCGACCTCATTTTCACATACACTATAAAGATGAGCATAAGGCATCGTACGCTATTGATACACTAGAATTGCTTGCTGGAACGATGCCTAAAAAATATGAAAAGCCGATATTGAAGTGGGCATCTAATAGGCAAAAGTCTTTAAAATTAACTTGGGATGACATGAAAGCAGGTAAAGACGTTAGAGAATTGATATTGCACGCGGACGAAATCTAAAATTTCCTTAAAGAAATTTGCAAACTGGAATATGAAGGTGAAGAGAAATGAATAATTCTGAAGAATCATATAAAAAAGACTCGATGATGAAAGATGCTTTCCTCTTATTGAGTTCTCGAAAAATATCTTCTACTTGGCTAGATCACGAAAAACCTTACACGGCTTTAGAAGAAGAATGTAAAGAATTAATGAGGGATTTAAAATTTGTTTCAGATTTACGAAAATACTTGGATAATAAATTGTATATTAGTCGTTCTGTTAAAATGCTCTTAACTTATATGTCGATGTCTGAGAATTCACGTTGGCAAGAAACACCTGAATGGATGCACCCAGTTACTACTAAAGGATGGTATTTAATTCGTTGGATTCCCACAGCGTTGGGTATCGATGGTCCAATTGGAAGATTCCTTCTTCGAGAAAATTCACCAATATATCCACGATTAGGAAATAATATTCCTTTAATAACGGCAGCCAAAGAATTTCTTTATAACAAGGATTTTAAAGCATTGCGAAATGGTTTGGCGCATTGGAGTTTTGATTGGGAAATATCTACCGATAACATTTATATAGTTATCTATAAAGAAGGCAAGGATTCAATCTTAACTAAAATGAGTATAAATGAAGTTAATGGATTTCATACTATTACTTTTGGTTTAACTGAAATCCTTGATAGTGTCTTTTTTAAATCGAACTTATCATAAAATTTATAATATTCATTGTGAATTAGAAGGATAATGAAAAATGACAATCCCCGAAATTCTCGACACCCTCACATACGGACTCGCTCCCGAAGTCTCCAAACCAGCCGAAGAATGGCTGAAAGAACACAATAACAAATTCGGATTATTCATCAACAATGAATGGCGCGAACCATCTCCAAAAGAATATTTTGATTCGATAAATCCCGCCAACAAAAACAAACTTGCAGATATTGCTCAAGCCAGCGACGAAGATGTGCATGAGGCTGTAAAGGCGGCGCGAAAAGCTTATAGTAAATGGAGTCAGTTATCAGGTCACGCCCGAGCGCGATATTTGTATGCCATCGCGCGTCAAATCCAAAAACATTCGCGTCTCTTCGCCGTCCTCGAAACCATGGATAACGGCAAGCCCATCCGCGAAACGCGCGATATTGATATCCCGTTGGTCGCGCGACATTTTTATCATCACGCGGGTTGGGCGCAACTCATGTC
>JAEURG010000091.1 GCA_016789345.1 Anaerolineales bacterium | reverse complement strand
ATTGCCAAACGTTCCAACAACTTATCCCTAAGTACGCGCAAGTTATCCACAGATTTAGGCGAATCTCTCCCTGAGTTTTCCACAGGTTTGAACGAGTTTTACACACAATACGCACAAGGTTATCCACAGAAAATCCGTAGTTATCAACAATAAATGCTTGTAAGTCACGTTAAAAACGTGGTTTTTCCACACTTATCCACAATTTTTCGTAAGTTATCCACAGAGTATTCCACAAGTCTTTCCACAGGAGCATCTACATGAAAAACCTCGTCAAACTCGAAGAATTCTTTTTATTGCTACTTTCACTCTTTCTTTTTTCTCAATATGATTTATCTTGGGGATGGTTTGCCCTCTTATTTTTGACTCCCGACTTGAGCATGATTGGTTACTTGATAAATACCCGCCTCGGCGCCTGGATTTATAACCTGATTCACCATCGCGGACTTGGTACTAGCCTCTACGTTTTCGGCGTTCTACTCTCCAATTCCACATTAATATTCATCGGCATTTTATTCTTCGCCCATTCATCCTTTGACCGCGTCTTCGGCTACGGCTTGAAACACGAAGATTCTTTCCAAAATACACATTTGGGGAAGATTGGGAAGTAAAATATAGATATGACAAAAGTTATTTCAAAGAGAAAGCCAAAAATTAAAAAAGTAAAAGAACAGACTGCTATATATTCTGTTAATCGCCCAGCAAAAATGCCATATTGGAATGAAATTGTTTGTGGTGATAGTGCTGAGTTACTAAAATCAATTCCTGCTAATACAATTGATTTAATTATCACTTCTCCACCTTATTTTCAACAAAGAGAATATGATGGCGGTGGAGTTGGTAATGAAAAAAAGCCAGAAGAATATATTTCTGCAATAATGAAAATTTTTCGTGAATGTGTCCGCATTATAAAACCAACAGGAAGTATAGTTTTTAATATTGGCGATAAATATGAGGATAGCAGTTTGTTACTTATGCCTTATAGATTTGCAATTGCTGCAACTGAACAATGTGGGGTAGCCTTAGTTAATAATGTTACATGGGTAAAATCTAACCCAACACCACGACAATTCAAGCGAAGGCTTGTTAGTAGTACAGAACCTTTCTTTCATTTTGTAAAGTCTCAAGAATACAAATATTTTATAGATGAATTCTTGAAACCAGTTGAAGAACCAAAGGCAAATGGAAATGGTAATGGTGAAAATGTGGGAAAAAAATATTTTTCATTGATTGCAGAGTCTAAGCTCACTCAAAAACAAAAAGAAATGGCAAAGAATGCTTTAGAAGAAGTTATAGAGGAAGTGCGAAATGGAGAAATTCAGGGCTTCCGCATGAAAATTAGAGGCATTCACTCAGAACCATTTGGTGGGCAAGAAGGTGGCAGAAAAATTCAATTAGATAAAAACGGTTTTACAGTTATTCGTATTTATGGAAACCCTTTGAAAAAAGATGTAATTACTACGCCTGTTGAGTCAATAAAAAATAATCCGCATCCTGCAATCTATCCTGTAAAAATTGTGGATGAGTTTATAAAATTATTAACACAAAAAGGTGACATCGTTCTTGACCCTTTTATTGGGTCTGGCTCAACAGCAGTGTCTGCTTTTCAGAATGAAAGAGTCTATATTGGCTTTGATTTAAGTGAAGAATATTGTGCCTATGCTCAAAAACGGTTAAGTAGTGTGAAACATCAATTATCGCTGTGGGAGAGAAACAATGCCTAAAACGCCTATTGAAATCATGGAATCTGTTTATGAACAAGCAAGTCATAAATCATTAAAGTCACTTTTGGCTGGTTTGCCAGATGAGATAATTCAATATCTTAAAATTGTTGTTGAGAATGCCGCCACACAAAAAGCGGTTTTAGGTGTTACTTTCACTTCATTAGTTTATAAAATTTATGAACCAACACAAGATATTCGTAAACATCAAGAAGGAATGAAGAGTGGTTATTCAGGCAGAACATTTGATACAAAATATGTAACACCATTCTTAAAAAGAAAATTTCCACATTTTGCCATGGCTGAAAGTGCGTGGTTAACCCGTTCTTTAGAACAACCAAGACCTTTTAATTTAAGTTTTCCTGGAAAAATTAGAAATCAAGTCTTAAAATCAGCTTTTCTAAATATTCTGGATAGAATAGAAAAAGATAAAAATCTTGCACCTAAAATACTTGTTGCTTTGATGGGACTTATGCTTGAACTGATGAAAAGTGATGAGATACTTTTCGAAAATGTAGAGATTACAAGAGATATATCTATTGCAAGAATAATTGAAGCATTAAGTCAGCATATTCGTTACAATTACGGAAAAGGGGTTGTAGGAACTGCACGCCTTCCAGTTTTAGCAATTTACTCTGTATATAACTTGATTATGCCCAATGTTGGTAGATATTCAGGCAAAATGCTCATGCCTCTTGAATCTCATACTAGCCCTGATTCTCGTTCAAAATCATTAGGCGATATTGATGTAAGAAATGAAGATGGTTCTCCATTTGAATCAGTCGAAATTAAACACAATAAACCAATTACTGCCGATATGGTTGGAATAGTGTATCGAAAAATTCAAAACACAAAAATTGATAGATATTATATTTTGACAACCAGCGAACCCAACTTTGAAGATTATGATTCGGTAAAACGTGAAATAGAAAAATACGAAAAAATCCATTCATGCCAAATTATTGTGAATGGGGTAATTCCATCCTTAAAGTATTACATGCGCTTAATAAATAATCCACAAGATATTATCGAAGAATATACCAAATGGCTAGAATTTGAATTTAAACGTGCAAGTGGGATTAAGAGGGAACACTTGAAAGTGTGGCAAGAAATACGCCAAGAGATTTTAAATCTTGAATAACTAAAAATAACAAATCACATTGCCAAAATTCGGGGTTATTTGGCTATTTTTGGAGATATGAAATGGAATTCAAAATCAACAACCACACCATCGGATTAAATCACCCAACTTATTTCATCGCCGACATTGCCGCGAATCATGATGGCGATTTGGAACGAGCAAAGAAATTAATCCGCTTGGCAAAAGATGCAGGTGCAGATGCAGCCAAGTTTCAACATTTTATCGCCCCAAAAATTGTCTCGGATTATGGCTTCACGCACATGGATTCCAAAGTCAGCCATCAAGCCAGTTGGAAAAAATCAGTGACTGAAGTGTATGCCGCGGCATCTGTATCCCAAAGCTGGACTCCGATATTAAAAGAAGAATGTGAAAAAGTTGGCATAGATTTTTTCACATCCCCTTATGATTATGATTCTATTGAACATGTCAATCCATATATCCCCGCTTTTAAAGCAGGTTCAGGTGAAATTGATTGGATTGAAGCATTGGAACACATGGCAAGCAAAGGCAAACCGATGATCATTGCTTGCGGCGCGGCAGATATTGCTGATGTCCAACGTGCTGTGCAAGCGATTTTGAAAATCAACAAACAATTATGTTTAATGCAATGTAATACAAACTACACAGCCAGCCCAGATAATTATGATCATTTGCATTTGAATGTGTTGAAAACTTTTTCAGTTATGTTCCCCGATGTGATTTTAGGCTTATCAGACCATACGCATTCCGTTGCTCCAGTGCTAGGTGCAGTGACTTTAGGTGCTCGCATGATTGAACGCCACTTTACAGATAGCAACGACCGCGAAGGTCCAGACCATAAATTTGCTATGAATCCAGAAAACTGGGCGAAGATGGTTGAAGAGACTCGTCTGCTTGAACGTTCATTTGGCAGTACAGATAAATTTATCGCTGGCAATGAACAACAAACCAAAGTTGTGCAAAGACGTTGTCTACGAGCTGCACGAGATATCAAAGCAGGTGAAGTTTTTACAAGAGATATGATTGATGTGCTTCGCCCAGCCACTCCGGGCGCAATCAAACCACATGAAATTGAAAATGTGATTGGAACGAAGGCATTAATTGATATGCCCTTTGGCAAAGAACTTCGCTGGACAGATTTAGGAGCATAACTTTGAATCGTAAAGTTGTAATCCGCCTACTTGTAATTGCAGGCGGAATTGGAATTATCCTCCTATCTCTTTT
>JAEURG010000006.1 GCA_016789345.1 Anaerolineales bacterium | reverse complement strand
AATTTTGCATTTTGAATTGCAATTACTGCTTGACGCGATAAACCTGTTAAGAACTCTAACTCAGACTCAAGAAATTCTTTATTTTTGCCATTGCGCCAAACAGACATGAGACCAATCAACTCATCATTTGCCATCAATGGCACGGCTAATAAATGTTCGTCAGAGTTAACATCCGTTCCAGTAATTTGCACAGCACGTTTGTCGTTATCTACATCGTTGACAATTTCACCGACTTTATTTTTTGCAATATCTCCTAAGATGCCTTCACCTAATTTGATAGTGTCATTTCTTAGATTTTCCGCTTCATCACCGACTGCGGCTATGGCTCTGAACAATTGACCTTTTTCTTCGGGGAGGAAGAGTCCGCTTAGCGCGGCTTGTAACACGTTGTGAGCATGAGTTGCGATTCCTTGTAATACAGTAGATGAATCAAGTGTGGATGAAATATCACGGCTGATATCAAGCAAAGCGATGTTTTCACGTTCACGTCGGCGAGTCTCTTCTAAGAGACGTGCATTTTCAAGTGCCACACTCATCGAGCTGGCAAGGGTTTGTAACAAACGCACATCTGATTCTGAAAATGCATTTTCATGGTCAATATTTTGTAATGAGATAATTCCACGCACTTCATTATTAATTAATAATGGAACACCTAAATATGATTTAGCAGGTTGACCCGCCGCCACAGCACCCCCTAAAGCTTTACGACGTTCTGCTACACCTGCGTTCACTAAAATCATGCGGCGTGTATCAATGATATGTTTTGAAAATCCAATCGGTTTGGATGGCTCAATCGTTAATCGCTCACCTTTTTCTACAGCAAAGCGCCATGTGTTGCGATGCAGTTGTGGATCATATTCACTAATTGTCACAACCTGAGCATCAAAGACCTGTTGAATCTTATCTCCAACCAATTGATACATGGCTTGTGTTTCCATGCTGGCTGATAGATTCGATTGCACATCATTGATGATTAATAATTCTTTGGCACGTTCTTCTGTTTCTTTGAGCAGGCGATTGGTTTCTTCAAATAAACGTGCATTTTCAATTGCCACACCCATATTGGCAGATAATGTTTGTAACAAACGAACACTATCTTCGTTATAAGCATATTGTTTATAACTTTGTACACTCACATTACCAAGAACTGCGTCACCCACGATAATGGGAACACCTAACCATGATTCAGTTTGGTCTTCATTGCCTTCAGCATCATCAATTTTAAGAGAACTTAAAGCGTCTGACTCGGCACTGGTGTTCAATAAAAGAGGCTGACGGGTTTTAATAACTGTAGCACCCAAGCCTGTATCCAATGGGAATATCATTTCTTCTAGATATCCTTTATCGTAGGCATAAGCCATGCGGCTCAAATTTTTCTCTACTTCTGCCAAAGCAATCATAGTGACATCGGCATTAAAAATATCTCTTACTTTATCACCCACGATTTTGACAACGGTCGGCACATCTAAATTCTTAGACATGGCTTCACCCACGCTATTGATAATAGATAACTCAGCCGCGCGTTGTTCAGTTTCTTTTAAGAGGCGTTGGGTTTCATCAAATAAACGAGCATTTTCAATGGCAATGCCCATGTTGGCAGAAAGTGTTTGTAAAAGGCGTAAATCACTTTCATCAAGCGCATTCTCTTTCACACTTTGAACATCCACAACGCCCAAGATTTTTTCACCGACCATAATGGGAACACCCATATAAGATTGAATATCAGGCTCATCACTTGGTGAAGTGACATACGCTTCGGCACCTTGCTCTTCAATTTCTTTAGCAGACTTCAATAATAATGGTTGGCGCGTTTTGATAATGTTTGTGGTTAAGCCACCTTCGGTTAATTCCCAAGGTGGCTCATTTTCAAAATATTTTCCTGCATAACTATAGGTTAACTGCATCATGTTTGTTTTTGAATCAAACATCAGAATATCAACAATTTCTACATTGAAGATTTCACGAATCTTATCGCCAACATTGTAGGTGACTGTTTTGACATCTAAGGTCTTAGACATAGCTTCACCGACAGAGTTGAGAATGGCTAATTCGGCGGCGCGGTCTTCGGTCAATTTTAAGAGGCGTTGGGTTTCATCAAAGAGACGCGCGTTTTGTAATGCCACGCCAAGATTGGCACACAATGTAGTTAGCAAACTCACACTAGATTCTGGGAAAGCATTTGTTTCGTTGGAATATAGCGTGATGACTCCGATAACCTTACCCGATGACCAAATCGGCGCACAGACCACACTTTGAGTCAGGTCTTCTTCATCCTCATCACCAACAGTTATTGATGTATCTATACCCAGTTCTAATTTTCGCTGGTCAATATTTTCATTAATGACTAGTGTGTTGCGATTCTTAATTGTCCAGCCTGCATACCCAAACCCTAATTCATGTGGCTCAACGGAGAAGCGGTCGCTATGTTCGATGTAATAAGGAGTGGATATGATATTGCTTTTTGAATCATACAAGGCAATATACATATCTTCCACTTTAAACTCTTTGCGAATCTTTTCGCCTACCAAATCAATGATGGCTTGAAAATCAAGTTCGCGCACCAAACCTTCACTCACACTGTTGATAATGGCGAGTTCAGCGGCGCGGTCTTCGGTGATTTTTAAGAGGCGTTGTGTTTCATCAAACAGACGCGCGTTTTCTAATGCAGTTCCTAATGATGCAGATACAGTAGTTAATAAACGTAATTCCGATTCACCATAGGCATTATCGCGCTCATAGTTTTCAAGTTGAATACTTCCAAGAACACGGTCACTGCTGATGATTGGAAGGGAAACACCTGATTTGCTGTTGTCTGTGCCTGGAATGACAGTACCAATTGCATCTCCTTCTGCTTGTGAATTCCATATAACAGGTTGGCGATTTTTTTGCATTCTTGAAAAAATGCCATTTGGACTAGGTGTCCTCGGCTCGATTTGCATTCGATTGCCATGTTCGTAAAAGTAAAGATAATTTATAAGATTATCTTTTTCGTTATACCAATTAATAGCGAGGTCAGGTGTATTGAATACTTCGCGCAACTTATCGCCAACCAAATCCACAATGGCTTGGAAGTCCAACTCAGCGGCGAGTCCCTGCTGAATGGAATTGATGATTTGTAATTCAGCAACGCGTTCTTGTTCCGCTTCAAAGAGACGCGCATTTTGAATCGCGACGCCCATATTGGCGGAAAGTGTTTGCAATAAGCGTAAACTATTTTCGTTGTAGGCATGTCGCTTGTAACTTTGAATACTGACAGCGCCAATCACTTTATCGTTCACAATAATGGGCACGCCCAAATAGGATTGAGTGTCTTCTGTAGGGTTGAGAATACTTGGAGATTTGAGTGTGCCAGCTATATCTGATTCTTCTGCCGTGCTGAACAATAGTGGCTTGCCTGACTCGATAATCTGCGTGGTGAGCCCCTTGCCTATTGGAAAAGACGTATGCGTCAAGTCTTCATAAGCCCCATCGTAATCATAGGCGCGCTGGATCAGATTGGTGGACGGGTCATATAAGCGAATGCTCACAATTTCCGAGTTGAAAATGCTCTGCACTTTATCGCCCACAATTTTTACAACCGTTTTGACATCCAACGTCTTCGCCATTGCTTCGCCCACACTGTTGAGAATGGCAAGTTCATCTTTGCGTTGCTGTTCGGCTTCAAAGAGACGTGCGTTTTGAATCGCAACTCCCATATTGGATGCAAGAGTCTGTAATAGGCGTAAATGATTCTCGTTATAAGTATTTTGTTTGTAACTTTGAACCGAAACAGTGCCAATAACTTTATCTCCACCAAAAATAGGTGCACCAATAAAAGCTTGCGGTAATGGGTCATTTTTTGAACTTGATGGCGTTAAAAGCGCACCTAGTGCTTTGGCTTCTTCCCAACTTCCAAAAAATAATGGTTTGCCAGATTCAATGATGATGGAATTCAATCCCTTTCCTAATGGAAAAAACGAATCCGTTAAATCTTCATAACCATCAATAAAGTCATAATCATAGGCGCGATGGATAAGATTTGTAGTTGGGTCATATAAACGAATTGTCACAGCTTCAGCCGCAAAAATACTTTGTACTTTATCGCCCACAATTTTTACAACCGTTTTCACGTCCAGCGTTTTTGCCATCGCTTCGCCCACAGAATTGAGAATGGCAAGTTCATCAGTCCGTTGCTTTAATTCTTGTTGTAAAGTATTGACATCATTTAAATCAACTGGATTTTTATTCACCGAGCGACTCTTCTTCACCCCAACCGCTTCTTTCTTGATACTTCGACTCGGCTCAGTACGAGCCTTCGGCTTGGCTACTTTTTTCTTGATAGTTTTACCTACACTTGAAACTTTCTTGACCATGCCTAAAGTCTCCTAAAGATATTTGCTCTATTTTATTACAGATACAAAGATATGTCATTGAAATATGTCGTTGCGAGGGCAGTGTTCTTCTGCCCGAAGCAATCTCCTGTTTCATTTGGAGATTGCTTCGCCGCAAAACCAAGAGCGTGGCTCGCAATGACATTATAAGAGGAGTATAATTGAGCCAATCAATTCCGCACCACCTCTGCAAGTTATCTCATTTAATGAAGGAACTGCATGTGACTAAAATATTTTTTGCAACAGACATTCACGGCTCAGATATTTGCTGGAATAAGTTTTTGAATGCAGGGAAGTTCTACGAAGCCGACCAATTAATCCTTGGGGGAGATATGACGGGCAAGGCAGTTGTGCCATTTGTTCACCAAGGCGGGTCAAATTACCGTGTCACTTTGCTCGAACAGGTGTTTGATATCACAAATGAAGATGAATTAACCGATATGAAAAAGCGCGTGCGTAGTCGCGGTTATTATCCCTATATGACCAATCCAGACGAAATTGCCGAATTAGAAAAAGACCCAGAGCGCGTCAGCAAAATCTTTTTGCAGGAAGTGCTTAAAGTCGTTCAACAATGGATGGAAATTGCTGATAAAAAATTAGCAGGCACAGGTATGAAAGTCTATTGTTGCCCGGGTAATGACGATATGGATGAAGTGGACGAAATCCTTATGGAAAGCAGAACGGTTATCCATTCAGAGGGGAAGGTCACCACTTTGGCAAGCGGGCATGAAATGATAGCGTCTGGTTGGAGCAATAAAACGCCATGGGATACGCATCGTGAAGAGGATGAGGACCAACTCAAAGTCAGGTATGAAGCGATGACTTCGCAATTAAAAAATCCACACTCGGCAATTTTCAATATCCATGTGCCGCCTTATAAATCAAATCTAGATGAAGCGGCGGAGTTAGATGAAAATTTACGCCCGAAAATGGCAGGGCAAGCCTTGAAAGCAGTTGGCTCAACGGCGTTGCGTGAATCAATTGAAAAAGTGCAACCGTTATTGGGTTTGCATGGTCACATTCACGAAGGGCGTGGCGTTTCACATATTGGCAAAACACTTTGTATTAATCCCGGCTCGATGTATGAGCAAGGCACGTTGTTGGGTGAACTTATAAATCTTGTAAAAAATAAAGTAGAAGATTACGTTTTGACAACTGGTTAGGTTATTTGTAGGGGCGACTCGCGAGTCGCCCTTACTTAAAAATTAACAAAGGAGAATTTGTTATGAGCAACTTGTTTGTCCGTAAAGCGACTGGCATGGTACGTTCATGGTCAGTCATGGACGCGTTTATTTACGCGTTGTTTTCGATTAACCTTATCACGCTCGGTTTGTACAGTTTCAGTCAGATGTACTATTTCGAAGGTGGTATGGTGAATGCGTTGATTATCAGCGCGATATTTATTTTCTTTGAAGTTGTGGTGTATGCTGGATTAATCGCCGTGATGCCCCGTTCTGGCGGTGATTATGTTTGGCAAAGCCGCATCCTCGGTGGAGCAGTCGGCTTCATTCTTGCAGTCACAGGTTGGTGGTTCATTTTGTGGCTATGGGTTCCATTGTATGGCGATATGTTCCGTCACATTGTGCTAGTTCCATTGCTCGGCATTTTCGGCGCAAAAGATATTGCCTTATGGTTTGCCGGCACACAAAATGGTGCATTCACTGCTTCGATTCTCACGCTGGTCATTGTCAGCATCTTCATTATGTTAGGCATGAAAACATACGCTCGCATTCAAAAGTTTTCATTCTATGGCGGTATGCTTGGCTTGCTGATTGTGATTGTGTTGTTCTTGACTGGTTCGCCCGAAGCCTTCAAAGCAGGCTTAGAAGCCAATGCAACTTCCATGTTTGGAGCCGCACCCGGCGTTTATGATGCCACAGTCACAATGGGAACAGATGCAGGTGCTATCACGCCTCTGACTGGAGGGGCACTTGGTTTGGTGTTCCTCGTCATTCCTTATATGGTCTTTTTTAACTTGTGGCCCAATTGGGGCGCAACGTTATATGGTGAAGTGCGTGGCGCAACTGATTTCAAACGCAATATGACCGGCATGGGTTTGGCGTTAGGCGTAACCACTGTGCTAGGCATCGTTTTGCTCTTTGCTATCAGCAGAACAATGGGCTGGGAATTTTACGTCCAGGCCGGAGCCGCATGGTGGAACTATGCTTGGGGCTACACGGATGTTATTCCTGCGCTTCCTATCTGGCCCTATCCTGCTTTGCTGGCGGCATTCCTCACCACCAACAAACTGGTTCAATTCCTCGTTGTTGGTTTAATGAGTTTATGGTGGTTCGGCTGGTGCGCAACAGTTTTCCTTTCCTCAACACGCGTTATCTTCGCCGCCGCATTTGACCGCTTATTACCTGAATCAGTTGCCAAATTAGATGAACGCACAGGCACACCAGTGAATGCGTTGTTGTTGATGGTTGTACCATCAGTGATTGTGGCATATCTTTTCAACTACAATTTGCTAAACTTCCAAACTCTCACATTATGTTCAACACTTGTAATTGCTGTGACATTCCTCGGCACAACAATTTCTGCTATCGTGCTTCCATACACCAAGCCCGATTTGTATAAATCGTCACCAATTTCTCAATACAATGTGCTTGGTCTTCCATTAATTTCGGTAGCAGGCGTTATCTTCGGTAGTTTCCTTGTGTACCTGCTCTATCAATGGATTATTGACCCGAACGGTTTGTATGGTATCGGTCTTAGCAATACAAGCTCAATCTATTACATGCTGGCGAACTATGTACTTGCCGCTGTAATTTACTTCGGATTCAAAGCCTATCGTAAGAGCAAAGGTATTGACTTGAACAAAGTCACGGCTGAAATTCCTGCCGAGTAATTTTATATCTTTAGGTGACAGTCATCTTCAAGATGACTGTCACCTATTGCATTAAAGAGAAACATACCATTGGATATCTTAAAAGAATTGTATCGCCTCGTAGAAGCGGCAGAAACAAATAAAATTCAAATTCGCACGATTGGTGGGTTAGCAGTGCATGTGCATAATAAAAAGAATCATCCGCTATTCATTCGTGAATATGGTGATTTAGATTTTGTCGTTGCAAAAAAACAACGCCGTGAGTTTGAATCTTTTATGCCAACGGTCGGATATTCCCCGCATAAGCAATTCAACATATTAAATGGTGACATTCGCCAAATTTATTATCACGATGAAAGCGAAATGAAGATTGATATTTTCGTCGGTGATTTTGAGATGTGCCACAAAATTCCGCTCGAAAACCGCCTCATCGCTGACCCACTTACGATTCCGCTAGCCGAATTATTTTTATCTAAAATTCAAATTATTGATTTGAATCAAAAAGATGCAATGGACATTGCTTCATTGTTATTAAATGTCGAAACTGGAAATCACGATAAAGATACGATTAACTTAAATATTATTGCGGAGTTATGCGGCAACGATTGGGGATTGTATAAAACAACATCTATCAATTTAGAAAAAGTGAGAGAGATTGTGAATAAAACATCTCTTTCTAATGACGAAAAAGATTTAATTTCAAAACGCATTCAAGAAATTTTGAAGACATTTGAATCCATGCCCAAATCTTTAGCATGGACATTGCGCGATAGAGTTGGCACACGCGTCAAGTGGTATATTGAAGTGGAAGAAGTTGGAAGGTAAATCACATCATTGCGAGCCTGTTGGTCGAGTAGCCTGAGCGGTTTTTGCGAAGGGCATATCAGACCATAAAGGCGAACCAATCTTCTACTTAATTGGGGGTTGCTTCGGGCAAAGAGCAAGAACGCCCTCGCAATGACATGGATAACATTATGAAAAAGATAAGACTCACCCTTGCCATCATCATCTTAAGCATTTCCATCTCTCTTTTGATTTGGGGATTTTCGCCAAGCCGAACTGAAACGCGTATTCAAGAAATTTCTCCGCAAGAGATGCAATTGCCAACACCATCGTCATATCATTTTGAATCTTTGGCATGAATTCTAAAATTTCTTTTCTCCGAAGCATTTTTTTATTATTGATTACTTGCGCTCTATTCGCTTGCGGTGTTGCACCCATCCCTGCAACTGAATCTCCAAGTCAAATATTAACAGATGTTGCACCGACTCAGCCTATTATCATTTCAACGTCACAGCCGCCATCATTACAACCCGCATTACTTGAGACCCGCCGTATCACTTTAGAATTCCCACCGAAAATTAAAGCTGATTCTTCAAGCGACATCATCCGCCTCACTTTAGAAGTGGATGATTTGGGCAATGTCACCCCAACCGCTTACTATGAAACAAACACGGTTACTGGCGAAGTGATTCAAATCCCAGATTTGTATGAAACGCATAATGTAGGCGTTGAGGCAAATTTTGATATTGCTGGAGTGGATGTCAAGCCATCTGGTATTACATATCAACCGCTCCAAAAAGGCAAACCTGTCACATTCTATTGGAGCATTCGCGCTCCGCAAGTTGGGAAGTTTCGCGGCACCATTTGGGTCAATTTAGTTTTTGTAGATAAACTGACGGGAGAAGAAAGTCGGAGAGCAGTATCCGCTCAAATTGTCGAAATAGAAGCGGTGGACTTTTTCGGGTTCTCGGTTAACTTTGTGCGCACTTCGGGAGTCGTTGGCTCGGTGTTGGGGATTATCGTCGGCTTTCCGTTTTTTGATGATATTGTGAAGTATTGGTGGAGTAAGCGGAAGAAGCGAAAAGTTAAGAAATGAGTAATAGTTTATAAGCAATAATTGTCAGCCAAGAAAAAAGTTGGTTGAGCAGAATCAGTTATCGGCTAGGGGGTGAGGCGGTTCTTAAATCTATTTGACAAATTGCTGACTGCCCCTTATAATTGTGCATAATTACACAATCAAAATTTTGGAGTTCAAGTGTTAAGTGGCTTGACTCCAAATTTTATAAAAACCTTGATGATGGTAGTGTTATCCTTTACAATTGCGAGACTTAAGTTCGTATTCTAGCGAGGTGATTTCTAATGAAAGAACATATTCAGCAAGTGTTAGAAATAGAGAAGAAAGCGGCAGAAATGCAGGAAAAAGCCAAACGTGAGGCGCAAGAAATTCCTGTTAAAGCCGAGCAAGAAGCCCAAGCCATGATTGCTAAAGCAATTGCCGATGCACAAGAAGAAGCCCGCAAAATGATTTCGGCGGCGCAATCTGCGGATGCTGGAGATGTCGCCGCGGATATTGCATCTCAAAATACCGAGTTTGAAGCAAATGCCAAAAAGAATTTTGATAAGGCTGTGGCATTTGTGTTAGACCGCGTTATCGGTAAGGCATAACATGGCAGGTGGTGTTTCGGGTTACGCGGCAATTAGCACGCGGGTGCGGGCAATGAAAGCCGATTTGCTCTCTCCGCAAGAGATGGCGCGTTTAAGCGAGTCTCCAGATTTTGCATCTTTGGTGGCGGGACTTAAGAATACGCCATACGGAAAATATTTATCAGGTCTTAAAGAAAGTGATTTAACGCCACGTCGGGTGGTGTTTGCGATTAAAAACAAACTTTCTGATTCATTTAATAGTGTGGTTGGGCAAGCGCCCAATGAAACTCGTTCGTTAGTTAAGCAATTGTATCGTTACTACGAAGTGGGAAATTTGAAAGCCGTGTTACGCAGTATTCAAACCGTATCCACTTGGAAGACAGACATATCTAGTTGGGAACGTGTGCGCGAAGTGCTTTTTCCTTTTGGTTCATTTGCTACCATCCCTGCGCAAGCCATGGTTGAGTCTGGCAACGTGGGCGGTGCAGTAGAGTTGTTGAAAGGCACACCCTACGAAGCCACAATGTCTTTTGCAATGAAGCGTTTTTCAGCCGAGCAAAATCTTTTCCCGTTAGAAGTTGCAATTGATTTAGATTATTGGCGCGCATTGTGGGCGGCAACCAAACGCCTTTCAGGCAAAGACCAAGAAGTGGCTGTAAAAATTATTGGCTCATTGCTCGATATGAATAACTTGATGTGGGTGATTCGTTACAAGGTGTATCACAAACTTTCAGAAGAAGAATTGATTAACTACACGTTGCCGTTTGGCTATCGTGTCAAAGATGATGATGTGCGCGCGATTGCTACGGGTGCAGATATTGCTTCGGTGATTTCTAAAATTTACCCCGGCATTCAAGATGTAAATGCGCTTCTTGAGGACCCACAAACTGGGTTGCCAAAATTGGAACAACAACTTAAGCGACAAGTTATCAAGACCTGTCTCGCGGCATTTGTGGGCGACCCATTCCACATTGGTATTCCGCTGGCTTACTTGTTGTTGAGTGATTTTGAAGTGCAAGATTTAATTGTATTAATTGAAGCCAAGTCAACTAACATTGCAGAAGAAGAGTACATGCCGTTGTTGTTGAAGACGAATCTAGTGCAATAAAAATTTTTTATGTCATTGCGAGGGCGATGGTCGAGTAGCGAAGCGTATCGAGACCCGCCCGAAGCAATCTCCAAATTTACAGGAGGTTGCTTTGTTGGGCTAAAGCCCTCCTCGCAACGACATATATTATGGAGATAATATGTTCTTTCCGAAAGAGATGTCCGAAGTTGAATTGATTATCCCTGCCAAGGATATTGTGGAGGTTGCCAAAGTGTTGAGCAACCAAGGTGTCTTTCATCAAATTGACAGCACCTACTTGGGCTTAGAAAATTTAGGTCCAAGCGCATGGCAGGAAAAAGCAGGCAATTATTCCACACTGGAACGCCGTATTCAAAGCATGATGCAAACATTGGGTATAGCAGAAGAATATCCAGCCAAAGCCAGCGCCGACAATATGGTGGAGTTAGAAACGCTTACCCCAGGCGTGAATCGGATTGAGGAAGAGGTCAAAGGAATCAGCGACCAACTTTCCAACTTGAAGAAGCGCTTAGAAATGTTTGAGAGTCAATTGCGTCAGTTAGAACCGATTGCGAATGTAGATGTCGAAGTTGGTGCTTTGAAAAATTCATCATACATGCACTCAATTTTGGGCATTCTTCCAGCCGCAAATATCAGCCGTTTGAAGACAAGCATCGGGCGTGTCCCGCACGTTTTCTTCATCTTGCGCGAAGACGCTCAAAAGCCTGTGGTGTGGGTGTTGGGTCCAAAAAGTAATTCCGATGTGTTAGACCGCGCCGCGAAGAGTGCTTATTTGAGCCCATTGAGTTTGCCAGATGAATTTAGTGGCACACCAGAACAAATTACCACCACGCTTCGCCGAGAAATTGATGCTACCAAGAAAAAGATTGTTGACCTCGAAACCAACATTCTCAAACTTGCTGATAAGCATAAAACAGAATTACAACAATTGCTTTGGGATACACACGTCAGCCGCGTGATGGCAGATGCGATTGTTCGTTTTGGGCAATTACGCCACACTTACGTAGTGGTCGGTTGGGTGCCTTCTAAAGAAGTAGATGGGTTTGCTAAAAAAGTAAAAAATGTTTCAAAAGAAGTTTTGATTGAAACAACTAAGATTGAATATAAAAATAGCCCATCGAATGTGCCAGTGGCTTTACAAAACCCAGGTTTTCTTGGTGGTTTTGAAGCGTTGGTCAACACTTATTCCAGACCTCGTTATGAAGAAATTGACCCAACTATCTTAATTGCAATTACCTTCCCATTGTTATACGGCGCAATGTATGGCGATGTAGGTCATGGTTTGGTGTTAGCCTTAATTGGTTTATTCTTAAGCCGCAGAACTACTTTGGGCGGTTTATTAGTGGCTTGTGGTATCAGCGGAATGATTTTCGGCTTTTTGTTTGGCAGTATTTTCGGTGATGAGCATACGCTTCCACACCATCCATTCTTCGGCAAATTTTTCTGGCTCAGCCCCATTCATGATGTGCTAGAAATTCTTCAAATTGCAATTGCGGCAGGGATTGTGTTGTTGATTCTTTCACACTTGCTGAATTTGTATAACGCGGCTCGCTCTGGAAATTGGGGACGCTTCTTCTTTGACTCGAACGGGCTTGCGGGATTGTTCCTGTACTTTTCCTTCCTAGTTTTGTTAGGTGGTATTGGTGCAAACTTGTTTACTGGCGAATCCTTTTTACCTCACTTTCTTTTAGATTTAGGTAAAAATCCTCTTCTTTCATCCATTGCCCCAATTTTGTTCGTGATTGGTCTGTTGTTAGCAACTATCTTTTCTCATCCATTACAACATTGGATGCACGACGGACATTTTGTAGTAGAGGGTGGCTGGGGCATGTTTGCAGTGCAATCTGCGGCTGAAGTGTTAGAAAAAATTATCAGCATGTTAAGTAACACATTATCGTATGTGCGCGTGGGAGCATTTGCTATCGTCCATGCTGGTTTTACAGGCGCAGTATTTGTGATTGCGAAATTAATGGGCGAAGAAGGAAGTTTTGCCTATTTAGCGGTTGTTGTACTTGGCAACTTGTTCGTGATTGGTTTGGAAGGCTTTATCGTCACCATTCAAACCATGCGTTTACATTATTATGAATTCTTTAGCAAGTTCTTCTTAGGCGGCGGTGCCAACTTTGAACCACTTGCTCTTGCAAAAGTAAAAGAGAATTAAGAAATACATCATTTTCAAAAATAATTTAGGAGAAAATAAAATGCTTAAAATTTTTATCGTAATCTTGGCTACAGTTATTCCTTTAGCCCCATTCGTGATGTACATTGTTAGTTTGTACACCAATGACCCTGTTCGCTCTGCCAAAAATTTGGTAATCGGCTTCAAAGGTTATAACGTGTTCTTGGCTTTGATGGGACTCGGCATTGTGGCTGTTTGGTTGGTTTCACCTGAAACCGTCTATGCCGCAAGCGGACTTGCACAAGAAGCCGCCGCTGACCCATACGCCTCTTTAGCCGCAGGCATTTCCACTGGTTTAGCCGCGCTCGGCGCAGGTGTTGCTGTAAGTGGTACAGGTGCCGCCGCTATCGGTGCAATTGCTGAAAAGCCAGAAGCCTTAGGTCGTTCACTCATCTTCGTAGGTTTGGCTGAAGGTGTGGCTATCTACGGTTTGCTCATTTCCTTCCTTGTGTTGTTTGGATAAGAAGCAATGAAAATTCTGGTCATCGGTCATCCTGACGCGGTGCTTGGTTTTTCACTGACAGGTGTAGGCGGCAAAGTCGCTACCACTGCAGATGAAGTGAATCAAGCATTAGACGAAGCGCAAGCCAATAAAGAAGTTGGCATTGTACTTGTCACTCAGGATGTGGCTGAATTAATCCCAGCACGGATGGAACACCTGAAACTACGCAGTACGATTCCGTTGGTGGTTGAGATTCCATCTACCGGCGGTGTTCCAGAAGGTCAAGCCTCGCTCGGCGATATTGTTTTACGGGCGATTGGTATCAAGTTGTAAAGGAAATGTTTATGAAAACTGAAGCACAAGATATTGAGTTGCTTGCGCAAGCCATTATGCTCGAAGCAAAAGATGAGGCTGAGCAGTTGCAGGTAGAAGCAAAAGAAAAAGCAGATGCCGTTCGTAAGCGTGCCCAAGCCGAAGCAGAGGCGGAGCGGAAACTCATCTTAGACCGTGCAAAACAAGAAGCAGACCGCTTGAAGAGTCAAGCCTCTGCAACCGCTCAATTGAAAGCACGTTCGACGCAATTGGAAGCACGTGAAAAATTGTTAGATAATGTGTTTGAAGAAGTGAAGAAACAATTAGATGGCGTGAAGAAACGCTCTGATTACGCTGATATTGTAAAAATGTTGACTCGTGAAGCATTGACTCAATTGAAAGCAACAGAAGCAGAAATTCGCGCAGATGAATCAACACAAAAGGTTTTGAAGTTAGATGAAATTGCCAAAGAATTAAATGGTAAATTCGCATCTGGTGCAAAACTTGAAGAAGGTACAGGCGTGGTGGTGAGTGCTTCGGGCGGTAAGTTGAATTATGACAATACCCTCGAAACACGTTTAAGCCGCTTACAAGGTACGCTTCGCTCTTCCGTATATAAAGTGTTGATGGGAGAAAAGGCATGAGCAACGAAGTAGGAAAAATTACTTGGATAAGCGGACCCGTTGTCCGTGCTCGTGGGTCTAAAAATGTAGGTATGCTTGAATTGGTTGAAGTAGGCGAAGACCGTTTGGTAGGTGAAGTGATTGGTCTTAAAGGCGACCAAATGACCGTTCAAGTGTATGAAGAAACTGCTGGTATGCAAACTGGCGAAACCATCTATGGTACAGGTTTACCTCTTTCAGTAGAGTTGGGACCTGGCTTAATTCAAAGTATTTATGATGGTGTGCAACGTCCATTGCCTTTGATTGAAGCCTCTGAAGGTTCATTCATTACTCGCGGCGCGCGTTTTGATTCGATTAACCGCGAAAAGAAATGGAGATATACGCCAAAAGTAAAAGTTGGCGATGAAGTAAAAGGTGGCGACATTCTCGGTGTTGCCATGGAAACAGATACCTTTGAACATCGTGTCATGTTGAACCCAGATGACTCAGGCACAATTACTTGGGTTGCTCCTGCTGGTGAATACACAGTCAATGACACGATTGCTAAGTTGAAGAGTGGCAAAGAAGAAAAAAATCTCACCATGCTTCAACGTTGGCCCGTTCGTCGCGCACGTCCATTTGTGAATCGTCGCGGTGCAAACATTCCTTTGATTACGGGTCAAAGAATTTTGGATACATTCTTCCCTGTTGCAAAAGGTGGTGCGGCTGGTATTCCTGGTCCGTTTGGTTCAGGTAAAACAGTTACGCAACATAGCATTGCGAAATGGGCAGATGCAGAAGTTATCGTGTATATCGGATGTGGTGAACGCGGTAATGAAATGACTGAAGTGTTGCAAGAATTCCCGCATCTTATTGACCCTCGTTCTGGTCGCCCGTTGATGGAACGTACTGTCTTGATTGCGAACACATCCAACATGCCAGTAGCGGCTCGTGAAGCCAGCATTTACACTGGCATTACTATCGCAGAATATTATCGTGACATGGGCTATCACGTCGCTCTCATGGCTGACTCAACTTCTCGTTGGGCTGAGGCGTTACGTGAAGTTTCTGGTCGTCTCGAAGAAATGCCAGCAGAAGAAGGTTATCCTGCTTATCTTGCTGGTCGTTTAGCAGAATTTTACGAACGTGCAGGTTATGTCAATAACTTAAATGGAACACAGGGTTCAGTGTCTATCGTCGGTGCGGTATCTCCTCCAGGCGGTGACTTCTCTGAACCAGTAACTCAACACACCAAACGCTTTATTCGTTGTTTCTGGGCGTTGGATAAATCTCTCGCTTCAGCTCGTCACTTCCCAGCCATTAACTGGTTGGATAGTTATAGCGAATATTTAGAAGATGTTGGCAATTGGTGGCGTGAAAAGACTGGCAAAGATTGGCTTACTATGCGTAACCGCGCAATGGAATTGTTGAGTGAAGAAAGCCGCTTATCACAAATCGTGAAATTGGTCGGTCCAGATGCGCTTCCTTTCACCGAACGCATGGTTCTTGAAACCACACGTTTGATTCGCGAAGGACTTTTACAACAAAATGCAACCGAAACAGTAGATGCTTATTCATCGGTTGATAAACAAATTCGTATGCTTGAATTGGTGCTTTACTTCCACGAACGTGGCATGGCAATCGTCAAACGTGGGGCACCGATTAGCTTAATCCATGACTTGCCCGTTGTAGATAAAATCATCCGTGCAAAATCTACAATTACAAATGAAGAGTTGGGTAAGTTTGAAGACCTTCAAAAAGAAATTGACGAACAAATGAGTCAATTGGATGCGGAGTACAGACAATGAGCGAAGCAAAAGTTTTAG
>JAEURG010000142.1 GCA_016789345.1 Anaerolineales bacterium | reverse complement strand
AAATATCAAAGCGGAGAAAAATCTTGTTAGTTGTTTCATCAGGTTTATCCTTAAAATAAAAAAGCCACTTGGCAATTATACCTATGATATAACCCAGAGGCTTTCATTTTAATCTTCTTCAGCGAGTGGCGTTGGTGTGGAATCTGTTGCTGGCTCATTAATTTCAGGTGAAATGTAAATCGCTTTGATGAGGAATGTTCCTTGCGCAATGATTTGATAACTTTCAGTGGATGTGACAAAAATTTCAACACGCTCGCCTAAATTGAGCGCATCGCCTTTGCAGATAATAGTTGATGACTCGCTTTTGGTACACACATAAATAATTTCATCTGTGGTGCGGACAATTCTTAAATAAAATTCTGGAAATTCTTCATTTGGGATAAAAACATTGATGACGGCATTACCATAAATATCACGCCCAAAGGATAACAGACATACTTCTTGCAGGTTGTTGCGACAATATTGAATAGTGGTATAAGGTTCAGCAGTGGGTTCTTCGGTTGTAGAAGATGGTGTGAAGAATAAAATAGAAGCAATGCAAATGGATATGCCAATCAATAAGATAAGCGCAAATGCTATCAATAATATTTTTTGATTAGAAGTTAACTTCGAGAGCATGTGAAAATTCTACCATCACAAAATGTGAGGTAAGGAATATAATGCTTTTATGAAAAAGTTGTGCCGCTTGGGGTTTGAAGTCAGCGTAGAGAAATTTGGAGAGAATTTCTTTTTGATAGTTGGGAAAAATTTAATATTAAACTAAAGATAATTGAACATGTTTGGGTTCTTCTTTTTCAACCTTGATTTTTGATTTTATAGGCAATGTGTAGTTTGAAATAAAAAGCTCATTTCCCTTTTCTGCTTTCCCCTGTTTGTAATTATTCATTCCATACTGTAATTCCCATTCATAGATGTTTGCAAAACTAAAGCTTTCTCTAATTTCTGGCGAATCATCATAGGTGATAAGCCATGAATGTTTACATTCTTTTACGGCACAGGCAAATTCCTTATGGTTAAATTCAGTATGCAAAATCCCATTTTTTCCATAAAGTCTTGATTTGGTTGCTTTGAAATATGGTGGGTCAAGGAATGTAAATACATTCTTTTCACCATCTTTCAAAACTTCACGATAATCTAAATGTGTGATTTTTACATTTTCTAATAATTTACTCAATTCGGAAACACGTTGAATTGAAGACTCAGTAAACCTTCCTTCATAAGCAAGTTGAGAATATCCGCCTGATTCAACAACACCAGAAAATGTAATTCGGTTTAATACAAAGAAACGTGTAGCACGTTCAAATTCCGTTATTTTTTGAACATCAATGCTTAATAGTTCAGTAAATAAACCTTGACCGTCTTTTGTTTCTTTTTTAATCTTTAAGACTTCTTGAGCAAGTTTTACTGAGTCAATTTGAGCATATTTCCAAAAGAAGTACAATTCTGGATTTAAGTCATTTATCCAAATTTTCAATTTCGGATATTTTTGTTTTAGGTAAATAAAAAAAGACCCACCACCTACAAACGGCTCACGATATTCCTCAAAATCTTTCGGCAAGAGGAATTTCATTCGTTCTATTGCGCGGGACTTTCCGCCCGGGTAGCGAAGTGGGGTTTTTGTTAATGTCATTATTTATTTGATGATACTTGAATTTCAAGTTTTTGATTATTAGAAGATTCTAGATTCAAATTGTAAATGATTTCCGCTTCTCTAGTAGAATAACTTCCTTTGTTTTCTTCTAAAAATCTATTTACTTCTTCCTCACTAGCAGGCATAGACAAAAACCCCTTTACCTTTTTACCTGTGAGTTTTAATCTAGACCTAAAATTTACAGATTTTGAATCTAAACTTAGAGTATGCAAGTTAGAATACAAAATCAACTTAAACAAGCCATCTTTAATATCTGAAAGTCCTGGCAAAAAGCCCTTTGTAGAGTTTTTAGATTCTTGAATAATGTAAGTATTTTCTTCTTGAATAACCTCATCAGCAGTTAAATAATAAGTTCCGCCAAGATAGTTCTCTATAGTAAAAGTAGCTTTCATACCGTCTGATAAGTATTCGTAACCGTGAGAAGTGTGAATTTCTCTTAATGAAGCGCCTTTTGAGCCACGAAGAGAAATATCTTTGAAATTCAAAAAGTCACGCATAATAGTAGCCAAATATTGCTCTTGCACACTTTTATCGTGCATTCTTACATTGGTTAATGTAGATATATTTTCATAACTATCTAATGCCTGCTTATAAATATTCACAAAATTATCTTCGATTAAAGTTCGATTCCAATGTAAGGCACTCTGCTTATATTGACTTATTTTAAGTATTTGGTCATTTACAGAATTAACATTAAATTCTTGATTAGTAATTTTATTTCTAGCAAGTTGTAAAGGGCGAATATTTTTTACCGCCTTGTCATAATATGCTAAAACAATATAGACATTGAGTAAATTCATCCAAGAAACAGTGGAATATTGAATTCTGTCTAAATCTCCATCTATGCCTTCATCTTTTAATACAGGAATAACGGTTAATCGTGCTGGCGAGTTAAAAGTATTGTAAAGCCTTTCAAAAGGATAACTTCGAGTTCTTTTAGGAGATACCCATTTTGAGAAAGCAAATTCTCCATTGGGAAGAATTATTTTGCCAGATGTTCCAACTTGATTAATATTAAATTCTTCAAAGGTATATTCGGGCAATTCTTCTGTTAGAAAAGCCTTGTATTGAACATCTTTGATAAATCCTTCAAAATTGAGAAACATTTCTGTTTTTTCTCCAAACAGTTGTGGGAAAATCCCCGATAACAATCTCTTGATAATATAAAAAGTTGATTTCAAGATTCACCTTGAATTAGATTGAAAGTATACAGCACATCTATATGACTAGCAAGAAAGTTAATTTAACTTATTCAAAATCTTCTCTTCCCGCTTTACCCAACTAAATCTTTCCACATCCTTCCGCGCCTGATTTCCCAACTTAACTCGTAACGATTCATCCGCAAGCAACTTCTCAATTTCCATTTTCCAATTCCCTATTCCCAATTCCCTATTCCCTTCTTCCACAACTCCCACAAAAACTGCATTCCCCTCATTCAACACTTCCCGAATCGACGGCAAATCCGCAGAAACAATCGCACGTCCCGAAGCCATATATTCAAACATCTTCATCGGGTTAATCACTTCCGCAATATCCTGCCCACTGCTCGCAGAAATCGAACTCGAATACGGCATCAACAAAATATCCGAAGCGGCTTGATACAAATGAATCACATCATGTTTCACAAAACCCGTCATCGTCACATTTTTTATATTTGCTTCACGCAATTTATTTCGCCAACCTTCCACCAACTCAGGCGTGCCGCCCACCCATAAAAAATTTACGTTTGGCATTTGTTTTGCCAATTCAAACAATAAATCTGCACCACGACCCGCATAAATATGACCTGTGAATCCGACAGTTAATCCTTGCTTTAAATTTAATTGATTTCTTGCCTCAGATGGATTCGGCAAATTGACATATCTCTCCAACTCGACACCATTCGGCGCGACGAGAACCGCTTCATTATTTAATTTCAACTTGGTCGATGTTTCCAAAGCATTTTTCAACGCCTGAGTTGTGACCGTCATCAACTTTTTCCCTTTTGCTTTCCAAAACTTTTTCATCCACCACACGCCCAACAGACCAGAATTATCTGCGTGCATTTCAAGCACAACAGGATAACCAGACCATAATCCCAACACAGCAGATTGCGGAAGCCATGTATAGATTAAATCCGCACCAAATTTTTTCGCTGCATTCTGGGTATGGAAGATAAAGTCTAAGCGTTTGAATCCTTTGATAGATGGAAGAAATTCAATTTCTGGCGCAAGTTTTAATCCGTAATGTGTAATAAGCAATTCTTGATTAGGGGTTTCGGTTTCTTTCGGTGCAAACATCTTGACTTCATGATTCAATTGCATCAATGCCTGAGCAACCTTCATCGCCTGAATCGAATTTGCAGTCAATGACGGAATGCGAGAATTTGTAATCAATGCAATCTTCATTACTGCTCTTTGCCTTCTGCTTTCTGCTTTCTGTTCTCTACTCTCTTAATCTCTTGCATTCCACGAAGAACCATAATCCCCACACTTGCAATGTAATAAAACGAAAGCAGTGCACCTGCGACAACAATCCCATAATTTTGAACCAACACAAATGACAAAGCTAGTTTGAGCAAACCAATAATTAATGTCACATACACTGGAAATTCTGGTAAGCCTAATGCTAACAAAAGTGGACGATTCCAAAACAAAATGTAATTGAAAACAAGTCCTATGGTTAAAGCAACCAAAGCAGGATAAGCGTTAATATATTCATCCCCTGAATATATTGAAATGATAAATTTTCCAAAGACAATTAATGCAATGCCTAGCAAAATATTATAGGCAAACGAAAAAGCAGTTACCTTGCGAAGAAAACTTTTTAATTTACCCCATGCGTTTTCCACTGCCAGACGATTAATTTCAGGGAATGTGGTTGCAATTAATGGGTCAGCAGGAATGGCGAGGAAATGTGTAATCGTGTAAGCCACACGGTAGTATCCGACAGCGGTTGTATCTAAAAATAATCCAACCCAAATCATTTCACTTTCACGAAAAACTTTAATAATCGTGGCGCTGATATTTGAACTAAATGCAAAACGGATAATTTCTTTTATATTTTTCAAATTTGAAATTGGCGTTTGAAAATAATTTCCACCAAGTTTTTTTATTAATTGAATCTGGGCTGTGATGAATAATCCAAGCCCCATAATGGATTTGCCAACTAAATATGCAATCAAAACGATGGTGATGTTTCCATTGTAGAAAAAAGCACCTGCAATAATAATTGTTGTAAAAATTGCTTGAATTAAATTAATCGTGCCTTGTAATTTGATTTTGTCTGTGATTTGCAAAATTCCAGTGGATGTTTCAGTGTTGAAATTTGCCAGTAAACCAATCGCATAGACTGTGAACATCCATGCCACATCAGATGTTTTGGCTAAATAATCTTCTGCTAATGTTGCTGTGACAATGACGATTAAAAAAGCTATCAGCGAAACAAAGGCTTCGGTTAGGCTGGCAAGTTTGATTAAGGCGGAAGCGTTTTGCTTTTCATCTTTATTTAAATATTCGCCACCATAACGAACTACTAATTCACTCATCCGAAAAGAAAAAATGCTATTGACTGTGGAAGCAAACGCCATCACCACACCAATCAGACCAAAGCCCGCGGGACCTAGCAAGCGCGTTGCCATGATTCCTTGAATGACACTTAATCCAAGTGCAATGGTGTTATTACTTAATAGCGACCCACTTGAACGAATAATTTTTGTGAAAAGCGGGTCGTTTGTAAACTTGGAAAAGATGGACATAAAACTAAGGCGTTAAAATTTCTTTCGCCCATTCGCGTTCTTGGTTATACCATTCGACAAGTTTTTCCACACCTTGACGCATATTGAATTGTGGCTCCCAACCCAATAACTCACCTGCTTTACTTACATCGGCTTGATTTGTAATCATATCGGCTGGGTTTGGCGCACCATATTGCACAATTGCCTTTTTGCCAATCACATCTTCCATAATTTTGATTAAGTCATTAATTGAAATGACTTCATGCCCACCGAGGTTAATCACTTCAAACCCAAGTGGCTTCAAGGCAAGAATCGTTCCGCGCGCAATATCATCAATATAAGTAAACCCACGTGATTGATTCCCATCTCCATTCACGCGCACGGGTTTGCCTTCACTAATCCATTGTGTAAAACGTAAATGCGCAAGGTCAGGTCTGCCTGCGGGACCATAAACTGTGAAATAACGAAGAATGCTGATATCTATTCCATACAAATGATGATAAGCATGACACATCGCCTCTGCTCCCTTTTTGCTTGCGGCATACGGTTGAAGCGGTTCACTACTGGACGCATTTTCTGGAGTCGGATACGGCGGGTCTTCTCCATAAATACTAGATGTTGATGCAACAATAAATTTCTTTATCCCATTTTGTTTGCACAATTCAAGCATGTTCAACGTACCAATCATGTTGGTTTCCACAAACACCCATGGGTTATCAACGCTGTATCTCACGCCAGCGCGTGCGGCGAGATTAATCACAGCATCAAATTTTTCATGTTTGAATTTTTCAATAATGGATTTATCAGAAATATCTAGTTTATGAAATGTAAAACCTTTATGCGCTTGTAATCGTTTCAAGCGATATTCTTTTATCTTTGGGTCATAAGCATTGTTGATATTATCTACACCAACAAGGGTATGACCCTGTTCCAATAGCATTTCAGCAGTTCGCGCGGCGATAAATCCTGCTACACCAGTGACTAAATAATTTGCCATTCTTAAAGTCTTACAACCTTTTCATTCTCTTTTCCAAATGTACCAGTTGCGTTGCGAGTATCAAACACAAATTGTGCCGCATCTACAATTGGTTTGTAATCATACACTTTATGATTCGTGACAATCATTACAGCATCAGCCTCTTTGACTTCTTTCATCATATCTTGTACAGAATCCATTTCCCAACCTTCGGTTTCATGATGTAAATGCGGCACATACGGGTCGTGATATTTAACATCCGCGCCTTTTTGTTTTAACAACCCAATCACATCTAATGCAGGCGATTCGCGCATATCATCAATATCAGGTTTATAAGCAACACCAAGCACCAAAACTTTTGAGCCTTTTAATGCTTTGCCTTTATCATTCAAACCTTCCATTAATCGGCTGACAACATAACGCGGCATGTTAGTATTAATTTCAGAAGCGAGTTCAATAAAGCGTGCATTGTAATTAAATGACTTCATCTTCCAAGAAAGATATAGTGGGTCAATCGGAATACAATGCCCACCCAAACCTGGACCTGGTGTGAATTTCATAAAGCCAAAAGGTTTGCTTGCGGCGGCATCAATCACTTCCCACACATCAATATTGAGGCGTTCGCACATAATTGCCAATTCATTCACCAAGCCGATATTAATCATGCGAAATGTATTTTCCAATAACTTCGCCATCTCTGCTGCTTCAGCAGTTGAAACATAATGCACAGTTTTAATCGCACCCTCATACCAAACTCGAGCAACTTCACCACAAGTAGCCGTAATACCACCTAAAACTTTTGGCGTATTTACAGTTGTCCAATCTTCACGTCCGGGGTCAACACGTTCTGGTGAAAATGCTAAGAACCAATCTTCGCCAATTTTCAAATCATTCCCTGCACTTAACTTTGGTAACAACAATTCACGTGTTGTGCCGGGGTACGTCGTCGATTCCAAAACAATCACCATGCCTTTGTGCATGTATTTCGCCAATTCTTCGGTAGCAGAAATGATGAACGACATATCCGGGTCGCCCGTCTGACGAAGAGGCGTTGGCACACAAATGCTCACTGCATCCATCTCTTTCAACACAGCAAAATCAGTTGTCGCAGAAAATTTTCCATCTTTGACTAATTTCGCCACCGATTCAGTTTTCACATCGGGAATATATGATTCACCTTTCTTAATCGCTTCAATCTTGCGTGGGTCTGGGTCTATACCTGTGACGTTAAACCCCGCCTCAGCAAAAACCACAGCCAAAGGCAAGCCCACATACCCCAAGCCTAGAATTGCCATCTTTGCATCTTTGTTTTTTAATTTTTTAATTAAAGATTCTTTTGTTGTCATGTTTCCTTCTTTTTATTTGCTCAAGCCGCCGTACCCATGTCTGGGCATATATCCTCGGCGGCGAAATATTCTTAAAACAAACTCATTTGCTTTGGTTTTTCAACCTTTTGTGAATTTGATTCTCTTTTTTTCAATGCTTTTCTTCCTAAAGCATGTCTCGCTTCATCTAATTGATTTGGCAATTTTGCAAAATCTGCCAAAATAGACGGCTTCAATGCTGGCTGATGTAACGCCGCCGCAGGATGAAACATCGGTATCACAAATCTTTCGCCAACTTTTTGCATTTGACCATGCACCGCACTGATTTTTACATTTTCAAAAAACTTACTCATCGAAATTCTGCCAAGCGTCACAATAATACTCGGATTAATCGCATCAATTTGTGCTTGTAAATATGAATCGCATGCTTCCAATTCATCTTGTTGCGGGTCACGATTACTGGGTGGACGACACTTGACTACATTACAAATAAAAACATCTTCACGAGTCAATTCGGCTTGTGCCAGCAACTGGTCTAAAAATTTGCCTGATGCTCCTACAAATGGCTTGCCTTGTTCATTTTCATGAAAGCCCGGACCTTCACCAATAAACATAATTTCAGCATCCGCAGGTCCATCCCCAGGTACCGCTTTTTTACGCGATTCATGTAATGCACATTTTATGCATACGGCAACTTCTTTAGCAATTTGGGCAAGGGTTTGTTCGGCAGACATAAGTTTTCTCAATTATAGATGACTCAAATCATTTAACGTCATCAAAATTGCATCTTCGTGATTATCTTTGTAATATTCTTTTCGGCGACCATCTTCAACAAAGCCAAATCTTTTATACATGTTAATCGCCACTTCGTTACTTTCTCTTACTTCCAAGAAAGACCGAATCACGCCTTCATTTCGTGCAGATTTCAAAGCATAAGTTAATAATTTTTTTCCAATGCCTTGTTTCCTAAAATCTGGATGTGTTGCAATTGTGGCAACATGCAATTCATCCAAAATCAACCAACCGACAATCATGGCAACAATTTTTCCATCTAATTCTACAACCCAACAACGCGAAGCAGGGTTATCCGTTAACTCAAATTGAAATGAACGTGCGGGCCATGGCAATGAAAACGAAACTTGGTCAATCGCAACGACTTGTTCCAGATCGTTCATAATCATTTTGCGAATTAAAAAATTCATTCAATTGGCGTTCCTGCTACATGCAAATAAATCGGCGCAAGCGTGGCAACATCGTCCACATCATTTTTTTGAAAACGTGCCCAAGCCAATTCCGCTAACACTGCTGGACGTTTTACACAATTGGCAGGCGATGCCAACAAAACTTTTTTATGCTTCGATATTTTTTTTCTTTGTTCAGATGTTAATTCGCCCGCCACAATGCTTGACTCTTCAATTTGACTGAGCAATTCATCTACAGTTCCGCTTCTTATTTGACCTTCAACCTGCCACTGTTTCTTGTCGCTTTTATATAGGCTGAAAGCGAGTCTTGTACGCCCGGCTTGTAATATCGAAATCAAAGGCTTTTTGTTTAGAGGCTGTGCCATTGCAATCACATCCAATGTTGGGATTCCAATAACAGGGATATTTCTCGCAAATGCTATACCTTTTACTAAAGATAATCCAACTCGTAAACTTGTAAATGAGCCTGGACCAATTGCCACACCCAATGCTTGTACTTTATCCATTGTGACATTACATCTCTTCATTAAATCAGATAATGCCGAAGCCAATTGACTTGTGTGATGTTGTTTGGATGTCCACGTCATTTCAGCAAGCACTTCATTTTCATTATATAAAGCCAAGCCAACTTGTGTTGTAGATGTATCTACTGCTAATAACATTCTTTATTTTCCTCCAAACATAGAGTCACGAATGTTGTTTAGCATTTCATCATAACGCTCGCCACGCGCATGAAAATTAAGTTGACGATGTTCTTCAGCCACATGTTCAAGATTAATCCATAAATTTTCTGATGGAATTAACTCACCCAATCTTTCGGGCCATTCGATAATTAAGGCACCGTCAGCCAAATAAGAGTCGAGGTCAAGTTGCTCAGCCTCCGCCGCGGAGTCGAGGCGGTATGTATCCAAATGAAAAATCAAATTTCCATCTGCTCGCCGATATTGATTCACAATAATAAACGTCGGGCTAGAAACTGAATCTAATGAACCCCAACCTTGCGCAATGCCTTGCGTGAAAGTGGTTTTGCCTGCGCCGAGGTCGCCTTGCAAACAAATCACATCGCCAGCCTGCAACAAAGCACCAAGGCGCATTCCGATACGCCGCGTTTGTTCGGGACTGCGACTGACAAATTCGAGCATGTGTTTATCTAAAATGGGCATAACGGACGAATTATACCCTCTGATTTTTTATTTCTTTTTTGGTAAAAGA
>JAEURG010000241.1 GCA_016789345.1 Anaerolineales bacterium | reverse complement strand
TACCCAAAGCAGAATCTGCTCGACCGAAGAAAATTAAGATTGCTGTAAATTAATGATGTAGGTCACGCTTGTAGCGTGACAATACAAATTGTCAGCCAAAATAAAAGTTGAAGTTCAAGAAACAATTATCAATCAAGAAAGAGGCGTGTGATTAGTCATGCGTCTCTTTTTGTTTAATACCGTCCCGCAGGTTTCATCAATAAATATTTTCATTACAGAAAACCTGCGGGACGTTTTAGGTATAATCCTCCTATCTTTATTTTGGAGAAAACCAGTGCGTGTGAAAAAAATATTCTTAATTACATTCATCATGTTGCTTGTGGTTGCTTGCGGAGGAAATGAGCCAACAGAAATTCCGCCGCCGACGGTTGTGCCAACACACACACCATTGCCACCACCGACGTTAATCCCAACCGCATCTACGCCTTTGGCAATTTTGGTCCTGCCTGCCGATATGGATAAAACGACTTCAGATTTGTATCAAGAAACTGTTTATGAGTTGGCGCAAGAATCAGGATTTCGTTTTCAGGTTCGCAATGCTTTGACTGAATTGGATATGGCTGACCCAACTTTGAAAGTGGTGATTGCGCTTCCGCCTGACCCTGGTGTTGTTACATTTGCGTCCACTGCTCCAAACGTACAATTTCTGGCAGTCAATATTCCAGACTTAACTGCTGGTGGAAATGTAAGTGTACTTGCGCCAGATAATCAAGTGGAATTGCCAGCATTTTTAGCGGGTTATACATTGGCAATGTTGACGTATGAATATCATATCGGTATGTTGTATCCAGAAGGGGATGATAATGCTGTGCGGGCTGTCAATGCGTTTAATAATGGTATGCGATATTACTGTGGTTTATGCAAACGAATTTATTTCACCGCAGTTGAATACCCAACCTTTTTATCTATACCAACTACTGAAGATGTTTCATTGCATGGTGGCTATGCCAATGTATTAATCAACGACCGTGATGTTGATTCACTTTATATTTACCCATCCATTGCAACCGATGATTTGCTCACTTATGTTGGCACGCAAGGCGTGTATTTGATTGGAACGCGAATGCCACCTACCCGCCCTGGCGGTTGGGTGATGACTGTTTCGCCAGATACGATTAAAGCGATTCAGATTGCTTGGCCCCAATTGATTGCTGGACAAGGTGGGCAAGCGGTTCAATCCCCGCTTGGGCTTGCAGATGTGGACCCCGGCATTTTGCCCGCTGGAAAATTGGGGCAAGTCCAATTTATTTTGGATGAATTACTGGCTGGGAGAATTTTGACTTCAAATCCGTAATGTAAACTGAATGGAAAATTGAGAAGAGGATATTATATTTTATGGACTACTCACTGAATTGGGTAAACTTAAGTTGCTTTGCATGTATTGGCGCATTGGTATTAGCAGGAGCAATTCCATTTATTAAGATGCTTTCTTCACAAAATAAAAAAATAACTGAAAGACTTGATAAAGAAAGGGCAGAAAGACAAAGTATTCGAGAAAATGGTGGGATAACTGCACTTGCTATCATCAAGTCTGCTAGATGGGAAGGGGCAAGAAATAAGTTTTTGCACACAATATATTATGACGTAGAAGTTCAACCTGATGGTCAGCCTACATTTCAAGCAAAGTTTCGAGATGAGGTATTTCGAAGAAATATACAATCAGAAAACTATGAAATCGTTAGTGAAATAGGGCTGAAAATATGGGTAACCTATGACCCTGCTAATCCATCTCGTATGTTTGTAGACCGTTATGATGACGAAAGTAATTCAATTTGAAAAGCTTGTCATACTTTAGTACTGTTTTTGTGGTTTCATCCTTGACGATGTTTCAAATTGCGTGATAAACTCACGCCGCTTCACAAAGCAAATTTCAAGAAAGGAGGCGCACGCCCCAATGTTTATGACTAAGTTCTACATCATGCAACTCTCTCAAATCGGCTTGGTTGATTTCGATAGCCGTAGTGCGCCTGTACGTCGGTAGGCTTTTATTCGAGTCTATGCGACCACAGCGCACAATGCCTGTGGTCGTTTTTATTTAACGGTGAAAAACAAT
>JAEURG010000233.1 GCA_016789345.1 Anaerolineales bacterium | reverse complement strand
AAGCCTCGTTTATTTGCCCCAGCCGCGAGTTAATACGATTTCTTCTACTTTGAGAGAACGAATACGATATAACCAGCGGATGATAGCAGGCGCGGCGATGAAGATAATCACCAAGCCTTGAATAATTGAAATAATGTCAATCGGGATGCCTGCAATAGATTGCATATTGGTCGCACCGCTTCTTAAGAAACCAAACAACAAAGCGGATAAGATAACGCCAAATGGATGGCTTTTACCTAGTAGTGCTAACGCAATCGCGTCAAACCCATAGCCTGCTGAGAATCCTTGCCCGACCCAATGGTCTACACCTAGCACTTGAGCAGTGCCAGCCAAGCCTGCCAGCCCACCTGAAATAAACATGACCAATACAAAGTTTTTGATAATGTTCATACCAGCATATCTGGCGGCATCAGGGTTGGCACCCACAGAACGAATTTCAAAACCAAGTGTGGTTTTGAATAAAAACCAGTAAACCAAATATGCAAAGAGCAGAGCCAAGAAGAAGCCAAGATTGAAGCGAAGCGGGGCTTCAAAAAAACGTGGAAGTTCAGCAGTCGCTAACACGTTTGGAGTCACAGGTCTAAAGTTGGAGGCTTGCATAGGTCCTTTTAACAGCCAATCGCTCAAACGGAAGGCAATCCAATTCATCATAATAGTATTGACTACTTCATGCGCTCCAAAACGTGCTTTGAGATAACCCGGTATCATGCCCCAAATTGCACCGCCCAATGCGCCTGCTCCAATAGCCAATGGAAGGTGAATAATCATCGGTAAGCCTTTAACACTGTACCCAATATAAGCAGAACATAAAGCGCCGATGAAAAATTGACCTTCTGCACCGATATTGAAAAGTCCTGCCCGAAAACCTATGGCTACCGAAAGCCCAGCAAAAATATAAGGCGTAGCAGTGACGAGGCTTTCTGTAAATGGATAAATGGATTTCACCAAATCATTATTATCGCCTGTGGCAAAATAAGTTTGAATACCAGCAATGATTGCACTTGGCGAACCAAAAGAGCCAGCAAACAATGCCGCGTATGCCTGAAATGGATTTGCCCCGCTTGCCGCCATGACAACCCCACCAAGAATCAAACCCGTAATCACAGCAAGAACCGGCACCAACAAGGCTTGCCCTAAAGACCCGCCACCGATACCTTCAGCTTTTTGCTCTTTTTTATCTTTGGATGAAGCAGTTTGGCTCACTATTGCATCTCCTATTTTTTCTTTGCCGTTTTTTCAGGGTGAATGCCCGCCATCAATAAGCCTAAATCTTCTTTGCTGGCTTTTTTAGCATCTAAAATATCCATAATTTGCCCCTTATACATCACAGCAATACGGTCTGAGAGGGCTAAAATTTCATCTAACTCAGAAGAAACCACAAGCACACCAGTTCCTTCATCACGCTTTTTAATAATTTGTTTATGGATATATTCAATCGAACCAACATCCAAACCGCGCGTGGGCTGTGAAGCGATTAATAATTCAATTGGGCGAGAGAACTCGCGTGCCACAATCACCTTTTGTTGATTCCCGCCTGAAAGCGTGCCAGCGTTTACATAAATATTCGGCGTGCGCACATCATATTGTTTTACCAATGCTTCGGCATTGCTAAAAACAGATTTTTCTTGCATGTTCAACCCGCGAGCAAAAGGGTCTTTATAATATGTGCAAAGCACCATATTATCGTGAATTGGAAAACTCAAAATCAAACCATGTCGCTGGCGGTCTTCTGGAATATGCGCCACACCACTTTCCAAAATTTGACGCGGCGTTGCATGATGAAGAACTTTCCCTTTCAATTCAATTGAACCACTTTCAACAGGTAACAAACCAGTTAACGCATACACCAACTCCGTTTGACCATTCCCCTGCACACCAGCCACCCCAAGCACCTCACCTCTACGGACATCAAACGAAACACCTTGCACCGTCAAATTTTGACGTTCATCGCGTACAAATAATTTTTCGACTTTAAGAACCGCATCTTTCGGTTTAGCGGCTGGTTTCTGCACTACTAAACTGACATCTCGCCCCACCATCATGGAAGCCAATTTTTCCGGTGAGGCTTTGCTGGGCTCAATCGAACCAACCATTCTGCCAAGTCGCAACACGGAAATATCATCTGCAACTGCCAATACTTCTTTCAACTTATGTGTAATAAAGATAATAGACTTGCCCGACTTAATCAACGTATTAATAATTTTGAATAAGCCTTCTACCTCTTGCGGGGTTAATACTGCTGTCGGCTCATCCAAAATTAAAATATCTGCACTACGATACAAAACTTTGATAATTTCAACACGTTGCTGAATGCCCACAGGCAAATCTTTGATATAAGCATAAGGGTCAACTTCAAGCCCGTATTGATTC
>JAEURG010000230.1 GCA_016789345.1 Anaerolineales bacterium | reverse complement strand
AATAAATGTAAGATTAAGAACTATAAAACCTGTCATATAGTCAAGTCTTTGAATAAACCCTTCAATTTCATTACGAAATTTTGTTAGCGTGCGAGTTTGCATTTACAAGGTTATAATTAACAAATGCCTGGACAAGACGACGTTTTCCAAAAAGCAATGAATGAAGGTCACTCTGCCGCGTGGGACCAAGAATGGCAGAAAGCGGCGGTTGCCTATCGCCGTGCCTTAGAAGAATTTCCAGACCATGCCAAAGTCTTGAATAGTTTAGGCTTGGCGTTGTATCAATTAAATCAAGTAGATGAAGCCTTGCAAATCTACAAACGTGCGGTGGAAATTTCTCCTGATGACCCTGTTTCAATGGAGAAAGTGGCGCAACTTTCAGAGCGCGTTGGCGACTTGAAAGCCGCCATGGATTTTAGAATTAAGGCTGGCGATTTATATCTCAAACAACGTGACACTGAAAAAGCATTAGAAAACTGGGTGCATGTCACTAGCATTAACCCTGAAAATGCAATTGCACATTCACGCCTTGCACAAGTGCATGAACGTTTGGGTCATGCCCAACAAGCGGTGACGGAATACCTCGCCATCGCTAGCATTATTCAACGTGCAGGCAATATGGAAAAAACGCAAGAGATGGTACAAAAAGCCTTATCTCTTTTGCCAAATAGTCCCGAAGTAAAACAAGCGCAGACTTTATTGAAAAACGGACAATTGCTTCCCAAGCCGATTCGCGGCAAAGGTGGAACAGGTCCGATTCGCATGGCGCAAGTGATGCAATTGCAAAAGCCTCAAAAAACCGCTTCTGGGCTGGACCCGATTGCTGAATCTCGCCAAAAAGCATTGACTCAACTTGCGGAATTATTATTTGAATATTCAGATGAATCCCCTGCCGCACAAGAACGGCGCGGACTTTCTGCCATTATGAAAGGCACTGGCGGAATGTCTATGCAAAATGCCGAACAAACAAAAGTGATTCTGCATTTGGGGCAAGCCATTGATTCACAATCGAAAGGCAATGAAGCGCAAGCGGCAGAAGAAATGGAAGGCGCGTTAAGTGCAGGCTTTAAACATCCAGCATTATTTTTCAATTTAGGTTTGTTACGTTTCAAAGGTGAGCGTTACGAAACGGCACAACGCTTTTTGCAAAACGCCGTCAAACATACGGATTATGCACTTGGCTCACGTTTGTTATTGGGTCAAATGTTGATGAAAAAATCAAACGTCAGTGAAGCGGCGTTGGAATATTTAGAAGCACTCAAACTTGCAGATTCACAAACTGTCAGCGAAGAGTATGCTGACGATGTCAGTCAACAGTATGAACCGTTGGTTGAAGCGTTGCAAAATCAAAAAGATGAAAACGCCCTGCGAAAAATCTGTGACAATGTGCATGGTTTGTTATTGCGTCCTGATTGGCGCGAGCAAATGCAAAAAACTCGCGACCAAATGCCAAAGCAAGAAGGCGATTATATAGCCCCGTTAGCCGAAGTGATTTTACAAGCGCAATCGAGTTCGGTTTTGGAATCAATGAACCGCATCAATCAACTGGCACGCATGGGTAGTTTACGTTCAGCAATGGATGAAGCCTACGAAGCAATTCAATCTGCACCAACTTATCTTCCATTGCATACATTGATGGGCGATTTACTTGTGCAAGAAGGTCGTTCAAGTGATGCAATTATGAAATTTGGTGTGGTGGCACAATCATATAGTGTGCGTGGTGAAGTGCAACAAGCCGCAAAATTATTGCGCCGCATTATTCAAATTTCACCAATGGATTTAGGCGCAAGAACTCGTTTGATTGACCAATTGGTAGCACGCGGTCAATTAGATGATGCCATTCAAGAATATCTTGAATTGGCTGGTATTTATTATCGTTTGGCAGAATTGGATATGGCGCGTAAAACATATACAACTGCATTGCGTTTAGTACAACAAGGCAATGCGAGCCGCGAATGGAATGTTCATATTTTGCAACGCATGGCTGATATTGACATGCAACGTTTGGATTGGAAACAAGCCGTGCGTGTGTATGAGCAAATCCGTACGCTAGCACCAGATGATGATTCTGCACGCAAACAACTCATCGAATTAAATTTACGCATGGGGCAAGCAGATAAAGCCTTCAATGAATTAGATGGTTATATTTCGCATTTAGAAAGCCAAAATAAAACAGAACTTGCGCACGGTTTCCTTGAAGAACTTGTGCGTGAACATCCCGAACAGGAAATGCTCAAACGCACGCTTGCCGCGTTGCTTGCTCGCACAGGGCGCATGAACGAAGCCATTCCCATGCTTGATGCGCTCGGCGAAAGTTTATTAGAAAAAGGTGACAAATCAGGTGCAATGGAAGTCATCAATCAAATTGTGTTGATGAACCCACCTAATGTAGAAGATTATCGGCAGTTGTTGAATCAAATGCGGAATGGATAACAAAGAAAGTAGGTCATGCTTGTAGCGTGACTTATTAGTAATGCTACAAAGTCTTTTTTGCCACAGAGAACACAGAGTTCACAGAGATTTTTAAGAGGTTTTCTCAATGGTCTCTGTGGACTCTGTGGCTGTTTTTTTCTTATGTAAGAGGTCTTATTAAATTTCGGAGAAATTAAATGACTCAAAACAAAACTGTGATGAACTGGTTGTTTATCTTCTGCTTTATCGTGGCTTTCCTCGTCTCGTTCGGCGGATTCACCCGCCTCACCCGTTCTGGACTTTCCATCACCGAATGGAATCCCATCAGCGGTTCTGTACCACCCATGGCTTATCACGATTGGCAAGCCGAGTTTGAAAAATATCAACAAACGCCTGAATATCAATTGGTCAATAAAGGCATGACGTTAGAAGAATATCAATATATCTTCTGGATTGAATGGACACATCGCACGATTGCCCGTTTGGCAGGTTTGTTCTATGCCATTCCTGTTTTTTATTTCTTATTCAAAAGAATAATTCCATTCAAAGAGTTTGGCGTGTACTTCATTATGGGATTATTGTTTATCTCACAAGCCTTCGCAGGTTGGATTATGGTTGCCAGTGGGCTCGTTGACCGCCCTTCAGTCAGCCATTTCAATTTGACGATTCATTTGCTTCTAGCATTAGCTTTATTTGCTTTAGCCTTGTGGACTGCGCTTGGACATAAATACGGCTTTCAAAATCAAAAAGCGAAATGGTCATTGCTTTCAAAATTATCTTTGCTTTCTTTCATATTGCTGATAATTCAAATCACTTACGGGGGATTCACAGCAGGCTTAAAAGCAGGTCATGTTTCAGATACTTGGCCCCTGATGTTTGGAAAGTTAATCCCACCGAATTTATTCAACTCATGGATTAATGTTTTCGAATCACCCCAAACGATTGTCTTTATTCATCGCTGGTTTGGATTCACAATTTTAATTTTGACACCAATTTTGTATTCCATCGTCAAAAAGAAAAATTATCCCGCCGACATTCAAAACGGAGTGAAATGGTTAATCGGCGTTATTGTTTTACAAATGATTTTGGGAATATTGACCGTTTTATCATATGTCAATATTGTAGTGGCATTGCTTCATCAAGCAAACGCAGTGATTTTGCTTGGGCTTTCAGTATATTTTATTCATCGGTTTCGGGCGTTGGATAGAAGAAATTAAGTATATATTACTTAAAATAAATTCTAGTTGAAGACTTCGGAAGTGTTTACCATTTCCGAAGTCTCTTATTCTTAAGAGGGCATAACTCTATGGAACTGGATTAATCCTCACAAGCGCATCGCCAGATTCAGAAACTGTGCCCACCCACAGAGAGTCCTCTCCTACAATCATGCCACCCGGACAATCAAGTGGAATTTTTCCAACAAGGGTATTGGTCTTCGGGTCAAGGCGGGTTAGATATCCTTGATGTCCACCGCTATCATTGCATTCCTCAGGAGAAACTGTTATCCACAAATACCCTTGATAATAAAAAGGAGAAGCTTAGCCCTCAAAATTTTTTCTTGTCACAGCCTGATTGGTTTCGGGGTCAATTTTAGCAATTGCCTTTGCAAGCCCCAATGAAACCCAAACATTGCCATCTCCAACAGCCATACCATTTACACACCAACTACATATATCGCTGGGACCATGCTCTTCTAATGGCAATGGGATTGTCGCAATAATTGTATTGGTTGACGGGTCAATCCTTGCTATTCCATCTTTGCGATGCAAAATAGCCCATATCGAATTATCAAATGGGACAAGTTCAGTGACATGGTCTACCTGCATAATTGTTGCAATAACTTGTTTTGATTGTATATCAACAGGTAAAACCACACCTTGATAGAAATCTCCTACCCAAAGAGTATTATTATCATTTGTAATCGCCCATGCAGTCTTAAAAGGTAGAGTAATTTGAGGATATTTCACATTTCCCAGTGGGATTTCCTCCACAATTTCATTTGTAGTTGGGTCAATTCCTACCAGTTTACTTTGTCCATTTTTATCATTACTAATTGCGTTGGTAACAGAAGTCCATACTCTTTCACTCGTTACTGTTATTCCGCCCGGCGTAGGGTAATAATCATTTCCTGTTGGCATGCCAACCTTTATTTCTGCTACAACAGTATTTGTTGCCAAATCAATACGTACTACAACACCATCTCTCGGTTGTGCCGCCCAAATTGAACCAAATCCATACACGAAACTAATATTCTCGCTTTTCAGCGGAATAGTAGCAACGATTTCCCCAATATTTTTTGTAGCATCTGGCGCAGTCGCTTGGTAAACTATTGCAGTACTTGTTGGGATAATTGTCGGTATCGTGGTAGGAATAGCCTCAGTTGGTGTTGTCTGCGCTTGGCAAGCGACCAGCACAAATAAGCAGAAAATATAGAAAGTTTTAGAAAAATAATTTTGTTTCATTTTGAACTCCTTTATTATTAAGGTTGCCGAACATATCCTTCCAATCTTACAAAGATATAATCTGGTGAATTAACTTGTCCATCTTTGCCAGCCCATGATGAGTTTGAAGTTGCAAAATTATCACCACGAGATGGACTCCACCAACTATAAAGAGCAATTGTTCCAGATGGCTGTGGCTCATCAGGACTATAAACGTATCCTTCCAATCTAACGAAAGAATAATCTGGTGGCAAAGTATTACCAAGTTGCCCTGCCCATCTAGAATCGGAGGTTATAAAATTATCTTCACGAGATGGACTCCACCAACCATAGAGTGGAGTATTGGTTTGAAAAGATATAAGCAATGGAATCAGAGGGATATAAGGTTCAAGTGTTATAGGTGGCTCTGTTAGCGGCACTTCTGTAGGTGGCTCCTCAGTTGGGGGTGCAACAGTGGTTACGACTATAGGTGCATGTGTTGTCACTTCTACTACTGGTGGTTGGGTCGGTGGTTCTGATGTAGTAGATGGTGGATTTGAATCCGTGTGCATAAATAACCCGCCACCTATCAAAATAATGCCAACCAAAGCACTGAGGACTCTTCCACCAATACTAGGTTGAATCTTTCCGCTGATATTGCCTACAATGCCAATTCCCAAAAAGAATAGCCCAGCAACAACAAAAAGATTTGCAAGCGGGGAATTAAGAATTTCAGGAAGCAGTTTGTCCATGATGTTTCTCCTTGTTACTATTAATTTTTTTCGACGTTCGCATCCTAGCATTGTGCTTCACAAAAAACCTGACATTTCCTGACAAATTGGAAAACTTAGCAGTTATCTATTGGATAACTGCTAAGTTGATGTGTGCTTGGCAATTCGGGGGAGAACCGTAATTATATTTCCAAGCACAAACATCCAAGAGGGCTTAACTACCAAATCGCACTGATTATTATCAAAATAGAAATGATAATAGCCACAGGAGCAATACGTGCAACCAATCTATGAACTTGCTCTTCGGTCAACGGTTCGTGTTTGACACCTTTAAGTAGATGCTGATTTTTCAGTTCTTTCGAAATTTCCCCTTGGCGTGATTTGGCTTCTTGCTGATAGTAAAAATTCTTGTCCATGATTTTTTCCTTTCTAATCCGAATTGGCGAATACGATGATTGCATCGTAGCAAATTAGCAAAAAAGATATGTGACATTTCCCGCCAAGCCTTAGGTTAAAACCTGACATTTCCCGACAAAATAAAAACTTGATGCAAAACCTATTGAATTTGAATACACAAAGTTATAGAATGAAAGTAATCCACAACAGGAGGAAATATGTCTTCCCAACCCTTCTCCCCGACTTCATTTCAAACCTTCGGCGATATGCTGAAATATCTGCGTCGTCGCGAGCAACTCACCCAACTTGATTTATCTATTGCGGTTGGGTATAGCGAAGCGCAAATTGGTCGGCTGGAAAAAAATCAACGCCGCCCAGACCTCACTGCCATTAAAGCCCTTTTTATCCCTGCCTTACATCTTGAAAACGAACCGGAAATGATTGCTCGTTTAATTGAGCTAGCAAAATCTGCTCGGCAAGAAGATGCACCTGCACCAGGCTTATCCCCATATAAAGGGCTTCTCTTTTTCGATGAATCAGATTCGGAATTATTTTTTGGGCGCGAGAATTTGATAACGCATCTTACTGAACGGGTAACTGGTCTATCAGCGGATACATCTACTCGTTTTATGGCAATTGTCGGCGCATCCGGAAGTGGAAAATCATCTCTTGTGCGTGCTGGGTTGGTTGTGCAACTAAAACATAAAGGTTGGAAGTGTTATATCTTTACACCGACAGCAGACCCGCTCAAAGAGTTGGAAATGTACATGAAGCAAAAACAGGCTGAGGTTAAGTCTGAAACGGTGCTTATTCTTGTTGACCAATTTGAAGAAATGTTTACTTTGTGCCGAGATGAGAAAAGTCGCGTTGAATTCATTCAAAAGTTATTGGAGTTGGCTCAAGAAACATCAAATAAAACAACTGTGGTGATTGCC
>JAEURG010000229.1 GCA_016789345.1 Anaerolineales bacterium | reverse complement strand
CCAAACGAAAGTTTGAATTTATTAAGTGAAAAGACCGAAGGCTGGGCGGCGGCTTTGCAAATTATCCGTTCTTCGTTAAGTGGGCGTGATGCACAAGATGTCAATGCCATGCTTTCAGGTTTGAGCGGTTCGCAACAATTTGTATTTGATTATCTCGCTGAAGAAGTGTTCAAACGCTTGCCTGAAGATATGCAAGAATTTTTATTACGCACTTCTATTCTCGGACAAATGGACGCCTCTGCGTGTAATGTCGTTGCTGATGTAACAGATTCGCAAACTATTTTAGAAGAATTAGAAAAGCAGAATCTTTTTCTTTCCAGTTTAGATTCGCAAAGAAAATGGTATCGTTATCATTATTTGTTTCGTGAGTTTCTTCTCAGCCGAGTACAACGCGTCGAAGCAGAATCAGTTATCGGCTTAGAAAGAAGCGCGGGCGTGCATTATGAATCACAAGGTGAGTTGGAAGTCGCATTGAGTCATTATCTTAATGCGCGGGATTATGAATCCGCCGCACGCGTGGTATCTATCTTTGCGAGTGATTATGTCGAGCGTGGGCGCGTAGAAGTATTGCATCGTTATTTGAATGCTTTGCCTGCCGACTTAATGATAGCCAACCCTGAATTATTATTGCAACATGGCAATACGCATTGGAGGCTTGGGCAAACGAGTGCGGCAATGGCATCTTATGAAGAAGCGCGTTACTCATTTGCATCACAAAATGATTCAAGTGGCGTGTGCCGTGCATTAACTCGCTTGGCGGAAATTAATCGTGCGCAAGGCAATTATCGCCAAGCGGAAACATTATCCAATGAAGCCTTATCGCTTGCAGATGTGAATCACACCGCGCGAGCTGAAGCATTAATGGCTTTGGCAAAAAGTGTTGGTTTCTTAACAGGCATGGATAACGGGCGTGAAATTGCTGAACGAGCCATTGAAGAAGCACGCTTAGCATGGAATGATATCAGCCCCTTATCGCGGGCAAATTTTTTACAATCATTGGGTCAAATTTGTTGGTGGCATGGTGACCCGCAAGCCACAGTTAGATATTGTCAAGAAGCGTTGCAAATTGCTCCAGAAGAATTTTCTCCAATCAGCGCACAGGCTCATATTAGTTTAGTGACTCCATTTTTATATTGGCGTGAATTAGATAAAGCCTTGCATCATGCCGAACGTGGTTTACAAATTGCACAAACTTTACATCTCAAAGAATTGTTGCCGAGTGCCTATACTGCATTGGGAAATGTGTTAACTCGCTTGGGTGAAACAGCACGGGCTGAAGCGAGTTTACGTCAGGGCATGGAGATTGGTCAGCAGTTGGGCTTGGCATCTTATGAGCAATTAATGGCAACAGGTTTTTTGGCATATAACTTGTGCGGGCAAGGTCGGATTGATGAAGCCCGTCAATTAGCAGAAGGCGCGTTGTGGTCTTACACAGGCAACCCCGATACGTATGAAGCGTATGTCTGCCGAAGTGTGCTAGCAGATGTGGCATTAGAGAATCGTCAACTAGAAAAAGCCGAATCGCTTTTTACGGAATTAATTGAAGTAGGCGAACGCCGTCAATTTCGCATTCCGTTGGCGATGGTGTATTTTGGTTTGGCTTATATTCATTTGGAAACAAAACGAAACGAAAGCGGATTAACTTATGCAAGAAAAGCATTACGCTTAATTGAAACATCGCGCGTCTTCCAATTATTTTTAGACCAAGGCACACGCTCACAAATCGTCACCGAAGCATTAATCAATGCAGGTGAAAAGAGTCCATTCCTTGAAAAAGTTTTAGAAAACTTACCAGAAAAAACAATTCAAGTTTCTATTCCAAATCGCACTTCGATTCAAGTGCAATGTTTCGGAAATTTCCGCGTGCTATTAAATGGAGAAGAAATTTCGCAAGAGCGTTGGGTTTCAGCCAAAGCCAGAGATTTGCTGGCTTATTTCGTCACCATGCGCGGACAAAAAACGCCAGCCGATAAAGCCTTCGATGCGATTTGGGGCGAAAAAGAATCAACCAGTCGCACGGCATTTCATACTGCTTTATCACGTTTGCGAAATGCATTAAAAATCGGAGAAGAAAATCCGCGTTTGATTTTGGTTGAAGTAGGCGAGTATTGGCTAGATTCTGCTCGCTTCACAATTGATGTGGATGAATTTAATTCTGCATTGGCGCAAGCGCGCGCCGTCAATAATCCAAGTCAACGCGCTGAGTGGTATGAACGTGCTGTCAATTTATATCGCGGCGAATATTTGCAAAATTTATATTACGAGTGGGTTTTCCCCGAACGCAGAAGATTGATGCAATCGTATCTTATTGCTTTGCAAGAACTGACAACTTATTACGTTACAAATCAAAATCCAAAACAAGCGATTGCACATATTGAAAAAGCAATTCCACTTGACCTGCTGAATGAAGATTTATATTGCCTAGCGATGAAAGCCTACGCCGAAACGAATAACCGCGCCGAAGTTTCTCGCATCTTTTCTGACCTCAGCCTGATTCTGCAAAACGAATTGAATACTAAGCCCCTGCCTGAGACCGTGACTTTATATCAAAGCTTGATGAACAAGAATAGTTAGTGTACTGCCTAACTTTTTATAGTCATTCTTAAAACTTCGGAAATACCCCGCCAGTGTTTTGCATATACGTTTTATATTCTTCACCGAATGTATCTAGCATCATTTTCTCTTCGGCTTTGACGCGTAAAAAATAAAATGGGATAAATACTAATAAATTGAGAAAACCTGCAACCCAATTTTGCAAAAGCAGTGGTTGTGCAATGACCCACAGCCATTGTGAGGCATACATTGGGTGGCGAATTAATCTATAAATACCTTTGGTAATTAATTCATGTTTCTGGCGGATTTCAAGCGATGGCGACCAATTGAGTCCTAAATCTACATGAGCGTGCCAGAAGACGAAAAGTGCAAATGCAAAAATTGCAACTCCAAGCCAGCCTGCCCAAGTGGGCAAGGTGTAATTTGCAAAATCAAGCCAGTTTGTAAAGGCATAAATCAATGGAATAAAGAACATTGCAAGGAATAATAAACCAAGCAAAGTTTTTTCTTGAGTTGAGACTCGTTGGTCAGATTTCGCATCTCCGCGTTGGGCTTTGCGGATGGGCGCACGAATCGCCATTTCAATGACTATGCCAATAAAATAGACGATGACAAACGTTTTCATATTTATTCCGTTTTTTCAACCACAATGGTTGCTTCGCTTAATAAGGCGGCAATTGCACCAATGGCGGCAAGTTGCGGAGCGAGTAAAACACCTACAACTCCAAAAGTAACTGGAATTTCCATCATTATTTTGCCATCTTTGTCTTTGATAATGACTTTGCGAATGTTGCTTTCGTGAATCAATTCTTTGATTTTTGAAACCAGTTTTTCGCCATCTACTTTGAATTCTTCAGTTCTACCAGACATTGTTTATTCTCCAAATTTTTTTGATTTATAGAAATCAAACCATTTTGGGTCAAGCGCAGACCATTCATCGCTTTGGTCGGTTATATCTTTCCAGTTTTCTTTTCCGCTCCAAGATTCGATTTTGATTTCATAAACAGATGTACGTTTAAGTTCTTTGTCGGTTGCGGAGCGGTAATCTTGGTCAATTTGCATGTCACCAAAATATTTTTTGATGAGTTGATGAAGCACTTTTTTCTTTTCGTTTTCATCTTCTATCAAAAAGGCTTTACCGAAAATAATCACACTTCGATATTGTAAAGAAAACTCTAAAGCAATGTTTGATGGAAGCAGTTTTCCAAATTCGCTAACTTCTACGCACACTTCGGGAGATTGTTCGATATTTGCGCGAACACGACCCGCGATGTTGGAATGAAAGATAATGCGCTGGTTGGCTTGGTCGTAGAAAAAGGTTGAGGTATTAATAAACGGCTGTACATCAAAACAAGAAGCGATGCGGGCAATGTTTCCACGCTGGAGTAAATCTTTTATCCAATCTTCATCTTGTTTATATTCTGGCAATCTTTGAAAAGCAGTGGGTAATTGATTTTCGTAATCTCTAGGCATGGTCATCCACTAACAATTTTTTGTACCACATCATTTGTAAGATGTAATTTACGATACTGCTGAGAAGAATGATTAACCAACTGAACGAGTTAACGCCATTGAATGTTGTGAGTAAAAAATAAACGCCTGCGCCAGCCGTGAGCGAACTTAACATAGCAACTTCCATTGCGATTAAGTTAGCGATGCTATACGGTTTATCGGTTGGTGGAATATTCTTTAGCCATTTGAAAGCAGGTTTGATTTCTTTATTGTTATTGATGTAATAACTTTTGATTTGATTCATCGCTTCTACCGCTTCATGCCATGCGGCGCGTAGCCTTGCCAATTGTGCTAGTGTAAATGACCCCATCGCAGTTAATGTTGCAAATAGAATAAAAAATGCAAGTGCAATTGTTTTGTCGCTTAAGGCGGATGGCGAGCCTAAAATTGCGGCGACAAATGAACCGACGGTTACAAAATAATAGGATGAAAAACGCGAACGGTCTTCATTGGCTTGAAAGGCGTTTTGGGTGATGTATTTGAATTCAGACTGTAGCATTTCATCTGAGTTGAGTTTTGGTTTTCCAGCCATGTTTACTCCATTAAAAAATATTTGCCACAGAGTTCACAGAGAAAATTGAGAAAGAACTCTTAAAAAATCTCAGCGAACTCTGCGCTCTCTGTGGCTAAAAACTTAGATTTGTATTGCCCATTCACCATTTCGCATAACAGGCTCACGATTTCCATCTTTGGTGATGCCGTCAATATCCATTTTGTTTGAGCCAATCATAAAGTCAACATGATTTAAACTGACATTACCACCCGATGAGATAAATTCTTCATCGGTCAATTCTTCGCCACCAGTTAATGTGAAGCGATAAGCGCGTCCAATCGCAATATGACACGAAGCATTTTCATCAAATAATGTATTGTAGAAAAGATGCCCGCGTTGACCAATTGGAGAAGAAGCAGGAACTAATGCAACTTCACCGAGTCTCTGTGAACCTTCATCTGTTTCAATTAATTTCTTTAATGCTTCTTCACCTTTTTTTGCAGTGACTTTTACAATGCGTCCGTTTTCAAAAGTTACTTGAAAATCTTCAACCAAAATGCCGCCATAACTTAATGGGAATGTAGCAGAGATAACACCATCAGCGCGATTTCTATCAGGTAAAGTAAATACTTCTTCAGTTGGCATGTTGGCAGTGAAAATCACACCATTTTGTGCAAGGCTTTGGGCGCTTATCCATTTATGCCCGTAAGGCAAGCCGAGTGTAAAATCTGTGCCTTCAGCTTTGTAATGTAAACCTGTATATTGTTTGGCTTGTAAATAATTTGAACGTTCACGCAATGCGACGATATGTTTACCCCACGCGGCGATTGGGTCTGGTTGGTCAATTCTGGTGGTTTCAAAAATAGCTTGCCAAAGTTTTTCTTGTGCTTTCTCCGCAGATAAATCTGGGAATATTTTTTGCGACCATGCTTTGCCAGCGGCGGCGACCACACACCAATTGATTGCATTGGTGGTCACTTTCTCACTAATCGGTGACCAATTTTTGATATGCGTGTTTTGCATTTTGCCAACAACTTCAGGGTCTAAGCCACCGAGCAAATCAGGGTTGGAACCTGCGATGGAAAGTAAAGCATCACCATTTTGAATCATATCTACAACAGCATCAATTTGCCATTTGGAATATGTATCGAAAGAATCTTTGGGTGCATGTTGTGCGCGGATTCGTAACATTTCTTCGTCAGCAAAAATGGCATCGACATATTTTGCGCCGACAGAATACGCTGATTTGGCAATTTCTCTCACAAGCGGAGCAAATTCATTCGGGACGCCACGCGTCGCGCCTAAGGTGATAATGAGTCTTTGTCCTGCACGAATATTCAAGCCGACTTTTACAATCGCTTCGGCATATTTGGCGAGCATTTCTTGGTGAGTTTTTCCTGTCATAGTTGCCTCAATAGTGGAATGGGTCAAGTATAGCATGGGCAAGAATAGCGGGCTAGATACTGGAGAAGTGTAAAACGATTTACTAGTTTATGGGTTTATCTCTACACGGAGGCATTCATGCTGATTATTGAAAAAGTGGATACTGAGGATAAAAAGCAAGTCAAGCGTTTTGTAGAATTGCCCTATCAAATTTATGCAAATTGCCCGCAATGGGTTCCTCCCTTAAATATTGATGCCTACAATCAATTAAACCGTAAAAAACATCCATTCCATGAACATTCGGGTGTAGATTTTTTTATTGCTGTACGAGATAGTAAAGATGTCGGTCGCATCGCCGCGATTGAAAACAAACCGTTCAATCAATACCATAACGAAAAAACCGCTGATTTTTATTTTTTTGAATGTGAAAATAATATCAAAACTGCAACTGCCTTATTCAATACAGTATTTGATTGGGCAAAAGCACGTGGTTTAAATACTGTGATTGGTCCCAAGGGAATGGGTCCGCTTGATGGATATGGAACTTTAATTTTTGGGCATGAACATCGCCAGACCATGACCATGTTAAATTACAACCACGCCTATTATCAGTCACTGGTTGAAGCGCAGGGTTTCATCAAAGAGGTGGATTTTGTATCGTGCTATCTTCCTGCTGATAAATTTCAAATGCCAGAGCGTGTGCAAAAAATTGCAGAGCGTGTAATGCAACGTGGCAATCTTGAAATCAAAACTTTCAAAAGTAAAAAAGAATTATTGAAATGGGCAGACCGAATTGGCTTGGCGTATAACAATGCCTTTGTAAACAATTGGGAATATTATCCGCTCACGCAACGTGAAATTGATTTTGTGGTTGAAAATATTATGACGATTGCAGATTATCGTCTGATAAAAATTATTGTGCATGGCGAAGATGTGGTCGGATTTTTATTTGCATTCCATGATGTAAGTGCCGCGCTTCAACGTGCTAGGGGAAAACTGTTTCCGTTTGGTCTGCTTGATATTTTGCTGGAAATTCGTCGTACCAATACAGTCTCTGTGAATGGCATGGGAATTCTGCCCGAACATCAAGGGCATGGCGGAAATGCTTTGTTATATTATGCAATGGGAAAAACATTATTGGAATTTAGTCAATTCTCCCATGTAGAGATGACGCAAGTTGCCGAAACCACTGAGCAAATGCGTGCTGATTTGAAAAACTTGAATGGGGTGGAATATAAAAATAATCGCGTGTATAAAAAAGAAATATAGGAGCGCGGACTTAAGTCCGCACTTCGTTTTCACTTTTTAACCCGTATTTCACACTGTCACTTATCTTATGCATTTGACCGTTTTCTAATTTCTCTAACGGCAAGATGATATGGAATTGACTACCGGGGAAGTTGACTTCATCATAGCCAGGGCTTTCGACCCAAATTTTTCCGCCATGTGCTTCGATGATTCCTTTAGATAAAGCAAGTCCAAGCCCAGCACCGCCGCCTTTGAATCTGCTTTTGCTAGTAGAGTGTTTTCCTAATTCACCGGGTTGATAAAACTTGGTAAAAATAGTCTCGCGTAAATTTGGGTCAACGCCTACACCAGTATCAATGATGGTAATTTCTACACCACCATTTGGTAAATTAATAACAGGTGGAATTTGATTTCCAATCACTGTAATTTTGCCGCCATTGGGCGTGAACTTAATCGCATTGCGAATTAAGTGATGAAACATTTTCTTTAATAAGTTTTGGTCTGCTTTCACTTGCGGAAGCGGAGGCAAAGCCACTGTAATTTTTTGCTCGCGTTCATTTGCAGTCTTCGATTGTTCTACGCAAACGTCATGAATTAATTTACCCAAATCCACAGGTTGTAGATGCGGTTTGAGTGAGCGTGAGTCAATTTGTGCCACATCAAACATCGAATCCATAATTTCGTGCAAACGCATCGTGCCTTCGTTCATTTTCTTGACCATGTTTTTAAGACTTGAGTCTAATCTGTTATCTTCCATCATCATTTCGGTATAGCCTTTCATCACGGTGAGGGGCGTGCGTAACTCGTGTGATGCAATGCTAATGAAATCAGATTTGGCTTGGTCAATGCGTTGCAGTTCTTGATTATTTCTTTCTAAAGCGCGTCTGGCACTGCGTAGTTCTTGGTTGAGGCTCATCAAGTTATCTACCAAGCGAGCATTTTCAAGCGCAACGGCGGTTTGGTTGGCATGTGCACTTAATACGTTTAAGTCTTCTTGTGTAAAGCGATTGCCGCTTAACTTTGCACCAAAGGCTAATAAACCAATCCATTGTTTTTTAGCAAAGATGGGAATATAAACCTCGGTACGCAACTGCGAGAACCAATTCCGCTCGACGGTAGAAGCATTTCGAAAAGCAGGCAACAGGTCGAGGTCATATTGTAGAAGCGGTTTTCCCTCGCGCGTTAAGAATGAAGCGATGATTCCATCTTCTTGTAATTCAACCGCCACAATTTGTCTTTCTTCGGGGCTACGGGCAGAACGAATTTTATACACGCGTTTGCCATCGGCTTGACGTTCTGTATCTACCAAAAACAAAAAGCCACGTTCAATTTGCATCACTTCGAGCATGATGCCGACAGCAATGCTAGCAAGCCTGTCCATATCTAAAATATTGCTAATGTTTTGACTGTACTGATGAATAGTAGCACTGGCATCGTATTGGTCGCCTTTCATCCATTTGGTGACGGCTTTTGAAACACGGGCTGTAAGCGGTGGAAAAATAATTGCAATGAGCAATGCTACAAATGCGCCTGCCCAAATAGGGTTGAAGCCTGGTGTTCTGCCAAAAAACGCTTGAATGAGCAGAAAGACCCCAATATAAAAACCAACAATGGCAAGAATGCTCAGTAGATAAATGAGTGCGCGGCGTAAATTATTTTTTAAGTCTGGTACATAATGGGTGATGACGACATACGCCATGCCGATAGCAGTTGCTAAACGAAACGGCTGAGTGAGAATATAAACGCCAGAGAATAATAAAATATCGCCAACGAGTGAAAAGAAAATAGGTATCAGCCAATAATTCAAACGGTTACGCAATAACGGCTGACGGGTTTGCCGATTGGCATTGGCTAAACTTAATATCATTGAAATAATAAGAATCAGCCAGCCTAAAATTGCCCAAGCGGGACCGAGGCGTGAACGATATAAAATAAAATTGCCATTCGTCCAAACAATATCGGATAAATCAAGCGCGTTAGTTAAGATTAATGCTAAACCTAATCCCCAAAATAGCCAAAAGCCGAGCCATAGCCACCAGATTTCATTTTTCAAAAACGTTTGCAGGGCAATCATCAAAACCGCAACCAACGTAAAGGCAATGTAGGTATTGATGCCGATGAACAGAAACGCATCATTCTGATTTTGCCAAACCGCCTCTGTGACGTTAATCACCATGGCGATTAAGGCATATAACACCACCAACCACGTCGCAAACGCTTGCGCTTCATCCCGCCGTTGAAGCGTAAAGAAAATCACTGGCAAATACAGCGCGGCAACGAACAACAAAAGGGTGAATTGAATCAGCGATGTCTCCATAATGTGCCTAAATTTTACTCGAAATCAATCGTTAATCGGTTATCATTGTTGTTATGCTGACGAACCGCCAATCCCGCATTAAATACAATTTTTCTCAAGATTTTTTTCGCCCAGATGGGCATGTAGTGTTTACAGATTTGACCTCCGCCCGAGCTTTTGCCTCGCAAATGTCTGCGCTTCGCTCTGGCCCCGTGCCTGCTACTGACCTATATGCCATCTCTTTGCTAGATGAAGCCTATCACATCCTACTCAAGCATTTTCACAGCCGTTACACAGGAATCATGGGGCGAGCAATGGGACATTTACAATCTAACCTTGGCTCAAAATATGATTTGATATTAACCAAATTTACAGAGGAATTTCCGCCTAAAGCCGTATTCAAAGGGGAGATGAACGCTGGTATTTACCTTTCTACCAAGTTGCCTGATGCCGCAGATTTTGGTCGTGGCGTGCGTTTCGCCACCATCGAAGAAATGATGCTAATTCATAATGCCAATAACAATCCAGCGATTAAGCCATACTTAGATTTATTCGATGATTCATCTTTACAATCCACACCGTATAAAGAAGTTTTGACATTACTTCAAAACTTCTTTTCAAATCAGCCAGGCTTATCAGACGGCGAATCATTAAACGATATTTTGACAGGCGCTATCAACGCCTCGCCTGATTCGCTGGAAGGTCAATTGTTGTTTATGTTAGAAAAATGGGGGCGTTTGCTCGGAAAAGAATTTTCAGCCAGAATTTTACGAGGCTTAGATTACATCAAAGAAGAAATCATCCGTAAGCAAAACCCAGCCGACACTTTCACTACTGAAGCGGTTGTTCCAAACTTTTCTGGCGCAGAATATGCCGAATACGAAAGATACAGTCCAGACCAAGCATGGATGCCAAGTTTAGTTTTGATAGCAAAAAATACGTATGTGTGGCTTGCTCAACTTTCTAAAAAATATAATCGTGAAATTAAATACCTCAACGAAATTCCTGATGAAGAATTAGATGTATTAAAATCGCGGGGCTTTACAGGCTTGTGGTTAATCGGCTTATGGGAAAGAAGCAAAGCCTCGCAAAAAATAAAGCAACGCATGGGTCAAGCCGATGCAGTTGCCTCTGCTTATTCTTTATATTCTTATGATATTGCAAATGATTTAGGTGGATGGAGCGCGTTAGAAAGCTTACGCACGCGCGCATGGGATAAAGGCATTCGTTTGTCTGCCGACATGGTGCCGAATCACATGGGCATTGATTCGCAATGGGTGATTGAACATCCCGATTGGTTTTTATCTTCGCCGTTTTCGCCGTATTCATCTTATTCATTCAAATCAGAAAATCTTTCAGATGATTTACGGGTCAGCATTCATCTCGAAGACCATTATTACGATAAAACTGATGCGGCAGTTGTCTTTCAACGCCGTGATTTGCAAACAGGTGATTTGAAATACATCTACCATGGTAACGATGGCACATCTTTCCCGTGGAATGATACTGCCCAGCTTGATTACAGCAACCCCGCAGTGCGCGAAGCGGTGATACAAGTCATCTTGCATGTTGCTAGAAATTTTCCAGTCATTCGTTTTGATGCCGCAATGACGCTTGCAAAAAAACATATTCAACGCTTATGGTTTCCTGAACCTGGTGCAGGTGGAGCGATTCCATCACGCGCGCAATTTGGTTTAAGCAAAGCTGAGTTTGAAGAAAAAATTCCGCATGAATTTTGGCGTGAAGTCGTTGATAGAGTTGCAAGCGAAGTTCCCGATACATTGTTGCTCGCCGAAGCCTTTTGGTTAATGGAAGGTTATTTTGTTCGCACGCTTGGAATGCATCGTGTCTATAACTCCGCGTTTATGCACATGCTTCGCGATGAAGATAATTCAAAATATCGCATGGCAATAAAAAATACTTTGGAGTTTGACCCGCAAATTCTCAAGCGTTATGTCAACTTCATGAACAACCCTGATGAAAAAACAGCCATTGAACAATTTGGCAATGGCGATAAATATTTTGGAATATGCACATTGCTCGCTACATTGCCTGGCTTGCCTATGTTTGGTCACGGACAAGTTGAAGGCTTCACAGAAAAATATGGCATGGAATTTCGCCGCCCCAAATTAAATGAAACACAAGATGATAATTTGATTCAAGCCCACGAATGGAGAATCTTTCCGCTTCTTCATCGCCGACAGTTGTTTGCTGACGTTCAACATTTTCTTTTCTTCGACTTTAATCTGCTCAACGGTGGAAAAGATGAAAACGTGTTCGCTTATTTCAATAAACTTGCTGACGAGCGCGGACTGATTATCTATCACAACAAATTTGGTGACACACGAGGCTGGATAAAAAATTCCATTTCAGCATTAGATAAATCCAGTGGAAAATTAAAACGCAGTCAATTGGCTGACGGTTTAAGCCTGCCGAAAAATGGATATGTTATTTTCAAAGATTATGCATCTCAACTGGAATACATCCGCTCTTGTAAAGAGATTTGGGAAAGTGGTTTATATGTTGAGTTAGGAGCATATCAATGCCACGCCTTTATGGATTTTAGATTTGTGAATAGCAATGAATGGGGAATATTGAATAGTAACTTAAATGGAGCAGGGGTTAAATCTATGGATGAGAAGTGGGTGGAGATGTTTGGCAGTAAAGAAGAAATTAAGCAAAAGGCAGTTGCTAAGAAAGCAGTAGGAAAGAAGAAAGTAGAAAGTGGAAAGAAAAAAGCCGTCGCTAAGAAAAAACTTTCAGTGGTAAAGAAAACAGTTTCTAAAAAAACTACGGCTAAAAAAGCAGTTGTTAAGAAAGAAGTCAAAAAACCTGCTGTGAAGAAAAAAGTTGTGACTAAATCTAAACCGAAAAAGAATAAGTAAATGAATCTCAAACTTTACTTCATCACTTTAATTACATTCCTCGCTATTGACTCATTCTGGCTTGGATTAGTTGCGCCGTCGTTTTATCGCTCACAAATTGGTCATTTGATGGCGGATAATGCTAACTTCCTCGTGGCCGGGATTTTTTATTTGCTGTATATCTATGGTTTGTTATTTTTTGTAGTTGAGCCAGCAGTTAAGAAAAATGACTCAAATTATTTAATTCGAGGCGCGTTGTTTGGATTAATCACATACGCGACGTATGATTTAACCAATTTTGCAACTTTACGCGATTGGACCCTTTTAGTTACTGTGGTGGATATGGCTTGGGGAACAATTTTGTGCGGAATCACAACATGGGTGAGTGTGTGGGCTGGTAGGAGGTTGGGGATTTAGCAAACAGGTTGCAGGTCAAGAAAGATGCGCGTAGTCAAATTAAGTTGTAATTAGGTTATAGATTGAATGGTCATCGCATTAAAAATAAAAATCAAATAAATTTCACCTTACGATTGCCATACGAAAGCATATCAAAATCAATTTGGTGATTGACTTTTTTTTGAAAAGGACTATACTCGCATTATAGAGGTAATGCCGTTATGCGCTTATTTCGAGATGATAAAAAACTTTGTTGAGTAAAGACACGCGAATATTTGTGCGTGTCTTTTTTTATTTTATTTCAAAA
>JAEURG010000226.1 GCA_016789345.1 Anaerolineales bacterium | reverse complement strand
GATGGCAAGTTTCCCGAATACGGGAGCCATTCCTAAAAATAGTGCAGAACTAAAAGCCGCTGTAATTCCGGCAGTTTGTTTTTTTAACAAGAATATCAACCTTTGTTAATGAACACAATCTGCGGATGTGTTGTATTCATTTTTGTTACTTAATGAGTGATTTTACTTCTTCGAGAAACTCATCATTCAAAAAGTCACCTTTTTGTAACAAAGCTTGGATATGCCCTCCTAAACGACTTTTTTCATCAGGAGTTAGTTCTTTCGCCGTCACAACAATGACGGGGATAGTAGCAGTCTCTTGTTTTTTACGAAGTTCTTCAATAACAGTAAAGCCATCCATTTCAGGCATCATTAAATCAATCACAACTAAATCAGGTAATTCACTTTGAATTAATTCCAAACCTTCTCGACCATTGGCGGCTTCTAAAATTGTAAAATTACCTTGCGATTGTAAAATGCGTCGAATCAAACGGCGTGCTTCGGTTGTATCTTCTACAATCACAATTCGTGGGAATCGTTCTGGGGCTACTTCTGTTAATGCGGATAGCAAACCTTCTTGAGGCGTTTCGGTAGATGGGAATTTGACATCGCGTGACCAGTTATCGCCTAACACAATCGGTTCAGCAGGTAACGTGTGGCCTGTGCAATTCACCACGACAGTATCACTTGGCTTGATAACTCCCGCGCGAATCAATTTGAACAAACCTGCAAAGGCTACACCAGCGGCAGGCTCAGCGGAAATGCCTTCCATTTTTGCTAACACGTGCATAGCACGATGAGCATCTTCATCACTAACACTTTCAAACACACCATTTGTGTTATTGACATGTGCTCGCAAAAATTCATAAGCACGTCCGGGGTCACCGGTGGCTAAAGTTTCAATTCTTGTTTTTGGATTTAATACTGGTTCTGCTTTTTCTAATCCTTTTTTCCAACTATTGACCATTGGGGCACAGCCATCGGTTTGAATCGGCGCAAAGGCAGGGACTTTATCCGTCCAGCCCATTTGTTGCATTTCACGAAAACCTTTGTAAACACCAATTGGTCCCATACCACCACTGATTGCTTGCACATACCAATCAGGTGTGCGCCATGGGGTTGATTCGCCTTCTCCTTGAATGGCAGTGAGTTGTTCAGAAATTTCAAAAGCAATTGTTTTCATTGCTTCAATAGACGTAATTGTTCTGGCACCCATATCTAAATATAATTTTCTTTGACGTGCAAATTCTGCTGCCACTTGTTTACATTGGTCATACGAGCCGGTGATTTTGATAACCTGACTGCCATACAATGCGATTTCACGCATCTTGACTCCGGGCACAAGGCTGGTGACAAATGCCCACAACTTCATCCCTGCGCGAGAGGCATACGCAGAGTAAGCAATTGCCACGTTCCCGGTAGAAGCGGCGACCAATTCTGTAATCCCTGCTTCTTTTAATGCCGCAATTGTTACTGCCGCCTGACGGTCTTTGAAAGAAGCTGTTGGTCCTTGACGTTCATCTTTGATGTAAATGTTTGGGCAACCGAGCATCATCCCCAAATTCACAGCACGTACTAAAGGTGTATTACCTTCGCCCAATGAGAGGCTGATATTTGGATTTCGGACTGGCAATAATTCTTTATAGCGCCATAAGTCTGAACTTCTTCCAACTAATTTGGAAAGCAATGTTTTCCCGATTAATTCATAATCATATTCTGCTTCACGCCATTGGCTGTTACATTTTGGGCAAGTGGTAGAAGTAGGGTAGTAGGGTGCATTATGCCCACAGTCTAGGCATTTAATGATGAAGGACACGTTGAGTGAGTCTCCTGATGAGTAAAATAATTACGCCGCCGTTTACGGCGGCGTAGTCAAATCATATCATTTATTTTGAATTTTGAATTCTTTCCAATGACCTTTGAATCGATGTGAGTAATTCTTTCTCGTTGAAAGAACCTTTGGTTAACAACCGCTGACCAAATTCCTTCAATTGATTTTTTTGTTCTACGGTCACTTCCATACCGCTTATTACAATTGTAGGAATCTCGCGCAGTTTTTTATCGCCTTGTAATTTTTCGAGGAGTTGGAATCCGTCGAGGTCTGGCATAAACAAGTCGAGGATAATGGCATGAGGCGGGTTGCCCGATTTGATAATGTTCCAACCACTTTGTCCGCTGTCTGCCAGAATCGGTTTATATCTGCCATCATCTGTCAGCATTTTTCCAATCAAACGTAGGTCATTTGGGTTGTCGTCAATAATTAACACTTCACGAATTGAGCCGTCTGTATTTAATTTATCTAACGCATTCACAATATCTTCTTCAAGAATTGGTTTTACTAAATAATCTGATGCGCCGAGATTGAATCCTTTTTCTAAATCTTCGATGATGCTACAAATAATGACGGGGAAGTGACGCGTATCGGGGTCACTTTTCAAAGCATCCAAAACTGTCCAGCCTTCGATGCCGGGCATCATAATATCTAATGTGATGGCAAATGGCTTGAGTTGTTTGACTTTTTCAACCGCACGAGACGCATCTGTTAACGGGACAACTTGATAGCCTTGAGGATGCAAATATCTCTCGTACAAACTGATGACTTGCATGTCATCATCAATTGCTAAAATGACTTTTTCTCCAGCAATGGTTTCGCCTTCTTTTGGATAAATTGGCAAGGTGAAATGGAATTTACTGCCTTTGCCTTCTTCCGATTCAACCCAAATTTCACCGCCGTGCATATTGATTAATTGTTTACAAATAGATAAACCTAAACCTGTACCACCAGTTTTGCGTGTGGGTGAAGCATCTACTTGTGAAAATGGTTGGAAGAGTTTTTCTTGGTCGGCTTTGGAAATACCTGCGCCTGTATCAATTACGCTTACTTTAACTTCATTGCGCCCATTGTTTTTGAATAAACCAACCTCGACGGTAATTTCACCTTCTTCTGTGAACTTTGCCGCGTTCGATAGCAAGTTAATCATAACCTGACGAATACGTATCGCATCGGCTTTGACGGGCGGTAAATCAGGTTCAATATTGCGTTTCATTTGAATTGATTTATCTTTAATCAAACCGCTCATCGTAGATAATACACTGGCTGATAAATCGGTGATATTGACTTCGTCAAATGCCAACTCCATTTTGCCCGCTTCAATTTTGGCGAGGTCAAGAATATCGTTGATGAGACCAAGCAAATGTTGACCAGAGTTATAAATTGCTGTCAAATCTTGTTGCATTAATTCAGTAACAGGACCATCTATCCCCTTAAGAATGACGCGCGAAAAACCGATGATGGAGTTCAAAGGCGTGCGCAATTCATGGCTCATGTTTGCGAGGAATTGACTCTTTAAGCGGTCAATCTCACGCATTTCCATCACGGCTTGTTGTGAAAGTTCAAACGAACGTGCGTTATCAATTGCCACAGCCACTTGGTCGGCTAAGGTTTGTAGAACTGAAATTTCATCTTCTGAAAAGGCATTTGCGCTTTTAGATTGAATATCAATGACACCGATAATGCGTGACCCAATTCGTAGCGGAATTGCGGCTTCTGCCCGTGTTTCTGGAAGCAATGGATTGAATTTATGAAGTGGGTCTTGCGCTGTATCATTGACGATGATTGGCTCACCATTGGATGAAACTTTGCCCACAATAGATTTATCATCAATGGCTAGTGAGTGACCAGCCTTTTTCATTTCAGCCCCTGCTTCACCCGTGGCTTCGCGTAAGACTGCATTGAAGCCTGTTTCTTCTGAAATAAAAATAGCGGCGTGATAAAAATTAAAGCGTTCTGTAATGAGGCTTACCGTTTTCGCAAAAATTGTGTTAAGGTCTAAGGTAGAGGTAACGATTTTTCCAATTTCAGCAGACACAGCCAAATATTGGTTGCGGCGTTGAATGGCTTCTTCTGCTTTTTTACGTTCGGTAATATCTCTTGCTACCCAGAACACTTTGTCTTCTGAAAGTTTAGTGAGATTTGCTAAACGCCAGCTTTTTTCACCTTCAACTTCTAATTCATATTCAATTTGGACTCTATCTGTCCCTGCAAGAGTCTTTTGAATGCTCTCTACAAAATAATCAGCCAGTTTTTTGTCTAATATTTCGTGCATATATTTCCCAACCAAATCACTGGCGGGGCGAAACATAACAGATGGGTTTGTGTTAGCAACTTGGTCATACTTTCCATCTTTTGTAACTACCATTACTACATCGTCCATCGCAGAAAATAATGCACGCAGGTTTGTTTCTGATTGCTCAATTTTTTCAAATAGTTGACTTTTTTGAATGGCAGTTGCTGTTTGGAATACAATTGTTTCGAGAATACCAACTTCATCTTTTGTAACAACACGTTCTGGCTCATAAAAATCTACGCCGATGGTTCCAATCACTTCATCTTCAGCCAGCAAGGGCAATATCAATAAATTTTTTGTGCCGCGTTGTTTGAGGATTTCTTTGATATTCGCAGTCAACGGATTATTTTCCACATCTTTGATGAACAAAGGCTTACGCGAGCGAATCACTTCTTCGGTGGCTGGGCTCCCCTTAATTGGAATTGTTAAACCAATATCATTTGAACGTTCAAAATTTACACTTGCATCAGCAGTCAGAGTGAGTTGAGTCTTATCTTCATTCATTAATGTAATGCCAACATGACCTGCATTTAGTAATTGCGCTAAATTATCTGCAATCGTTTGGAGTGTGGTTTTCAAATCTAACGAAGCCGAGACAGATGAAACGACTTGGTTTACAACGGTTAACTCTTGTGCACGTCTTTGTGTTTCTTGAAATAAGCGGGCATTTTCTAATGCCAATGAAAGTTGGTCGGTAACTTGCTTAATCAACAACTGCTCATCGGTTGTCCAAGCGCGGTTTCCAGTTTCGTCAATGAGGCGTAAGGTTGCCCAATCCGTTTCACTCACTTGGAAATTAGCGGCATAAATAGAGTCGCCATTTGAATCAGGCATGGGTGCTACAATTTCTGGCAAGACTAATTTGCCAGTTTGTTTGATGGCGGGTAATTTTGCTGGGGCTAGAGAAACGCTATCAGATTTAGAAACAGGCTTGGGCGTAGAAAGAGGCGGAGCGGTTTTCGCTTCTTTCTTGACCGTGGGCTTGGTCTTTTTTCCCGAATCATTGTTTTCGGGTTGAATATCCTGAAAGAGCTTATCAAGCCGCTTGTTTGTTTTCTGTTTCTTTGACATATTCCATTAACTCCTGGGCTAACACGCGGTATTGTGTAGAGCCGCGCGCGCCAGATTTATAGTGTGTAATGGGTAACCCTGCAATTGGGCTTTCGCGTAATTTTGTATCTAACTCGATAACAGTGCTTAATACACCTGTGCCAAATGTGCTTCTCAATTGTTCATGAATGTTACGATGTGTTTTATTTCTTCTATCCAACATGGTGACTAAGATTCGATAAGCGAGATTTGGGTTATCCACTTCGCGCGTTCTGCGAATTAAGCCCATCATGTTTCGTAAAGCATAAGCAGAAAAATATTCTGCTTGGGTTGGAATTAATAATATATCTGCGGCGGCGAGCGCATTGCGGGTAATAGCACCTAACGCGGGCGGGCAATCTAGCACAATGTAATCATACGGTAGGTTTGGCGTGCCTTTGATGGCTCTTTGTAAAATGGTTGTGTAGTTAGTACGCACTGGTAAAAATTGCTCGGATGTTTCAATACGCGAACTGGATGGAATCAAATCTAAATTTTCAATTTCGGTTTTGCGGCGCACGCTTAGTATTGGTGTGTTATCTAGCATAATATGGCTGGAGGTTAATTCAGCCTCGCCAGGTTCAAAGCCAACACCTAAAGTGAGGTTGGCTTGCGCGTCTAGGTCAATTAATAGAACGCGGTTGCCTAATTCTGCTAGTGCCGCGCCGAGTGAAAGGGTAGTGGTGGTTTTTGCCACGCCACCTTTTTCATTTGATACTGCGATTGTTTTTAACATAATTCCTCTTTATTTCAATTACACAAAATTACTTTTTGTTATTTATCTGATGACGTGACTTTTTGCGGCACAATTTCAATACGCGAGACGTTTAAGGCTTGACGCAATTCTTGAATGGCTGTTTCTAGCATTTCATGCGGGTCGTTGGTTGAGCGAATCTTTGCCGTAATATCTGATACTAAATGTTCGCGTTCTGCACGGCGCGAGGTTTCATCGAATAGCCTTGCGTTTTCAGCAAAGATACCGACACGGTCTGCTACAGCATGAATCAAGTCCATTTGGTCGGCTTTGATGTGTTCTTGCTTTGGCACAAGCACGGCTAGTTCACCAACTGTTTGCCCGCGAATGATAATTGGTACTGTAATGCTTCTTCGGTCTGTGTTTGCGATTTCAGGCAGGTTATCTTCTGAAATTGGAGCAGTGCCAGCGGGGGTGTAACGATACCCAGCAATTCGGCTTTCTTGTGAAAGAGACTTCCATGTTTCAGTGAAGTATTGACGTGAAACTGCTTCTGCTTCGGCGAGCGATTTTTGGGTTTGTTCATATAAGCGGGCGTTTTGAATCGCCAAACTTACTTGTTCTGCTAATGTATTTAATACTTCCACATCTTCTTCTGTGAAGGCGTCGGATTCTGTGCTTTGCACATCTAACGCGCCGATGATTTGACCAGCAATTGTCAATGGGAGTGCCATTTCGGAGCGCGTCTCTGGAAGGTCTGGATTGTTGAAGTAAACCGCATCACTTCCCACGTCTAACGCGATGCGTGGTCTGCCTGTTCCAGTTACATAACCCACAATGCCTTGTTCACCAATTTTTAATTGATGTCCGCGTTTTAACATGCGTTTGCCACCTTCACTGTTTGCGGCGCCTAATACAGCATATTGTTGCCCAGCATCATTTAAGAAAATACCAACATGGTAAAAACCAAATTGCTGGCTAATCACTTGTGAAATTTGCGGCAAAAGTTCCTGTAAATTTTGCGTGGCATTAATGGCTTGCGATATTTTAGCAATGGCTTCATATTGTTTGCTACGTCGTTCGTTCTTTTCCAAAGATTCTTGTAGTTCGGCAGTTCGTTCGTGAACTCGTTGTTCGAGTGACTGCACCATGTCTTTGATATTGGCGGTCATCGAATTCAATGTAGTCGAAAGTGTACCGATTTCATCTTTTGTTTCAACTTCTGCTTTAGCATCAAAATTACCGGCAATAATTTCGTTGGCAACACGTGTCAACGATTGTAAAGGAGTAGTTAACCTATTTCCAATAGCGAGTGATGTAATAGAAGCTAAAACAAAAATACCTGCGATTAATAAAAGACTAATTGCAATTGTGTTTCTAGTCTCTTGTTGAATTTGGCTGTTAACAATCGCGGTTTCAGTTAACATTTCATTTGATGGAACCACAATGACTAATTTGTAATTCACTTCTGGTACTTGCTGAAATGCGACAAATCTTTCATTTCCGTTTAATGCGATATTAAAAACGCCTCTTTCTCCAGCGGAAACTTGATTCAAAATTTCAAACAACTCTACAGGGGCATCAGGCAACGTAGATACATCCATTACTTGACCAAAGTTTTGAGTGGCATCCGTAATGCCAAAGTCAATATAGCCTTGTGATGGTAATGCCATTAAGCGATTCTCTGCATCTACTAGAAAAGCATAACCTGTTTCGCCGACGCGAATATTCCCAACCACATCGGTGATTTGATTCAACTGCACATCCATGGCAGCAACGCCTTGGAATCTATTTTGAGAATTGTATACAGGTACACTTGTAGTAATTACCAAGCCGTTTAACGCCGCATCTTGATAGGGTGTAGACCAAACCACTTTTCTTTCTGGGTTGTTTTGAGGGTTAGCATCCACATACCAAACACGTCCGGTCACGTCAAAATCTGGTGGAACGATATTAGCCAAATCAATGTTTGGATAGTAAACTGTTTCTTTTAATATGCCACCGAAATAAATTGCCACAATATCCGGGTTGTCTTCAAGGAATGACGGTATCATTAATTCGGTATGTTTGAGCGAATTTAATTTTCGAACGAGTGTGTCAGTTAGTGGCACATCAGCTGGGATGAAGATAGAAGATTCTTCATTATTATCATTATCCCAACTGCCGTTTTCCAAGCGTAGCAGTGATGTGTTTGCATCCCAATACATGCCATTATCAAGGCTAGTGCGTTTATTCAAAATATCTTCAACAGTAGAACCTATAACGGCAGTATCACCACTTAAGGTGGTAAAAAAACTATTTAACAATGCCGCTTGTTCGCTACTGGTAGATGCTAAGTTTTCTTCTACTCTGTCACGGATATTTTCTTCAAGTTGCGAGGTTAATTGAATGCCTGCCTGTTGCGTTCGGTAATATACATACGCACCTAAACTCAAAATGACGAAGAGAGTAATCAGCATGTTGCTGAGAGTCAATTTGGAGCGTAGGTTGAGGCGATTAAACCAATTAATGAAGCGAAGGCTAAAGTTATTCATCTTATCCTGAGCCTCCATTGACATTATCCTCTTTCAATTTGATGATGACTTCTGAGCCGGGGATGGAACGCCCTAACTCTTCTACTGCGGTTTGCAAGACATTTTCTAAGTTAATAGACGAACCAATTTTGCTCGTGATTTCGCTAATGGCTTGTTCCTTAATCACTTGGCGTTGTGATTCTTGAATGAGGCGGGCGTTTTCAAGCGCAAGTGATAGACGTTCTGAAACTGCTTCTGAAAGATTGATTTCATTGGTGGTCCATTGTTTATTTTGTTCTGGTGCTTTAATGCGCATCACACCAATCACCTGACCACGAAGTTTAATTGGCACCACAATAGCAGGTTCTTCAGATTTTCCGTTGGGTTGAATTACCATCGTTTCGCCACGATTCAAGGCTTGTTGAATTTCTGCCGAGCCAACTGGTTCAGTTATTTTCTTGCCTCCAGAAAGGCTTTGGACGAATCCTACCATTCCTTCTTCGCGGCTGAAGGTTTTCCAACCTTCTTGCAAGTTTTGACGATACAAGGCTTGTACTTCGCTCAAAGTGGTTTGAGTTTGTGAGAATAAGCGGGCATTTTCAATGGCGATAGCAATTTGGTCTGCCAAAATGCTTAAGGTGTTGGCATCATCTTCTGTAAAGGCACCAGGTTTCTCGCTTTGTACATCTAATATACCGATGACTTCATCACGCAATTTGAGTGGGAGTGCCATTTCGGAACGGGTGGTGGGGAGGTCGGGGTTGTTGAAGTAAACCGCATCAAGCCCGACATCTAGCGCGATGCGTGGTTGCCCGAAGCGGGCTACATAGCCGACGATTCCGCTTTCGCCGACTTTTAGTTTGTGTCCACGCTTCAACATTGCCTGACCGCCTTCGCTGTTCGCGGCTTGTAAAATTGCATATTGTTTTGTGTCGTCAAGTAGAAAAATGCCTGTGTGATAAAAACCAAAACGTTCGCTGACCAAACGTGTGACTAACGCAAGTAGAGTCCCTACGTTTTGTTCACTGTTGACAAATTTAGAAAGTTCACCAACTGCCAAAAGTTGGTTGGCACGTTTATCGCTTTGGCGACGTGCGATTTCTAAGTCGGTGGTTCTTTCGGCAACACGCTTTTCAAGGTTGAGCAAGATTTCGCTTAATTGATTAGTCATACGATTAAACGAAGTTGCCAGTGTGCCAATTTCGTCTGGCGATTCGACCTCAGCCCGTGCTTGTAAATTGCCAGATGAAACTTGTTCTGCAATTTGTGTCAGGCGTGCAATGGGTCTGGTTAGGTATTGCGTCATTAAGACAGCTAATAAACTTGCAAGTGCAATAGCGGCGAGACCAATTAATTGTGATAGGCGCGCTACATTTGCTACAGTTTCTAAGGCATCGTTACGGCTTTGTAATGTAACCACACGCCAACCTAAATTTTGCAGAGCATTTGCGGCAGGTGTTTCTTCTTGTGTTGACAAGAATGATTGTGCAACCAAAACAAGTTCGCCATCGTGAACTGTATCCATGAACATTTGATTCTGCTTAAGCATTTCAATAATATCTAATGGGGCATCTTCAACTTCTAATTCAACTTCTCCATCTTCTTCAAGATGAAGTTCTAATTCTCTTCCATCGGGTAAATAAATTTCAGTGCGACCAGTTTCACCGGGTCTACCCAATTCCAATATGCGCACAAGTATTTCCAAATTAACGGTTGTACGCAGAATGCCTAGAATGTTTTCGTTTTGTGCATCGAAAATTGGCACAGCCATTTGTACTGAAAGTGTCTCTGTACTTCTATCAAAAATCGGCTGGCTAATAAAAGCCGCGCCTCGTCCGTTGTTATAGGCTTTTTGCCACCATTCTTCATCGGCTTGATAGTAGTCGGAAGTAATATCAGTTGAAGCAATATTGGCACCATTGATATCTGTCACAAATACTTCTACATGCGCAGGGAATTTTGACTTGAACTCAAGTAATGTGGCGGATAATTTATTTTGAAGAACAGAACGAATCAATTGATTTGTATTGTTTGCATTAACCGCTTGTCGCCATGATTGGTCAAGCCTTTCAATTTCTGACAAATCATTATTTGGAGTTCTTTCAGCAAGGGTATTTTTCAAAGAAGCATCGAGTGAAAGTGTTTGAAGTAGATTTATTTGCGAAATTAATTCTTGACTAATAGAAGTTGCTGAAGTGTTTGCTACTTCGGTTAACTGTTCGTTTACTCTGGTAGTTAGTTCACCTAGAATCAAACGGTTAATAGCAAATGCTACTGCGCTTACCGAGATGATACTCAATGCGATAAATGTGATGATAAGTTTTGTCTGTAAAGCATATTGGCGGAAGCGATAAAAAATAATTCCCAAATAAATAATTGCTAAAACTGCTGTAACGACAATGGATGCCGAAGTAGTAGGAATACTTGTTGCCCCAGGTGCAAACAATTCAATAAGCACTATCAAAATTGCAAAGACAAAAGCACCAATTGATATTCTAGTTGCAGATTGAGGTGGCAAAGTTCCATTAGCAATTGCGGTGGATATCAGTGCCATCACAATTGCAGTTTGCCACCCTACATTGTCTGCCGCTAATGGATACAAAAGAGATGCTATGGAAATTACAGCCAGAAGCACATAGATGCCACGTTCATGATTACCTTTACGAGATAAATAATACCCATAGCCTGCACTTAATGCTACGCAGGGCATCATAATATTATCAATAATTGTTTTATCTTCAGCCGTCACAAAAAATAGCGTGTATATAGAAACTAGTGTCATTAATACAAAAAGAATTAATGTGACTAGTTTGGCTGTACGCTGTTGTGAAGATAAAGTTTCTGATTCGTGCTTAAGTTCTGTCATACAAGCTCCAAAACCATCTCATTCATTGCCAGCACTTAATTCAAGTGCTACGGGTTCAATTTGCACCAACACATCAGAACCGCCTAATGCTTTGCTTAATTCTTGCGCGGCGGTTTGTAGAATCGTCTCAAACCTTGTAGATGAACTGATGCGACTGGTGATATCTGTTGTCACACGTTCAAGGTCTGCACGGTATTGTGCGGCTTGAAGCAAAGTAGCATTTTCAATAGCGAGTGAGAGGCGTTCTGCAATCGACTCGGCAATTTCCACATCGTCTTGACTCAGTTCATGTTGATTGTGTGTGTTGATATTGACAACGCCTACCACTTCTCCACGTAGGCGAATTGGAATAGCAAGTTTGCTTTCTTTTTCATTTCCATTGGTAAACACGGTCCTTCCTTTGGAAAGGGCTTCTTGAATATGCTCACCTTGTAACGGGTTGTCCATTGGCTTAATAGCAGATTCTTTCAATTCCATGCCAACGTTTAAGTTTTTAGGTCTTAACACTTGCCATGCCTCTAAAGTAGATTTGCGAATTGCTATTTGCGCTTCTGCTAAAGCATTTCGTGCCTCTTCAATGGTTGTAGCGTTGTTAATTGCCACAGCCACTTGGTCGGCTAATGTGAAAAGCACTTCCACATCATCTTGCGTGAAAGCGTTTGGCTCTGTACTTTGCACATCTAATGC
>JAEURG010000195.1 GCA_016789345.1 Anaerolineales bacterium | reverse complement strand
TTTGATTCGCGCGCTTCCCCAACGTGACCCAAAACTGGTTGCTGTACTTACATCTTTGTTTCTTGCTTTCTTTATCGGTGTAGAAGAATTTTCGCAAAAATATTTTTCTACTCGCACCTTTGACTTGTTAGATTTAACTGCCAGTTACATAGGTTTAGTTGTTGGTGGGTGGTTGGCATTATTAAAAAAATGAGCGTCACCTTCAAGGTGACGCTCATTTCAATATTTACGGCATTAACACCAAATGCCCTTCACTATCATTCATAATTGAATCTAAATTCCACCACATTGGATAATAGTTGATATTCGCCCATAACGGAGCCATATCATCATAATGCGGGTGATAGGCATGACCCGATTGCCCCGTTGTGTGAACGGTTTGAGAATTATCTAAATTGCCTAAATCGACAATCATTCTCATAGACGGTAGCCAGTTTGTTTCATAACCATCTCGCACAGACCAACCCGTTGCATTGACAATCGCTTCACCACCGCCTGTCGGGAACGGTCCACGATTGAATAAATCTTCAATCAAAAAGATTCCAGATTCACCTAACGTGCCATTGCGGAAAGTAGAAGCGTGCATGTCACCCCACTTCCATGTGGAAACATCTTTGCCAAATATGCTTTCTAATTCTGTCACGCCATCTGAAAAAGATTTTTTTATAATATCTGGCATGGTTTCAACTACATCTGCTGTCCTTTTATCATCCCAAAATGGGTCATTGGGGTTTTGCGCCATTGTTCGCATAATTTCATTCCAACGTGAGCCACCATCGGGATAATATCTTTCTTCGGGCATATCGTCATTGAATGTATTAATCAATAACGCACGCCAAAAGGCATTGAACACCGCCGCAGGGGTCGAATCAATTCTGCCTTGATAATCCCAATCAGATAATGTATCAAACGCAATGGCTTCATTTGGTTTTGGAAATCGCCAATCAACTGTTTGCATAATTGGAATAAATACTTCGGCATTGGCATCATACGAATCGCCTTGCATTTGTTGCAAATAAGCAATATCAATTTTTGCAGGCGCGTTTTGAATCATATTCAAAATGCGATTGGCACGAAAACCATAATCCCAATCGTAAGTGACTAAGTACGGATAATCACGCGGTGGCACTTGATTATTAGCGGTGACGATATACCCTTCTGCTGGATTAAATGTATAAGGCAATTCTTCAAATGGAATAAAGCCTGTCCATTCATAATCATCCGTCCAGCCCGGCACGGGCAATGTGCCATCTCCATTTTTGCGAATCGGAATATCGCCAGGCATTTGATAGCCAATATTCCCTTCTACATCTGCATACAATAAATTTTGCGGAGGCACATGGAAATTCTTTGCGGCTTCACGAAACTCTTCCCAATTTTCGGCTTTATTGAATCCCCAAATCGCTTCAAATGGGGTTGAGGGTGTCAATGCAGTCCACTTTAATGCAATGACATAATTTTCTGGCAACTCAACGCCCGCGCGTTCTTTAAATGGAATAAATTCTTCATCATCTGGTTCGCCTTCATTTTTTAACGGACCATAAGATTCTGAGATAACGGGTCCGTGACGTGTGCTTCGGACTGTTATCGTCACCGCTTCGCCGCCGACGGGATAGAGGGTCTCTTCGTAGGATTCAAACTCTACCCATTCGCCGTTCACTTCGTACTGATTCGGATTTTCAGGGTTTACTTTTTCAATATACAAATCCATCACGTCGGGACCGACATTTGTAAAGCCCCAAGCAATTTTGTCGTTGTGACCAATAATCACGCCAGGCACACCTGCAAATGAAAAACCTGTCACTTGAAATGGGCATTCATTATTTTTCTCAATACAATGCAAACCAACTTGATACCAAATCGAAGGCATTTGAATGCCAAGATGTGGGTCGTTGGCTAGATAAGGCATTCCAGAATCTGTCAGTTTGCCAGAAACAGCCCACGAGTTAGAACCAATGCCGTCGTTCCAATCACCAAGCACCATGTCAAGTAATGAAGCGTTATGTTGAACTTCATCAAGCGGTAAAGATGAATAATCAAAATCAGTTGCAAAATCTTGTTTTACGTTTGCTTTTCCATCACCAATTTTATTGACAATCACTGGATGGTCTTGCGGATATTCAGGAAATAATTGTTTGATTTGTTCAGGCGTGAGTGTTTTGAGTAAAACGGCGCGTTCAATTTCTTCGCCCAAATTTCCGCGTAAATCCCATGCCATGGCTTTGCCCCAAGTTAATGAATTAATGGGAGTCCATTCTTCGATGACATAATCAGGACTTAGAATTGGCAAACCTAATATTGCATATTCAAGGCTTAACTCAGTTGCTTCTTTATCTTTGATGTAAGCGTTTACGCCATCCACATAGGCTTGCAATATGGCTTTTGATTCAGGGCTGAGTTGCTCCCACTCGGCTTCGGCGGTTTTTCGCCAACCTAAAGTTTTTAAGAATGTATCGGTTTCAATTTGACCCGCACCAAACATTTCGGATAATTCACCCGCGCCGACGTGCCGCCAAAAATCCATTTGCCAGAAGCGGTCTTGGGCATGAACATAGCCTTGTGCGAAAAATAAATCATGCGCGGTGCTGGCGTAAATATGCGGAATGCCCATCGCATCGCGATAAACATCTACTTTTGCATCTAAACCTGTTACTTGAATTTCGCCATCTACTTGCGGAAAAGATTGTGGCGCAACCGTGTTTGGTAAATAACTTTTGAAATAAAATGCCCCCGATGCACCTGCAACTACAATCAAAATCAAAACCCCTACGAAAATCCGTCCAATAATTTTTTTCATACAGTCTCCAAATTGAGTATGGTATGATGTTTCAAATAAAGTATATCAAAAATTAATGAGACCTAAAAATCGTTTTTTCATCGCTATTTTTTTTATCTTTTGGTTAACGGTTCTATTAGCGGCGTTTTTTATTGTTCAAAAACCTGTGTGGGGAAATGTTATTGACGGTTTAGGGCGGCTTACAGGGACAATTTCAATCTGGCTTTTGTTTGTATTCAGTTCGGCGGGGTTGGGTTATTTTATCTTTGGTAAATTTATAAAAATTGATTTAGTAAGCGCATATCAAAGAATTATATTTTCAATCGGCTTAGGCATGGGGGTGCTCGGTTTGCTTGGTTTTATCTTAGCGGTTACAGGGCTTGGAAATAAATGGTTTTTGCTGGCTATGTTAGTGATTGTTTTTTATCTCACATGGCGTAAATATACACTACTTATCAAACAAGATTTTCAAAGTTCTTTTGAAATCTTAATATGTTCAAAAAAATATGCACCGCGTTGGATTCCAGTTTTCTTTATCATCATTTTTTCATTTTCATTTTTACTCGCGCTCGCGCCGCCTATTGAAGCATTTGACGGCTTGCTGTATCACTTAACTGTCCCTGCTTGGTGGCTGAGAGATGGCAGTGTGCAACTTGTTGATTTACATCCTTATTGGTATCCATCTTTACTAGAGGGGATGTTTGTTTTCCCGCTTGCTTTTAATTTAGATTCTGCGCCTCAATTGATTCACATGACATTTGCTTTGTTAACCCTCAGCCTTCTTTTTGGCTGGACGCAAGAATTGTTCGGTTTCCGTTCCGCGTGGTGGAGCGTTGCCATGTTTATCAGTATGCCGTCTATTCCATGGGTTTCGGCATGGGCATACACCGATTTAGGTCTCACATTTTATTCGCTTGTTACTTTGTTTGCATTTTCAAAATGGATAAAAGATATTTCACATACACGCTGGTTAATTCTCGCTGGTATTTTCTGCGGTTTTACAGTCGGAATCAAATATACAATTTTTTCATTGCCGATTCTTACTTGCTTGCTTTTGTTTTGGCGTTTGAAACATGAGATTAGAAAATTAATGCAAAACGCAATCTACTTTGTAGGCGCGGCTATGTTGGTTGGCGGAATTTGGTATTTACGAAATTTAATTTGGACAGGCAACCCTTTTTACCCATTTGTTTTCGGTGGACCGTACTGGGACTCATTCCGTGCGGAATGGTATGCCAATGCTGGTACAGGCATTGGCTTTGATTTTGTTAAGTTGCTTTTACTGCCATTCACAACCACACTTGGTTTATATGATGAAACTTTTTTTGACGGACGAATGGGACCCTTTTACATCATTTTGTTGCCTGTATTCTTGTTAGGCGTTTGGAGAATTTATAAAAACCAGCATAGAAAAAAATATGAAGCAATGGTTTTAATCCTTTTTGGCTTTTTGAGCATGTTTGTTTGGACTATTGGCGTAATTCAAACGAAAAATTTAGTGCAAACTCGTTTGCTATTCCCTGCCTTAATTGCATTATTGCCTTTCTTCGGAAAAAGCATTTCCCAATTAAAATCTTTAGATACGCCTTCAATTCGCTTGCAGTTTGTTTTTTCAACATTAATGGCGCTATCAATTTTTGTGTTTACCTTAGATTTTATACTGCTTGTATTTACCCGCAATCCAATCATTGTAGCCATCGGCGCAGAGACTCGTGAAGCGTACACACAAAGATTCAACCCAACTTATGCTCAATTGCTTTTACTAGCAGAAAAAACGCCATCAGACGCGTACATTTATTTAATTAATGAACCACGCGCTTATGGGATTAATCGCTTTGTTGTGGCTGACCCAAATAATGACCATATTGCCCACAGTTTTTATTTATACACCACAAACGAAGAATTACTATCTGTTTGGAAGCAAGCAGGCTATACTCATGTCATTGTGCGCATGTATGAATTTGGTTCAGAAAGAGAAAATCAGCATTTGTCTCAGCGTTTTGATGCATTAAGACAAATGCTGATTGAAATGGATAAAACAGAAGAATATATTTTGTATCAAATCCCTTAGCAATTATTACGGCACTGTCCCTAACAAACGCGGATACCAATACCATAAAATATCCGCCGCGGGTTTACCGTGAATAGATGTAGATTTATCTTGCAAAACAACGGGCATAAAATAACCACGGCTGACGAAACCCGAAATCCATGAGCGGGCATTGACGGCAATCAGCATGGCTTCATAAATATCGGCTTGAGTTTGTAAATTCAAACTGACCGACGAGTTATCAGTAAAAGGTTGAGATAAATAAGCAAAATCAATACAAGTGCCTGTTCCACTAGAAACGCAGCCACTTGCCGCGCCTGTGGCAGAGGGATATGAAACCGCTAGAATAATCGGTTTGCCTAATAAATTTACCAGTGGCGCAACTTCATTATCTAGCAACCTGCCTGCTTCGTTGGCAAAATCGGCTTTGGTGGCAGTAGGGCTTTCTGCTAATTTTGCAGACCATAACAAATATACGCCATCCACATCTTTGAGAAAACTCACAGGTGTTTCAATATTTGATTTTGTATATGGCATTGCCCAAAATACTTGACCTCTGAACCTTGACCTGACATCTTGAATGATGGCTTTCCATTGCGCCTCTGCATCGGCGGGGACGTTTGATGGCTGACCATTGAGCAGGGTGCCATTTGGGAGCGCTGGTGCTACCCAGTCACCACCGAGGATTAAGGATTGTGCGCCAGTTTGGTTTGCAAGGTCGGCATAGTTGACAGCGAAAGCGCGATAGCGTGTAAACCAAGTTTGCCACCAAGCCGCGTCACGTGGGGCGTTTAGCCAAAAGGAAGTGGAGGCTGAATGAGCAGAATCAGTTGTCGGCGGGAAGCGAGGCGTAGGGAATATCGAAACATTTAATCCTGCCGCTTTGGCTTGCGACATCATAATCGCAGTATCAATCCATAATGGGTCATCGCCTGGCGAGGTTGTAAATCTTAAAGGTGAAATGCTGGTGAATGTCCAACTGGGTGTGAATACGGCAAGGTTTGAGCCGATGGCTTTGGTGTTGGCAAAACTTTGTGGTGCAAAATAAGAAAAGTTCGGGCGAAAGGTGGATTGATATTCTACGCCCGCTACGAAGCCACTAGCGCGAGCGGTAATGGATGAACCGACTAATGAAATTGGCTCTGGGTTTTCAAACCATTTCCACGAGTTAACGTTATCTTGAATATCTTGCCCAAGAAAACTGGTGGAGGCGTTTCTGCCATTTGGATTAATGCCAACGGTTTGATTATCGTCGGCACTGCCACATTGACCATTACGGCAATAACGATAAGAAAAATTGCCTAAAAAGTTTAATGGGCTATATAACTTGTATCCCCAGCGATTGTTGCCAAGGGGCCACATCGGAATCGGCTCTAGCCAACTGAATGTTTTGAATTGAATATACACAATATCACCAGGCGGGGTGATGGATGGCACACTGGTTTCAAATAAAATTGCGCCAGAATTTTCAGTGGCAAACCAAGTAGCGACATCATCTTGAATCGTAATGTCATTTTCTGGCACGATGAAATCTCGCAAGACCCATCCACCATTAGCTTGATGTTCTGCATTCCAAAAGCCATCACCTAATGTGTATTTATATTGAATGTGAGTTCCAGCAGGCAAACCTAACGTCACGGCATAACGACCATCGGGTTGTAATTGCATAATCGGCATTCTATCTGCTACGGTGTTTATGCCGCCAGATAAATCTGCAAAGGTGTTGCCTAATTGCAAAATATTTCCTGCAATGCGCACAGGCACACCAATCGTTGTGTTTGATGGAACCGCCACAACAAATGTCACACTCACCAAACGAGTCGGTTTGATTCGCAAATCAACAATTGTTTGTTTGCCAGCCTCTACTACCGCGCCTTGTTGAAACGGCACATGTAAGCCATCCATACTATAAGCAACCAATTGATGCGTGCCGTTGGGCAAACCATTTAATTCAAAACGACCAAGCGAATCTGTGATTTGTTGCACGCCACCAGCGCTGACTAAAATATTTGGCACAGGCAAATTTGTATCGCCGTTAAACACCTGACCTAAAATCGAACCTGTAGCACGCCCGTAATTTTTATCGCCCCAATCAGCAATGATGTCATTTACTTCGGCAGGTCCGTTCACCACGCGCAAACGATAACGAATCGCAGTTCCCAAACTGGTATCTTCAAACACTTGTGAAGGTCCCGTCCTTAAATAACGATATTTCACAACTGAGTTATAAGGCAGTGGCAATGTAGCGACGTAAGTTAATGTATCGCGTGCGGTCATTGGATATTGTTGAACATTTAATGAAAGCCCCGTTACTTCATCTAATATCAAAAGATGAATAGATTCACCAGGTTGTAACACTTCTGGCAAAGTTACAATGAATGTGGTTTGTGCCACAGGGTAAGGGGTAGAAGTAGGAACATTTTCCCACGGTGCAGGCGTATTTGGTACAAGCGTTGGCGGGCTGAATAATGAAAATGTGCAAGCCTGCCCAATTAAGATAACAATAACTGCCAAACTGATGATATGGCGTGTGATGATTAATTTCCCATTCATACTTTGCTCCTCTGCAAACGCTTCAAACTTGTTTCAACCTGCTCCTTCTTCTGGAGCATTTTGCTTAACTTCAACATTCTTTTTGCGCCCAGCCTCAGCGATGTAACTCAAACCAATGCTAATAAAGTATAACAAAATCATCGGGAGCATCACCAAACCCATATTGATTGGGTCAACTGTCGGCGTGATGGCGGCGGCGAGAATCGCAATTATCACAACCGCTAACCTCCATTGGTCTGCCAAAATTTGCGGTTTGACCAATCCCATAGAAGTTAATATAAAAATCACCAGCGGAAATTCAAAAAAGAGCCCAATCCAAAACATTAATCCAGTGACGAAATTGAAATATTCTTTTGCCGCCCAAAATTGTGAAATTTCGGTAAAACTACCTAAAAATGGAAGTGCTGCTGGTAACAAAACATAAAATGTAAATGCCATTCCTGTTATGAAAAGCAATGTTGCTACTGGAATACCCGCCAACCCTAATTTCTTCTCACGTGGTTTCAAGCCCGGTGCGGCGAAATACCAGACTTCAAAAGCAATATATGGAAATGCTAAAGCAATACCCACTGACATTGAAACGCGCATGAATACGCCAATCTCTTCGGTTACTTGAATGGCTTGTAAATTTTGTAACCCGCCCACAGGCTCTGCTAAAAATGCCATCACATCTTGTGCAAACCAAAAAGAGACAATCACTGTTAATGCCAGCATCAACACAGCGCGGAACAGATGCATACGCAAGGCTTCAATGTGTTGCCAAAATGATTCGGGTTTTGTATCTTCTGGTTCGGTGTTGAGGAATTGATTAAATGCGTGAATCGCACGAAATGGAAAAGCAATAATATTAAAGATAAGTTTGAATGGAAAAGTAATTATTGTAACAAGCACGCGAAAGTAGACGAGGATGTCTTGTCCAAGTCTGGTAAAGAAATTACGCATTGTTCGGTTGGTCGCTTTCGCTCTCTTTGGGTTCAGGTTCTGTTGGTGAAATTTTATTTTCAGGCGATGCAACAGGTTTATCAGCATAAGGCTGGGGCTGACGATTCTGTTTCGGGTTTGCTGAACCGCTTGAAGTCACAGAAGAAGCGGATTTTATCTCTTTCTCAATTTCATTTATTTCGGTATTTGCATCCCGAATCAATTTAGTCGGCAAAGAGCGTATCTCTTGTGAAGTTTGTTGAAACATCTTCCACCCTTCAGAGCGAGTTAAATCACGCAACCATCTGCCAATTGTCTTGCCTGTTTTTTGCATGTCTTTGGGACCTAACACGAGCAGAGCAATGATGAGGATAAAAATAAGTTCGTTAATACCAATACCTAAAATTTCCATTTATGTTTCTACTTTTGACTCTTCAATTTTATTTTTGATGGCTTGCCGAATTTCGTTTTCATGGTCAACCAATGTGCCTAACACACCGTTTACAAAACGAGAAGCAGAATCAGAACCATAAATTTTTGCAAGTTCTACGGCTTCGTTGATGGCAACTTTTGTGGGTGTTTCACGCGAGATAGCAAACTCCCAACATGCCATGCGGATGATGTTTCTATCTATTGCGGCAATTTGGTCGAGGGGCCATTCAGGTGCATATTTTGCAATGACGTTATCTAACTCTTCACGCAATGGGCGTACACCGAAAATAATTTTTCTGGCGAATTCAGCGTGTTCGTCCGAAAGTTCATTTTCTGCGAGGCGTGTTTTGAGTACATCGCCCGGCAAGTGATTCGATAAATCAGTTTCGTACAAAACTTGCAGAGCAATCGCGCGCGCTCTGGTACGGGGTTTCATGCTCATGCCTCGTAATCTATATCTTCAATATGAATATTCACTTCGCCAACATCCATGCCGACCATTTCTTGAATAGCACGTGTGACATTTTGTTGCACATTGCGGCTCACTTCGCGGATGTTGACATTATCTTTTAAGATGAGATGTAAATCTACTAAAGCAATGTTGTCTTTCGCTTCAATGCGAACGCCATCACCGACACCGCGTTTGAAGAAGCGATTTACACCGCCAGCCACTTCTGCGAATCGGCTTACGCCTTGCACTTCAAGCGCAGACAAGCGAGCAATGGTGGTTAATACTTCGGGAGATACAGTTGTTTTGCCATCGGTTGTTTCAGTCATAATTTTCTCCTATCATATTGCGCGCCATCTTGGTCTCGATACGCGCTTCGCGCACTCGACCAGCAACGGCTCGCAATGACATAAAGATTACATCATTGCCATGCCACCATCAACACCTAATACTTGACCAGTAATATATGCGGCTTCATCGGATGCTAAGAATGCGGCGGCGGCGGCGATTTCTTCGGGTTTGCCTTTTCTACCGAGCGGAACTAACTTCAGTGCCGCTTCAAGGATTTCGGGAGTCATGGCATCTAAAATTTCAGTATCTACAAAGCCTGGGGCAATGGCATTAACTGTGATGTTGCGTGTGGCAACTTCACGCGCGAGGGCTTTGGTGAAAGCAATTTGCCCGCCTTTAGAAGCGGAATAATTCGTTTGCCCGGGGTTGCCCATTTGCCCAGCCACCGAAGCCATGTTAATAATTCTGCCAACACGTTTGCGCATCATGTGTTTGACGGCGGCTTTGGAGCAATTGAATGTGCTTTTTAAGTTGGTATTGATGACAGCATCCCAATCAGATTCAGGCATCATCATAATTAATTGGTCACGAGTAATGCCTGCATTGTTGACCAAGATACTTAAATCTCCAAACGTATCAATTGCAAATTTGACTAAGGCTTCGGCTTGTTTGAAATCGGAGACATCGGCTTGAAAAGATGCGGCTTTGCCGCCCGCTTCTTTAATTTGATTGACAACTGCTTCTGCCGCGTCGGGCGATTGGTTGTAATTGACAACGACTGCCGCTCCGCGTTTTGCAAATTCTAAAGCAATGGCGCGACCAATTCCGCGTGAACCGCCGGTGACTAATGCAACTTTGTTTTCTAGTGAGTTTGCCATGAACATTATCCTTTATGTAGATTATACACGGTTGCAGGTTACAAGTTGGAAGGTTTGAGGGTTGAAAAGTGTGAGTGAATAGTGAATAGTGAATAGTGAATAGTGAATAGTGAATAGTGAATAGTGAATAGTGAATAGTGAATAGTGAATAGTGAATAGTGAATAGTGAATAGGAAGAAGGTTATTGTGTGAATCTTTTCAAACCTAATGCCAGACCTAAACCTCCACCCAAAGCAATGACAGCAATTGCAATGACGGCATCTTGCCAGAAGCGGATGGGGAAGAGGCGAATCAATGTATCGGAATAATAAAACAACCAAGAGTCGCCTTCAAAGAAAATGGCGTGGAAGCCTGAGAAGAACGTCCAGAAGATGTCTGGATTAAGTAAGATGCCTGCCCCTGCGACGAAAGCAAGTGATAATGCCAAGCCAATCATCCACCAGCCACCGCGACGAAGAGCATTGAAATAGTCGTGTAGCCAGTTTTGTTTGTAGGCTGTGACAAATAAGATGAACAAGATAGCAAGTGTGATGTACCAAGTAGTCAATGAACCTTTGATGACTTCTTTGACATCTTCCATGTGATTGAGTTCGCGTTCATTATAAAGAGGAGAACCATCCTCAAAGGTCAAGTCGCCGAGGTAGGAAATATCTTCGTTATTGATTAGATAATCTACGGCATACGGTGCATATTTGAGTCTATCTTCTTTGGTGAAGCCGTATTCATCCGCTGGGAAGTAGGGCATGTTGTATTCGATGGTGTAGAAGATGGGAGTTAATAGGATGCGAAGTGCTAAGCCAATTAAAGCGAGAGGGGTGAGTAGGGAGATGAGGTAGGAGAGGATTGTTGGAAATTTCATTATTTATATTCCGTCATTGCGAGGAAGGATGCGAAGCATCCTGACGAAGCAATCTCCAACTTAATAATGAGATTGCTTCGCCACAAAGAGCAAGAGCGTGGCTCGCAATGACATGGTTGTATTATTGCAAAAATTCTAAACCACCTTGTAATACAAAACTGACGACCATGTTATTGACAATCCATTCTATGGGGGCGAGGTCGTCGGTGAAGACGGTGGTGGTGGAGTAACCATCTTGAAGATTGGTAAATGTAGAGGACATGGTTGTAATCAGCAATGGGTTTGTATTTGCATCACCAGCCAAGCGAACTAGGTTTGCGGAAAAATTCTCAGGGGTAGTTGGTTGTTTGGTGGCGAATATCATGGTGTTCAATGTGTTGGGAATATCCATGATGTGAATGGAAGGGAAGATTTGAGACATTGTCGTAGCGAGTCCGTCAATCAGTCGTCTGTCGCCGGGGGTAGAACCAACGTTGAGGGTCAGCACACCTGTATCTGTTAAGTGAGAGGCGCAGATTGTGAAGAATTCCAAAGTCGTCATGTGAGCAGGAATATATGGCGGACGATACGCATCAATTGCGATAATGTCATATAGTTTATTGCTTCTATCTAAACCTAATCTGCCATCGCCAACAATGACGTTTAGATTGGGTAAATTCATATCAAAATATTCACGCCCAACTTCTACAATCTTTTCGTCAATTTCGATGCCGTCAATTTGAATATCATCACCATAAATAGCAGTGGCTTGACGTGCCGCCGTGCCAGCCGCTAAGCCGATAATCGCCATGCTTTGCACATCATCAGGTGAGCGGTTTGCATAAAAATATGGACCAACTGAGAATTGTTCCCATGGACCGTTGAAATACATAGTGTCTGGATGATAAATAGAATGCACACCTTGACCATCATTCAGGCGCAACAACGTAAAACCATTTTGTTCTTGCACTTGAATATAGTTATATGCCGATTCAGTTTCGTACACTTGACCTGTATTATTTTTTAGTGATGTGTTTGAAAAAATAATTGCAATCAGTAAAAGTGCAATCGGCATCCAAATGAGTTTGAGCATGTCTTTTTGACTGGCGAAACGATATAAACCAATCAGTGCCACAATTAATAAGACCATACCAAATAATGCAAAGGTGAGGCGTGTTCCGATGGTGGGTATCGTTATCAATGTGGGGATGAACGTGCCGATGAATGAACCTAATGTAGAGACAGCGTATATCTGCCCTGAGACTTGACCTGATTTGTTGGTATCTTCCATTGAAAGGCGGATGGCATACGGTGAGATTGTGCCAAGCAATGTGATGGGGACAATGAATAAGATTAAGACCACAATGAATGAACCTGCCATGATGCCGACGCTTAAGACTTCAAACGCATCAGCGGCGAACCTGAGAACTGGTACGGCGACATAAGGCACGAGACCTGTGGTGAACGCTCCCCAAGCAAGGATGCGATACATGGCTAGCGGACTTGGGTTTGCATCTGCCCATTTGCCGCCGAGAAAATATCCGAAGGTTAAATAAATTAACATCAAGCCGATAATGCTTGCCCAAACTAAATTGCTTGTGCCAAAGACGTTGCCGATTAATCGCCCTGCCGTGAGTTCTGCGGCGAGTGTGGTCATACCTGATATAAAGACTGTGAGGAGTAGGTAGCGTTTCATAGTGGGGGATTATACCTTTAGCGGTTAGCGGTTGGCTTTTAGCGGTTTTTATTAATAGGTGACAGTCATTTCTAAAGTGACTGTCACCTATGTTTATTTTTCTAAATCATCAATAAATTTTCTAACATCATCGGGTAACTGGCGAGATTTTAAGTAAGCAAACAAAAACTTTTTATATTCTTCTGCATTGGCAAATTGAGTTTTAATAAAATCTCTATCTACCAGTGAACCGTTTCTTTCCCCAATCCATTCTAAATAATTGGAGTAGAGCCATTGAGCAGGGTCTGCTACTAAACCATCTTTGACAGGGTTTCCATGAATGTATCGGCATAAGTGTAATAAGTGACTTTTGCTTTGAATGACTTTTGCTCGAAAACGCCCTTCAAATAATGTTCCACTGTGTTGATATTTCTTATTATAGGCTTTGACATAACTATTGAAAACATATTGAGGTAAATTACCCGCTGGTTCTTCGCCATCTTGCCTTGTTAAGAAGTGATAATGATTTGGTTCAAGGCAATAGGCAATCATGCTTAAATGATTGGCTTTGGTATATTCTTTTACTTTTTCAAGTACAAAAAGATAATTTGCTTCTTCTCGAAAGATAGGAGATTTACTGATACCACGATTGTAGATGTGATAATACATGCCTGCTTGCCAAGTGAGCAAATCTTTTCGGGCGTAGGGCATCGTGTTCCTCCTGTTATCTTAGGTTTCTTGGTGTCTCTCAGGTGACAGTCACTTTCAAAGTGACTGTCACCTTTTTATTATAAACTTTCAAAATCTATTTTACAAAGGAGATAATGAGATGAACAGCCATGAAGATATATCTGATGACGATGAACCAGATGATGAAGATATTGGTGATTCCCTAGATAAACGCGATGATAATTCACTGGATATGTTTGCCTTTTCTATTATCAGGAGATTAAATAGAACACTAAAAATAATGTTTATTACCTCATTTTTAGATGCGCTAGGCGCAAAAGACAGACGCGACCCGTATGAAATGGGGTCTAGGGTGGTACGAATTGAATTATCTGGAGATTGTAAGAGTAATATTTCAAACTTAGTTGAAAATGCTGATTTTATGTTTTTTCAGACTTTGAGTAAAAAACAAAGGGAACTTTATAATCTTTTTACGGCTATAAAATTCTTTGTTAAGTTTGATTTGACAGGAGAAAGATATATTGACCTGCTTAATTCTTGCAATAAACTAGCCCGTATTACAGATTTACCATTTGCTCTTGAAGATAAATATGGCGGTTTGAAAGATTGGGATACATGGAATAAGGCAATTGAGAAGGCACTAAAAGAAGGCAGAAAAAAATTTAGCAGGAGAAGAAAGAAGAAGTAAAACATACCCAAGTGACAGTCACCTTTAAGGTGACTGTCACTTCTTACCCCAACAACGCTTTTTCAAACTTCTCTTTTGCAGTTTGCCATTGACTCTCGGCTTCTTGGCGCAGTTGACGGGCTTGAGATTGCAGACTATGGAGTTCTTTGATGATTTTCTCTTGAACTTTTTGCGGTGGTAATGGTATTTGTATCTTTTTTATAACTTCATAATCTAGTGCAATACGTGTTCCGCCAGTCACTCCGCGATTACTTAACGCTTTACCGATAGAAGAATTTAAGTAAATTGCAAGATATTCAGGTAAACATTCTTGATGAGTTATTCTCATTCTTACAATATGTTGGTTTATATTTGCTGGCAAAATATCTATTGAAACTACTGCGCTTGTTCCAACACGTCCTGTAATAGTCATTAATACATCATTCTCAGCTAATTGAGACCTTTTTAGTTCTCCATTATGGACTATTTCTTTAATATAATTTAAGTCTTCTAAGATAATTTCATTTTCTCCAATGTTAAGGATACGCAAAAACTTGATGCCATCCTCTGCATAAAGTTCAGTATCTCCCCTTGTTGGCGTTGCGCCACCTACTAAATCAGGTGATATATCTTCAAGAGGTATTTTTGGAAATTTACTTTTATTTAATGAATTTACTAACTTTTCATAATAAGGTTTGTAATAGGTAACGTCCTGTCTGCCTTGCTTAATCTTTGATAACTTAACTGCAAACGATTGTCTTTTTTCTTCCTTCGGTAACTGAATATCTAACTCTCGCAATACAAATTCATCAATCCCTGTGAGTAGATTGTCTGCTTCGGCTAACTTGGATTGGCGCGTAGCCCGTGCGGATTCCATTTGTGCAACGAGCGTTTTTTGAACATCAAGAGGTGGGAGGGGGATTAGGATTTCTTCAAAATCTTCTCGTAATATTCTAGGATGTGTATTTCCAGTCATCATGTGAATTGATTGAGCTAAAAAAGGCTTGCTCATTAAAAATGAAGCAAGAAAGGTATGGTCAAGTTTCTTTTGGTCTATGGCACTTAGAGCGTAAAATTCTGTTGAACATTGCCCACTTTTGGGAGCAATATAAACCTTATTCAAATATGGACGAAGTTTTCCATACAATATGTCACCTTCATTGAATAAACGACAAGTACCCTCTGGTTCTTGCTCATCTGTTTCAACAAATGCACCTGTTTCACTCTCGACATTTGCTAACCCAACATAAAAGAGGTCAGGTTTATATGTAATAAGTCTTTCATCAAAATTAAGAACTTGAGCTAATGAAGAGGATTTCCCTAGCCATTTTTCTTGAATACTTTTTATTGCAAGTCTTCTTTCAGGATGATAAAACTCTGAATGAAGGCTTCTAGTAATTTCGCCCCGCCGCACGGCAAAACAGTGATAAAAGACTTCATTAGTAGAAGTCTTCTGCGCGGAAGGGCTTAGGCGAAAAAAGGTTGTGGGTTCTCCGTAAACTTACGATATTCAGCAATCAAACCTGTTTGGGGTAAAACCTGCCTGTGGGTCTCCACCCAGTTATCAGGGTTGAGTGAATCGCGCTTGTAAATAAATTGCATATCGAACAAGTCACAGCGTAGCCATTCCGTCTTTGTGTCACCGATGATTTTCGCTTCTCTAAACGGTTTAAACGTTTTTCTACCTGTGGCATCATAGCCAATGTTTTCGGCAATTGCCATAAAAATGGCATCATCATCATCGGGTGTTTCGTTTGCTTCACGCTTTTGTAAAAAGACTAGGCTGGCTTTCACGCCCGCGCCGTAGTGAGCAAAAGCAAATTGTGGCAGGCTTATCACTGCTAACAAACGGTAATGTTCGAGCAACCAGTCTCGTACACTTTGTAAAGAAGAATTGGTAAGAATGCCATCAGGTAAAACGATTGCCATGCGTCCGTTTGGCTTTAAGAACTGATAACAGCGTTCTAAAAATAAAATTTCTGTTTTGACAGCAGGCTTTGGCTTTTTGCCTCTTGCGCCATCTATCCAGTCATAATCTAAATCATATCCTTCAAGGTATTTTTTCTCAGTCTTTTTCACCACTGCCCCGAAAGGCGGATTTGTTAAAATAATATCAAAGCGATTAAAAGCGAAGCCTTTATTTTCTTCTTTAATTTTTTGCACATCTTGTAACGCATCTACGCTGATGACGTTGGTATGTCCGTCATCGTGAACAATCATATTCATTTTGGCGACTCTCGCAATCGAGTCATTTAACTCAATCCCAAATAATCTTTTTTGTGCAAAGTCGTGCCAGTGTGATTTATGTTGAATAGTATCTTGGTCAAAATATTCGTCGGCTTCACGGCGCACAGCATCTAAAGCATATAACAAGAAGCCACCTGAACCACAAGCAGGGTCTAAGACAATATCGGTGTGAGTAGGGGCAAGCATTTCTACGGCAAAGGCAATCACTTCACGCGGGGTAAAGTATTGTCCGAAATCACCTTTGAAGAATCCATCCATGAATTGTTCAAACGCCACACCTTTGGTATCTAAATCCGTAGCGTTGAGGTTGATTCCTTCAAGATGAGAGACGACTGTTCTTAATATCGGGTCATCTACTTTGATTGTGTCAGTAAAGACGTTTGGCTCACGTTGGCGTTGCGTTTCATATAAATCACGGATTCGTTCCGCTAACTTATTGCTTTTTTCATGCGTCTTGATTTGGAATTGATACGGTTGCCCGCGCTTCGTATTTTTCTCATCACTGATTTTTACAAAAATGATTTTCGATAACTCTCCAAACGCTTCAGGAGGAGTACGTCTGCCACCTTCCCATAAAGTTTGATGACACTTCTTGATGGCTGAAATCAACTCTTCTTTGCTGACGGGTTTTATATCCAATGAGCCATTTTTGACGTACTTAAATTCTTCGGGCTTGCCGTACTGGGCGGGAATATCAGCGATGATATTTTGTTCACGTTCCAACACACCATATTTACCAGTAAAGTCAAATGCACGTCTCGTTCCGCCTGCTACTACCATGACATAACTAGCACGAAACTTTTGCCAAGTGCCATTTCCACAAGCCTGTTCTACGGCTTGGTTAAATTCAGGGTCAGAGATTCCATCTCTTTTACATTCAATCACGGCATAGGGTGCTTTGCGCGTGTTATCTTTGAAGATGACTAAATCGGCACGGTCTGAGGGAGTGCGGTCAGGCACAATAATTTCTATCCCAATGCAATCAGGTTCATATCCATAACGATAAATTAGTTCTGCCCAAAACTCAGCCCGTACTTTTTCTTCGGGGTCGTTATAGCGTTCAGTATGATTCAAGGCAACATAAGTAATCTTCTCGTTTTTGCCTTCACCTTTTAGGGTTGCATGTCCATCTTTGAGTGCGCGTTCAAGAAATGTAGTCATATTTTCCTCTGAAGAATTACTTAATTCACGTGACAGTCATCTTCAAGATGACTGTCACGTTGTATTTTACATGATTACAAACAAGTCCTTCAAGGTGACAGTCACTTCTAAAGTGACTGTCACCTTGTGGCAGGGAGGATTTAAAACCTCTCTAGGGAGAATTACAAACCTTCCTAGGAAGGATTACAAACCTCTCTAGGAAGGTTTTTTTAAGTGACAGTCACCTTAAAGGTGACTGTCACTGTGTCCAACTTTGTTCAACTAGGCTTTTTCAAACTCAACCGTAGCCAGCACTTTCTTAAACTCTTTACCTGCATTAAAGCGTGGCAGTAAGGTGGTAATTTGAGTAGCGCGTACATTATTCTCATCATCTACGCCATCGGCGTTGGCTTTCAGCCAAAAATTACCAAAATCGCCCAACTCCACAATATTGCCCGAAGCCAACTCTTGCGGGATAACCGTCAATAACGCTTCAAGCACCGCCATCGTATCCGTACTCGAAACGGTCGAAATTTCAGAAATGCGCCCTGCCAACTGGCGCAAAGTCTTCCGTCCGCTAGAACTGATAGATGGGTAAAACTTCTTTGGGGCACCTGGGTTCGATGGGTTGCCCCGTTCCACAACATTGTATTTCACAGTCATTTCAGCCTCCTATTACAAATGAAAAATATGGGTGGGTTGTGGGGGCTTATTGTTTTCTGCAACGGGTTTTTCCCCCACGTTAATAAATAGTATAGCCAAGAAATAAAAAAAATCAAGAGGTTTCCTAAAACGAATACAGTAGAATTACTCAACCTTTCAGGAGTTTACTCAATGCACATCCCCAAATATTACCGCGAAGAAGATAAAACGAAAATCATCCAATTTCTAAAGCAAAACAACTTCCCTGCCATCGTCTCGCATGATGGTGAAAAAATCATCGCCACGCACACACCTGTTGAGACAATTGAAAACGAAGACGGCTCGCTGAAAATTTATGGTCACATGAGTAAAGCGAATCCGCAATGGAAAAGTTTCGGCGAACAAGAAGTCTTGCTCATTTTTCAAGGCGCACACACCTACATCTCGCCGCGTTGGTACAACCAGGTCAATGTGCCGACGTGGAATTACATGATGGTACACGTCTATGGGAAAATCAAAATGCTAGCAGGTGATGAAGTACACGCGCTTCTTTCTCGACTGGTACAGAATCATGAATCCCAAACAGGCTACTCGCTGGAGAGTCTGCCCGAAGACTTTGTGCGTAAAGAAATGAAAGGCGTAGCAGGCTTTGAGGTACAAGTCACCAAGATAGATGCGGCGTATAAATTAAGTCAAAACCGTGATGATGAGTCCTATCAAAACATTGTGGCTGAATTGGAAAAGCGAGGAGATTCGGATTCGGCGAAGGTGGCGGAGGAGATGAAGGGGAGACGGTAGACGGTGGATGGTGGCTTGTAGGGGCGAGGCATGCCTCGCCCCTACAAGCATATTGACGAAATGAGGATGAGCGAATAAAATACCCTTCGATGTCAAGCATCGCCTCCGTGTGGAGGCGAGTTTTGTGTAAAGACATCAAATATATTCATAGGGTGAAGGTAATGCGACCGATTTGGTTCGTGTGAGAGGCGCCCGAGGAGCAAAGTAAGATGGAAAAGGTAGTATTGCAAGCAGAAAAAAGAAGCGTAGTGGGGAAGCAGGTCAAAGCCTTAAGGCGTGAAGGAAAACTTCCAGGCGTAATCTACGGTCGCCATGTAGAACCCATTGCAATCTCGCTTGAAGCGCATAGCACAGGCTTGGCAATGACCAAGTTAACCTCATCTAGTTTGGTGACGATTAACTTAGACGGTAAAGATTATCCTGCTCTGGTGCGCGACCGCCAACGTGATTACATCAAAGGTGTGTTAACGCATGTAGATTTTCTGGCAGTGGATTTGAACGAAAAAATCCGCACGATGGTTGGTTTGCATTATGTGGGTGTTTCGCCAGCGGTCAAAGACTATAACGGCGTGTTGGTGCATAACCTCGAACAACTCGAAGTGGAATGTTTGCCAACTGACTTACCCGAACGCATTGACATTGATATTTCGGTCTTGAAACAAATCGGTGATGGCATCCGCGTGCGTGATGTAGATACGGCGCTCACTGACAAAGTGGTTGTGCTAAACGACCCCGATGAAATGGTGGCAGTGGTGACACTCACCAAAGACGAAGAAACAGATGCTGTTGCGGCAGTACCGGGCGCAGAACCCGCCGCTCCAGAACTCAGTGTGGAACGTGGCAAGAAAGACGAAGAAGGCGAAGAGAAGAAGTAAGCCTTGTTTATGCAAAAGAAAATCCGTCATGGCAACATGGCGGATTTTTTGTTTAAGGTACATGTCATTCTGAGGGAGCAAAGCGACCGAAGAATCTCGCCACGAAGTGGCGGAGGCGCTTCGCTTGGTCTCAATACGGACTTCGTCCCACTCGACCAACGGATTAAACGATTAACTCTAATGTCTTCAAAAAATTCACCGTCATTCTAGCCGTTGCGCCCCACAGCAATTCACCATCGTAAGGGTGATAGGCAATCACAGAACGATTCGAGTCTCCGATTGAAAACTCCCAATAATTGTTTCTTTCTGCCAGCCATAACAATGGAATTGTAAACACGCGCGCTACTTCGGCATTTTGAATTTTGAAGGCATACGGAAAAGGTATCACGCCAACCATCGGGCTAACACGATATTTACTAATCGTAATCATGTTGCTCAACCGCCCGATAATATTTATATCATTGGGATTCATGCCAATTTCTTCGTGCGTCTCTCTCAATGCAGTTTGTTCCGATGTTTCGCCATCGTCACTGGCGCCGCCGGGAAAAGAGACCTGCCCTTTATGTGATTCGACTTTATCCGTGCGGCGTGTAAACAAGATATGCCATTCGTTTTGAAAATATGTTAATGGAAGTAAAACTGCCGCGCTTCTTAGCTTGGTGGATGCTTGAATCTCGATTTCGGCATATCCATCTGTGCTGACGGCGTTTTGTTGCGCTTCGGAAAGTTTTTGGGTGATGAAATCAAGAGTAATTGTAGACATAGTTTTATTTAATTGTAGGGGCACGATATATCGTGCCCCTACAATTTATATTTCATCTTCAATGCCGATGACTTCTTTGGCTAAGGTTTCACCACGCGGGTCTGTGCTGGGAATCATTTTTCGGGCGAATATCAAAAAGCCAGTGTGCGCCACCATTCTATCCGCTGGGCGAATGCGGCTTGGATTGGTTTTGTAATGTCGCAATAACAATTCGCATACTTCTACAAAGGCGAATTGTGTTTTTCGTAAAGCACTTAACATTTTTTCTACTTGATTGAAGGTTGGTACTAAGGTGCAAAAGAATCCACCAGGTTTTAATGCGTTTCGCACTTGTTCGATGTAATCATGCGGGTTTTGCACATCAAGAAAGAAAGCATCTGCGTCAGTTTCGTCGAAGCCTTCAGCAATATCACGCAATTTGAAATCCACGCGCGAAGCGAGACCCAATCTTTCTAAATTCTTTTTCGCAAGGTTTTGAAAATCTAATTTTTGTTCATAAGAAATGACTTTACCCGTTTCACCAACGGCTGTGGCTAAGGCAGTCGTCATTGACCCTGAACCTGTGCCTGCTTCCATCACTTTTTTGCCGGGCGTAATATCCATTTGAATGATGATGTAACCAATATCTTTGGGATATAAAATTTGCGTACTGCGTGGAATGTCGTTTAATATATCTGCTAATGAGGGTTGTAGGATAAAAAACGGCGCGTTGGTGTGACTAAACACTTGTTCACCCCAAGTCTTACCAATTAAATCATCATGTTTGACAATGCCACGATGGCTGTGAAATTCCTCGCCAGATTTGAGGATAAAAATAAAATGTTTGTGGGTCAACCCAACAAGTTGGATTAAGTCACCTTCGCGGGCAGTGGATTCATATTTCATAGATGAAATTTTACTCTTTTATTTGTTGAATCTCTTTGTAAGGACACAGCGAGTTTGTTTATGATTTTGACGATTTACTGCTTCGCTGTGTCCCTACTTTTGTTCTCTCAATTTTCTATTCGATGCAATCAACACGGCAAACATACCAATTGCTAAGACTAACAACCCACACACCAAAGCAGGCGTGAATGTATATAACCATTCTGGTCTGCCAATTGATTCGCCAATGGCAGAGATGCCCGCCCCTGCGGCGGAAGCATTCCAAACGCCATGAATTAATACGGCGGCGAGATAGGCACCAAATAACCTGCCATATTTTTTTTCTTTGAAAGCGGAGACGATTCCCCAACCCATAATTCCTGAAGCAGTCATGTGTAACAAACTTGTGCCAGCACGGGCTGTAACAATCGCTCCCCAACTTATTGAGCCATCAGCACTGGCATTAAGGCTTTCAAACAATGCAAACGCCGCGCCGCTTAATAATCCAAGCGTAAAGCCTTGTGCGGGGCTTTCAATTTGAAAACCAAATAACCACACGCCTAGTGGTTTGAATAATTCTTCAATTAATGGGACAATTACGGCAATATAACCAATACCAATCATAATTAATGTTGTATTGGCAAGATAAGGCGCAAGTAGATTTATCATTGCTTCTTCATTGGTGACAACTGAAAGTTGGTCTGCAACAAATTTGATTTCAGCAAATAACTCAGGTTGGCTTACCCCAATATATACTGCGCCGATAAAAATCCCAAAAAACAAAACAAGTATTTCTAAAATAATCATAATCAACGGCGCAAGCGTCATGCCGATGCCGAAGACAGAAAAAAATCGCCAACGCGCACCAAGTTCAAGTCCGTGTGAGCCGAGTCCGAATATCAGCCAAACAGGTGGCACAATCACTAGGATAGTCAAAAAAGGTAACAGGAACCAACTCAAAATTTGATTTTCAACAAATGAGACAGTGGTGCCAATTCCAATAGAAATTATCACAATACCAAATGCAACGAGGATTTGCCAATTTGAAAACGGAAATACAAATGGCGCATCGGCTGATTCTTTGTTTCTTACTTTTTCTAGCACAAACCATGCACATAACATAATCAGCAAGCACACAAAGCCAAAGGCAAATGCCGTAATCATCTGCCCTGCCGCATCGTTTGTTTGGCGGAACAAACTCAACAATGAGCCAATTGCAAATATGACAATTGCTACAAGCAAAAACAAAATACTTAAAGCCAATGTAATAAATGTAAAAGTAGAAGGATAGTGAGTTTTATTTTGCATTATTTTTCTTCAATCGTTACTTTAATAATCATATCGCCGGGGGCAAGTGTGCCAAATTGAGCGGGGTCACGCGGGGTTAATTTTTCGGCAACATCCAAGCCTTTAATTACTTGACCAAAAATTGTATAAGCGCCGTTCAAGTGATTGGCTGGCGCAAACGTGATAAAAAATTGACTTCCGTTTGTATCAGGTCCTGAATTTGCCATACCCACCAAACCAGGTTTTGTAAACAACAAATCACTCACTTCTGTTTTGAAAAAATAACCTGGGTTTCCCCTACCTGTTCCGCTTGGGTCGCCTGCTTGTGCAACAAAGCCAGGGATAACACGATGAAACGTGACGCGATCATACCAACCTTCATGCGCCAGAAACACAAATGAATTCACCGCCAATGGCGCTTTATCGGCAAACAATTGAATCACAATATTTCCTTTTTCAGTTTCAAGCGTGGCAATATATGTTTTACTTGTATCAATCGCAAATGGCGGGCATTCGGTAAATTGTTTTTCACCTAATGCAATAATACCAATCGTATCGCTGATGTTTTGATAATCTAACAAATAAAATTGAGTGCCATTGATGAGGATTAACGGAACCGCCGCGATGTTTAACTGCTTCGCCGCTTCAATACTAGACGCTAACTTGGTTGCTGTTTCCTCAGCCTTCATATCCGCTTCAAGTTGATTTGCGTCTATGCCTGCGCTTATTGCTTCTCTTAATATCCACGCCTGAAATTGATTTGGCGTTAAGTTTACCCATTCGATATATCTGACAAATAGTAAATCATACATTTCCCAAAATTTGCCTTGCTCACCTGCGGCGAATGCGGCAAGCACAGAGGCATCTGATTTATCCAAGATGTTACTTAAAGGAAGCGGACGAAATACAAAGCGTAAGTCACTATGATTTCTCATCAACTCCACCACAATGCGAGACATGGCTAAACAGCCCTGCGATTGAAAATCACAATATTGGATTAATGTCACAGATGCGTCAGCAGGTCCAAGCGTATAATCCGTGCCACTGACTGGCGGGAATAAATTTGCCGCATTGGGTGTAGATGTTGGAGCAACATCTAATTTTGTGCAAGTGAATGTCGGTGTAGGTGTATCTGGGATGACGATAGGCGTGAGCATAATTGGAACTTCAGCAGTTGGTGTTGCTTGTGTTTGTGCAGAACATGCCAATAGAAAAAGTATGCCAATTGTTAGGAAGGTAGAAAGATAGATAATTCTTTTCATTTGTTTTCCATGTTTATTTGGAGTCAGCCAGCTTGCTGGCGAATTACGGGAGCAATCTCCCTGATTCCAGATTTAATTCTTCTCGTAATTCTTCTAAAGTTGTAATCCACTTAATCGTTTTGACGAAATCGGCAAGCGAATTGCTTTGTCCGCGCAAAGCACGCACAGCAGGTCCAATTGGGTCTTCGCCTGCGGCTCCGCCGGGTGTATCAGCATACGCGCCATAAAATGCGAAATAGGCTTGATTAATTTTACGAAGCAAGTATCCATTCCGTAAAAACACTTGACGACGTTCTTCCATGTAAGTTTCTGCCTCTTCAATTTTCCCTTCGGCCAGCAAAGCATCAACAGTAACGCGTGTCTCATACATTTGGGCGCGGAAGTCGAACACGGGGCGGGGAATGTCGCCGGGGTTGGGGATATCGAATGAAACAGCAACCAATTGTAAGTCAGGGTTTGAAGCGGAAATTCTTTCGGGATAAAATTTTTCTAGCACGAGTCGCCCAATCTCATCACCAGCAATTGAAGCGGTGGTTTCATTAATCGTGCGCGTTTCTGGTGATTCACCATATTGCAAACCCAATGGTGCAAACATCAAATAATTATGAATCCATTCGTGCGCAATAGTATTCAATAACCATTCAAGATTTGTTGTGCGGGCAACCATAGTTGGGTACACGCCTACGCCGCCAATTGGCACAACCAATGATGATGAATTTAGATTGTTATCAATATCTGATTCTAAAATTGCATGTTCATCAACAGTGAGATTCATGTTGAGCGAGATGTTTGCAGTTTGTTCAATACGGTCACGCGGAGAGACGATTAATGCCCATGGCAAACGTGTGGAGTGATACCAAACATTCGGAGTTGGCTGACCTGCTGATGTTAAACCAATTTCTGCTAACACCTCTGTAATTTGACTTTGTAAGACCGCTTCAGCCAATGGGGCAAGTTGATTCTGTCGCTGATACAGTTCACTTAACTCCGAGCGCAAGTCGGCGGAAAAAGTTTCTTTGTCTTGGACGTTTGGGTCGGCATAAATTTGTGCGAGCAAATATTCTTTTTCTAAAATCAATTGTGTGGTTCTTAGGTATTCATCCACAATTTTTTTTTGGGTGATACGGTCTAATGTATAAGGTAAATTAACTGAAGCGGCTTGCACTTTGAGAATGGCGGCATCTATCATCCATTCGACGTAATCAAATTCAATATTGCGTGTGAAGGCGCGAATCTTTTCGATAGGATTGGTCAATGATGGGTTACTATAGCCTGTGACCGATGCAAGGATGATAAGGATGACGGTCACTTCTACCCCGCGCATGATGCGTTGAAATATCATGTGGGAGATTATAACAAAGGGAACAGGTCTAACAGGTCTAACAGGTCTGACAGGTCTGAATGGTCGGGAGTTGGTGGAAAAAGAAAGCAGTAATCAGTTGTCAGTAAACAGAAGATAGTAGTTGACAGTTTGCATCCACCGGTGGGGGTATTTTTTAGGTGTAAAAGTGGGTTTGATGGCAGGGTGCTTATACTGTGCCTATACTCTTTTTTCGTTTTGGGTTGAGGTGCGGTACTGCCTATATATGGGTATGTTCATTTGCTTCGCGCGGGGTGCTTCACGAAGGAACAGAAACGGACAAAAACATGTAAGGTTTGCAAATGCAAAAAGGTGACTGTCACCTTTGGAGGTCTTTTTTTATAAAAGTATTAAACCTTCGTTAATTCCACTTGATAACCAATCCCACTTTTAGTGAAGTGAATTAGAATGTTCAGCGGTTGTAAAGAAACTTCCACAATTTCTCCACGTATATCTGGCAGAATTGTGATATTCAAAAATGCAGGGGCACAGCAGGTCGAATTATGATTTTGACTGCAAATTGTTCCGCTGTGCCCTTACAAATACAAGTAGTATCCTCTGGAGGACTATAAATCAATGAAACAATTTTTTGCAAGGTTTTCTCGCCGTACATGGATAATTATCGGCGTAGTAGCAGTGATTTTGCTGGCTGTCGTGTTTGCCAATTCAGGTGGTGAGCCTGTTTCCCCATACCAAACCAGCCCAGCCGAACGCGGTGATTTACAAGCCTTTGTCGGCGCGACGGGGACTGTGCGGGCAAAACAAAGTGCGGTATTAACTTGGCAAACCACAGGCATTATCCAGTCGGTCAATGCCCAAATTGGTGATGTGGTTACAAAAGAAACGGTGCTGGCAAGTTTGGATAAAGCCTCATTGAATCAAAGCGTTATTTTAGCAGAAGCCGATTTAGTCAGCGCCCAAAAAGATTTAGATAATTTACTTAATTCTGATACAGCCTTGCTCGAAGCCCAACAAGCAGTAGATAAAGCCGAAAAAGCCTACGAAAAAGCCTACAACTGGCGCATGCAATTAAACGGCAAAATTGATATTAAAGAATATGTCTATGACCAGTTTGGCAATCTAAGATTAAAAGAATATCGCGGTTATGCGGGTCAAGCAACCATAGACCAAGCCGATAAAGATTTAGCCTTAGCAGAATCAAGATTAAATGATGCTCGCCGCGAATATGAACGCTTGCTCAAAGGCGAAGAGTCCGAAGAAGTAGCCGCCGCCAAAGCACGAGTCGAAGCGGCAAAAGCCACGCTTAATCAAATGTATTTAATCGCGCCATTCAACGGCACAATTACACAAGCCAGTTTGGTGGTAGGCGACCAAGTAACAGCAGGCACAAGTGGCTTCCGTATTGACGACATTTCCAGTTTATTAGTAGATGTGCAAGTTTCAGAAGTGGACATCAACAGCGTGAAAGTTGGTCAAGAAGCGGTTTTGGTGTTTGATGCAATTCTCAACAAAGAATACAACGGCAAAGTAGTGCAAGTAGGGCAGGCTGGCGAAACCGTGCAAGGCGTGGTGAGTTTTACCGTTACTGTTGAACTGACTGATGCAGATGAACTCGTCAAACCTGGTATGACGACTGCCGTCAATGTTGTGGTAGAAGAAGTAGAAGATGTTTTATTAATTCCAAACCGCGCCGTGCGTTTGATAGATGGAAAACGAGTGGTGTACGTTTTGCGCGATAACCAACCGCTTCCGATTACCGTCACACTGGGTGCTTCATCTGATAACTTTTCTGTGCTTGCCAGCGGAGATATTAACGAAGGCGATTTGATTATCTTGAATCCACCCGCACAATTTGGCGGTCCATTCGGCGGAGGTTAATATGACCGATTGGGTGGTGCAAGCCAAAGATTTAGTTAAAACTTATATGATGGGCGAGTTTGAAGTCAATGCACTACGCGGCGTTTCATTTAATATCAAACGCGGCGAAGTCGTTTCTATTATGGGACCATCAGGTTCAGGCAAATCTACCATGATGAACACACTCGGCTGTTTAGATAGACCCACTTCGGGTGAATATATTTTGGATGGCGAATCTGTTGCAGATATGAATGATGACCAACTTGCTAGCGTTCGTAATCGCAAAATCGGATTTGTTTTTCAAAGTTTTAATTTGCTTTCACGGCTCACTGCTTTGGGCAATGTTGAACTTCCACTGCGGTATGCAGGCATGAGCGAAGGAAGACGCGCCAAAGCCCAAGCCGCCTTAGAAGCCGTCGGATTAAAAGATAGAATGACGCATCGTCCGTATGAATTATCGGGTGGTCAACAACAACGCGTAGCCATTGCTAGGTCACTGGTCAACGACCCTGCTATCATCATGGCAGATGAGCCGACAGGAAATTTAGATTCTAAAGTTGGTAAAGAAATTATGTCTTTGTTGTTAAATCTCAACAAAGAGCGTGGCACAACTTTAATAATCGTGACACATGACCCCAACATCGCCGAACAAACGCAACGTGTGATTCGTTTACGCGATGGTGAGCTAGACCCTGATTATGATGAAAATGGGAAGAAAAAATCATGACTTTTGCACAAGCCTTATAAGAAGCCTTAGAAAGTTTGAACGGCAATAAAATGCGTTCAGGTTTAACTGTTTTAGGTATTGTGATTGGCGTTGCTGCAGTCATTGCGATGTTGGCAGTTGGTAATGGTGCACAAGCGTCTATCACTGGTTCAATTTCAAGCATTGGTACAAATTTATTATTTGTATTCAGTGGCTCACCTGAAAGTCAACAAGGTCCCGGTGGACCAGGGACAGGCAGAAGCGGAAATAATATCAAGCCGCTTACATTATCTGATGCAAACGCAATTGCAGACCCATTTGCCGCACCGTCTGTTGAACAAGTGGCACCGACCTTAGAAGGAAATGCTTTATTAACATTTTCTGGTGAAAACACAACAGCCACGCTCACTGGCGCAACACCTGAATATTTTTCTGTGCGCAATTTACAAATGGCTGAAGGCGAGTTTATCAATTCAGAGCATATCTTAGGCAGAATGTCTGTAGTGGTGCTAGGACCCGAAGCCGCGATTTCGTTATTTGGGCGTGCTGATGGTGTCGTTGGTGAAACGATTCGCATTGAAGGTCAGCCGTTTCGTATCATTGGCGTTTTAACTGCCCGTGGCGGTGGCGCATTTGGCAGTGAAGATAATAGTTCTTACATTCCATTTACTACAGCACAATCACGTTTAATTCGGCGTGGCGCACGCGACCAAGTAGATGTAATTTATGTGCAAGCCGTTTCAGCAGAAGCCGTACCGCAAGCAGTAGAAGAAATTTCAAGCATTATTCGTCAACGCCACCGCACCCCAGTTGGTTTTGATGATTTTACAATTTTCACTCAAGCCGATTTTCTAACCATCTTTGAATCCATTACAGGCGTATTAACCATTTTCCTTGGCGGCATTGCCGGTATTTCATTACTCGTCGGCGGTATTGGCATTATGAACATCATGCTGGTATCGGTCACTGAAAGAACGCGTGAGATTGGTTTAAGAAAAGCACTTGGCGCACGTAAGAAAGATATCTTGCTTCAATTCTTAACCGAATCATCTTTGCTGAGTTTAATTGGCGGCATTATTGGAATCATGTTTGGTTGGCTAATTGCTTATATTGTTGGTCAAGTGGCGGTTGCTTCTGGCACAAACTTTATTCCCATTGTCGGCACCGATGCAATCATCCTCTCGACAAGTTTTTCCGCAATCATCGGTTTGTTCTTCGGGATTTACCCCGCCAGCCGTGCCGCCAACCTCGAACCTGTCGAAGCACTTCGTTATGAATAGAAAAGTTATTTTTGTCATTTTGATATTCATATTTTTAATTGGATGTTCACCTCAACAAGTGTCCACAGACGAAAGACCGCTGACCGCAACTCCTAGCCGTCAGCCGTCAGCGGTCAGCACTTCAACGCCTCTTCCCACGCCGACAGTTGTTCCTGTTACCCAAACTTTATCTACCCCTCAACCTTTGGTGACCATCACTGCCGCTCGTGGCAACTTATACATCCGCCGCGGACCCGACATGGCATATAGCCGCATCGGCGTTTTGAAAAAAGGCGAAAGTGCCGAAGTGATTGGTCAAGATGTACTTTCACGTTGGGTGCAAATCAAAATCCCAAATTCAGAATCAACAGGCTGGGTTTCGATAATGACCAATTTTTCTGAACTCACAGGTGACTTGAAAACAATCCCCAATTTCACATTTACCGATTATCCGCAACCTGCCTACATCAAAAACTGTACGGAGCATGAACTTCACATTGAACCTGGCGATTTATATTTATACAATTTATTTACCAATGCAAAATATCTCAACGAAGTGCAAGTAGATTCAGGTGTGTATTATATTTATGACGCTACCTTGCCTGATGTTCCACTCATCCAAACTGTAGATGTGCAAGAAGGCGAAGTTGTGTACGTCACGGTCAATGGGTTGGGTGAAAAGCATAAATGCCCGTAAATCAAAGAATACTGCAACGTTAACGTTGCAGTATTCTTTTAGAATATAATGGGCTAAGAAAATGTAACAAGAAACAGAATCAACTATCCCGCAAGAGCGAAGCGGAAAGAAATCAAAGGAGAAATTTTCATGTCTGATAAATTGAATCGGTTGAAAGAAATTGTCGGCGAAGTCTCTGACCTTGGACGCGCCGCCAGCGTGCTAGGCTGGGATCAACAAGTGAACATGCCGCCAATGGGCGCGGAGGCGCGTGGGCAACAATTGGCAACGCTTGGCAAAATTGCACAAGAAAAATTTACATCGGATGAAGTGGGAACATTGCTTGAAGATTTGAAAAAAGAATATAAGGATAATGAAACTGATGAAGGCGCGATGATTCGCGTGGCGGCACGAAATTATGACAAAGCCAAACGCGTGCCATCATCTTTTATTGCTGAACAAGCAGTTGCCGCATCAAAAGCATTTGAAGCGTGGGTAGAAGCAAAAAGTAAATCCGATTTTTCTATCTTTCTCCCGTTTTTAGAAAAAAATGTCGAGTTGGTGAAAAAATATGTTTCATTCTTTCCACCCGCTGACCATCCGTATGATGTTTTGTTGGATGATTACGAACCCGGCATGAAGACCGCCGAAGTGCAAGAAATTTTTGGCAATTTAAGACCCAAACAAGTGGAATTGATTAAAGCCATCAGCGAAGCCAAACAAGTGAAAGATAAATTTCTGCATAAAAAATATAATGAAGAAAAATTGTGGAAGTTCAGCGAAAAGATTATTTCAAAATTTGGTTATGACTTTAATCGCGGACGACAAGACAAAGCCCCACATCCATTTGAAACGACGTTTAGCGTAAATGATGTGCGCATTACCAATCGCTATGAAGAAAAAAATCCGATGGCGACATTGTTCAGCGCCATGCACGAAGCAGGACATGCTTTGTATGAATTGGGTGTGAACCCTGCTTATGAAAGAACTTCACTTGAAAGCGGAACGTCACTTGCAATTCATGAGTCGCAATCGCGCATGTGGGAGAATCTGGTCGGGCGTTCACTTCCGTTCTGGGAACATTTTTACCCTGACTTGAAAAAAACTTTTTCATCACAACTTGAAGATGTGAAACTTAAACAATTTTATAAAGCCATCAACAAAGTTGAACCCTCGCTGATTCGCGTCAATGCTGATGAAGCCACATATAATTTACATATTATGTTGCGTCTTGAAATTGAAATCGGCATGGTAGATGGAAGCATTCGCATTAAAGATTTGACAGAAATTTGGAATACAAAAATGAAAGAATATCTCGGCATTACGCCACCCAATGATGCACAAGGTGTTTTGCAAGATATTCATTGGTCGTATGGTTCAATTGGTTATTTCTCAACCTATGCGCTTGGCAATATCGTCTCGGCGCAGTTGTGGGAAAAAATCAGAAAAGATATCAAAAATCTTGATGACCTAACCCGCAAGGGCAAGTTTGAAAAATTGCGCGAATGGTTGCGCGCCAACATTCATCAATATGGTCACAAGTATGACCCGCAAGATATTGTGCAAAAAGTGACGGGTTCAAAAATTGATTCCGCCGCGTATGTTCGTTACCTCACTAAAAAATATTCTGATATTTATGATTTGTAATTCCCTCACCCTAACCCTCTCCCAAAAAGGGAGAGGGGATTACGCCCTTCTCCAACGGGAGAAGGGTTGGGGATGAGGGGCTTTATGAAAAAGAAAATTATATTATTCGCTTCTATTCTTGGACTTCTAGTTGGTTGCTCACAATCAACCGACTCTCAGCCCACACCTTACCCAGCAGATTATCTTCCGACAGCCGTTGCGTTGACGAGTCAAGCCATGTTTGCAACAGCCGCGGCTATGACTCCATCTGTCACTCCGACGGAAACCGTATCCCCGACAGCGATTGTTGAGGAAACAGCACCCAGCCCAACCCCTACGTTTGCGGCGGGGTTTACGCAGTTTGCACAAATCCAATTTGTATCGCCTGGTCCGTTATCGAGTCTGGTATCGCCTTTCAATGTTCAAGCGTATGTTGCATCTGGTGAAAGTGACCGTGTGCAAGTGGATTTGCTCGGCGAAGATGGGCGTGTTTTGCAACGCATCTTAAAAAAGTTAGACCGTAATCCGAAAGGCGTGTTTCAACGTTTTGAAATTTCGTTTGAAATTCGTGCTGTGAGTGAAACGGGTTACATTCGCATCAGCAGTAAAGATGATTTTGGCAGGATTCAAATTGTCAATACGATGCCAGTTTTACTTTTTTCTGTGGGAACGACAACCATCAACCCACCAGGCAATATGATTTATGAACGCGTTTCGGTGGATGGTTTGAAAGAGAAAGCAAATTTTTATGCAGGTGAAGTAAGTTTAAGCGGGCGGATTTGGCCCTTCAATGAACAGCCGTTTGTGATTGAGTTGATTGCTCAAGATGGCAGACCGATTTCATCGCGCATCATTAATATGAGTGGAATTGATACGCAGCCTTTTGCAACAACTTTGCCTTATAAGGTTTCTGAACCTACGCCTGTGCGCCTGACGTTTCGACAAGAGAATCCTTTATGGTCTGTCAGTGACCCTGAGTATGGAAAATATATTTATGTTTATACGGTTGAGGTGATTTTGAATCCGTAAATATTTGGTATAATCCGCACGCTTTGTTTCGGGGCGTGGCTCAGCCCGGTAGAGTGCACGGTTCGGGTCCGTGAGGTCGAGAGTTCAAAT
>JAEURG010000178.1 GCA_016789345.1 Anaerolineales bacterium | reverse complement strand
GATAACAACAAAGCACGCGCTAATTGTTGTGTAATTGTAGATGCACCACCGCCTTGACCATCTGTAATATAGTTTTGCCACAAAGCGCGGACGATGGCAAGTGGGTCAAAGCCGGGGTTGTTATAAAATTCCTTATCTTCGGTAGCAATGGTGGCGGCAATAACATAAGGAGATATTTCTTCTAATGGAATATAGGTTCGCCGACCAGCCGTTGGGTCTAACAAATCATATAAGGGTTGACCGTTTCTATCTAAGATGCGAGTTGTTTCAAATTGCGAGGCGCGATTCTTCAAGTCATCTACTGGTGGCAATGTACTGGCAATCGCGGCGTATTGATAAACGAAGAAAGACGCGATACATAAACCAATCAATGCTATTGCGAAAACAGAAGTAATACATCCATAGCGAAATGTCTTTTTGTTATTGCGAAAAAACGAAGAGAGTGTAGAAAGCCACGATTGATTTGAACTTCTGTAAACATTTTGTGGTTGAGGCGGATAGTTATATCTTGGTTGTTGAGGCTGTTGCTGTTGATATGGTTGTTGATTTTCTGGCAAGCGATAAACGGGTCTTTGATTTTGCTGTCCACTTTGAGGCGGATTCTGACGATAAGCGGCAGGTGAGACTCGTGTACCATCCGTATCAATTTCATCAACACGTTTGGGGAGTGGCATTCCATCTTTATCTATCTCTGGCAGATTCAGCCGAGGCGTAGTACCACCCGTCTTTTTAGTAGCAGTTGTCCCCGAAGAAGGAGGCGGTTCTATATCTTTGCGAGTCTCTTCTTCAGACTCTAACAGCCGGCGTAATCTGTCATTATCTTCGTTGTTCATCTTATTCCTATCATTGGGCGACGCATGCGTCGCCCCTACTTTGGCTTACTCAACACCAATAAATTTAATGTACCTTTTTGTAAGGCTTCATCCGTTTGGTTGCGAACTTCTACACTTGCAATTAATGCGCCCGCACCAATGCGCAGAAGTGGCTTCATTTCAGATACTGTTAATAAAGCATGAATGGTATCACCAATAAAAATTGGCTTCACAAATTTCCAATCTTGAATTTCACGAAAGGCTAACACTGTGCCTTCAAGATAACCTGTACGCATGATTAACCCTGTGGCAATAGATAAACCTAACAAACCATGTGCCACACGTTGACCAAATTGCGTAGTCTTTGCAAATTCAGCGTCGGTGTGAATTTGGTTGTAATCGCCAGTTAGCCCTGCAAACGTAAAAATCGCATCTTCGCTCACTGTGCGTGATAATGTTTTTACAACTTGTCCTACGGTAAATTCTTCAAAGTAAAGTCCTGCCATGGTTTAGTCTCCTTTTATAGGTCTTACTGGTCTAACAAGTCTTACAGGTCGAACTGGTCTGACCATTTAGACCTATAAGACTATCCGACCAATAAGACTAAATTATACCCGTTTGACCATCCGCCATTCTGCCCGTACAATATGCGCCATGCGCGACTGGTCTCTTAGCGCCGGCGACCCACTTTTCCTCACACTCGCCGCCGACGCACGCCTTAGTAAAACGGATTACGTCAACGACCATATTTGGGAGGTGGAAATTGGCTCAAACGACCCAGAGCGGTCTGCCGTTGGCTTATATACTACGTTCGGTTTACGTGCGCGTTCCATGCGCATTTTTTTACGCTTCACCGAAGGCAACAGCACAATTACAGACCCTAACACCTTTTCGGTCAAGCCGACACTAAAACGTTTCTATCCAAACTTCCTATCACTTGATTTTGTTCCCTTTGAAAACTTGCAAGTGAGAACTGATTTTTGGGTGCCAGAATCTCATGCTGTTGCTGGGCGCGTCACACTCACCAACAAAAGCAATGCCGTTCGTCAAATCAAATTAGAAGTATGTGCCACACTCGCACATCTCAACGGTCAATCCATCATCCCCACCCAACAACAATTAGTAAACATACTCGCAGGTCAAACCAGCGGAATTGCCCCTGTGATTTTTATGACTGGTGGACCCAAACATGGCGCTGGTCCCCATGCCTCGCTTCTTCTTGACTTGGAACTTGGTCCGGGTGCCACCCGAACTTTATCTTTCGCTGAAGCCGCCCGCGATACGATTCCCGAAGCATTTGACTTAGCCCGCAAAACCGCCGCGCGTTCTTGGGCGGCAGAACTTGCCAGAATCGAAATGACAGATACCAGTCAAATTTTAGATATTCGCACTGGTGATAATGATTGGGATGCCGCTTTAGCATTTAGCCAAAAAGTAGCACATGCTTTGTTTGTAAATAATGGTAATCATTTACCAAATTCATCGTTTGTGCAATCTCGTCACATAGACCAAGGCTTTTCACATGCAGGCGATGGCACAGATTATCCACCCGCATGGAATGGTCAATTTGCATTGGATGCTTATTATCTTTCCAGCGTTTTGCATGGTTCGCCAAACGTAGCAAAAAATTTGTTACTTAACTTTTTATCTACACAAGATGAAGATGGTGAAATAGATGGCAAGCCTGGGTTAGCAGGTCAACGTGGGAAATTTATATCAATGCCAATTTTGGCAAGCATGGCATGGAAATATTATCAAGCAACAAATGATGAAAACTTTTTAGCAGAAGTATTTCCGAAATTAATTAAATTCTTTTGGGCTTGGTTCGCTGGAATCCATGACAGAAATCGCGATGGCATTCCAGAATGGGACCATGTCTTACAAACTGGTTTTGAAGATAATCCATTATTCGATGTGTGGAATCCTTGGTCACAAGGGTTGGATGTTTCGTATGTGCATAGCCCTGCATTAGAAGCAATGCTATACAAAGAAGCACAAACATTGGCAAAAATTGCTAACAAACTTGGTAAACCAGATGAAGAAACATCATTAATCCAAGCACAGGCTGAAAAAATAAAGGAATCACTCGAAGCCAGTTGGAATGCTCGCACCAGTTTTTATTCATATCGTGATAGAGAAACAGGCGAAATGACGGCTGGAAAAATCATCGCCAAGAAAAAAGGCGATGGCAATATGAAACCCAAGTTTGAGTCGGAGACAGGAGTCCGCTTGTTGGTGGAGATTCAAACCAAAAGTCCAGCCGCGAAGCGACCCGAAGTTATCATCAGCGAGTTTTTTGCAAAAAATTCCAAAGGTGAATCCGAAACAATTTCTGGTCATCAATTTCAATGGCGCACAGGCGGATTGGTTGCAACGAGTCAAAAAATATTTAATAAAATTGGTCGAGTGAGTGTAAGCGGGTTGGAATTCAATGACAAAATCAATGTCAAGGTTGTGGATACGACTGGTGAAGATATTACGTTAGGTTTGCCATTGTGGGCTGGTGCATTAGAAAAACAACGTGCTTATGCTTTGGTTGGAAGAAATGTAATGACCGCCGAACGATTCGATAGACCGTTTGGTTTGCCTTCGCTTCCTTATACATTGAATAAAGAAACTGAATCGGTTTCATTGAGTGTGAGTTTGCCGTGGAATACCTTGATTGCTGAAGGTTTACTGGCGTATGGTTTTCGCGCCGAAGCGACTCGATTAACCGCACATTTGATGAATGCTGTCATACAAAACTTAAAACAAAACCGAACTTTTTATCAACGTTATCATGCTGAAAAAGGAAGTGGACTTGGCGAAAGAAACGCACTGACTGGTCTTGCACCTGTTGGTTTGTTTATGCAAGCCTTAGGTGTGACGATTTATTCTGCAGAAAAAGTTAAATTAGAAGGAAAAAATCTTTTTCCATTTGCTGTGACGATTAAATATAAAGGCTTGACGATTGTACGAAGCGCTGAACAAACAACAGTCACATTTTCTAATGGCGAAAGCGTAATTGTGAAAGACGAAGCGACTTGTATTGTTGAAATGTAAAAACATTGATTATCAATTGTAATAATTTATACAGAATTAACCTTAACTTAAAAAATAATGGTATAAAAATTTAATACATCTTAAAGCGAGAAAAACACTCTATGACCTACTTACTCTTCATCGTTGGTTTAATTACATTAATTGCAGGGGCTGAGGTTTTAGTACGTGGGGCTTCACGTTTGGCGGCAGTTTTTGGCGTTTCGCCTTTGGTCATCGGCTTGACAATTGTTGCCTTTGGGACAAGTTCACCTGAAATGGCTGTTTCAGTACAATCTGCTTTGGCTGGGCAAGCCGATATTTCCATTGGTAATGTGATTGGTTCAAACGTATTCAACGTTTTCCTAATTCTTGGTTTAGCCGCACTGATTCGCCCCATCAAAATTGCGGAGCAACTTATCCGCTTGGATGCACCAATTATGGTTGGCGTTTCTATCTTTGCTTTGGTACTTGCATTCGATGGTTGGCTGAGCAGGTTGGAAGGCATTATTCTTTTTAGTTTGTTAATTGCCTATATCGTTTTTACTTTGTGGGCGAGCAAAAAAGAAGGACAAGCTGTGCAAGATGAATATGCCGAAGAGTATTCTTCCACAGAGGCTAAAGGCTGGAAAACGATTACAAAGAATTTATTTTTTGTAGTGGCTGGGCTTGCTATGTTGTATTATGGGTCAAACTGGTTAGTGGAAGCGGCAATTATCATTGCACGAACATTTGGTGTTAGTGAATTGGTGATTGGCTTAACGATTGTTGCCGCAGGAACATCTATGCCGGAAGTGGCAACTTCAATTGTTGCCGCAATCAAAGGCGAAGGCGATATTTCCGCTGGCAATGTAATTGGCAGTAACATCTTCAACATCTTAGGCGTGTTAGGTCTTGCCGCCGCGACCACGCCTGAAAGTATTCCAGTTGCTAGGTTTATCTTAACCTTTGACTTGCCTGTTGCCATCTTTGCCGCAATGATAACCATACCTGTTTTTATTGTAGATAATTACATTTCACGCTTTGATGGGTTTATTTTCTTTACATATTTTGTTTTTTACAATCTGCTGGTCGTCATGCGAGCCTTAAGCAACCCATCTGTGCCAATGTTTGAATCATTTCTCATGGCATATATCCCGCTGACCTTCTTTATATTCCTTGCGCTTGCCGCGCGTTATCTCTGGCAGAGGAGACGAAACGCATCGCCATGATGAATCTACAAACCTGCCTCGCCTACGTTTACGGAGAAGAAACTGCTTCGCAATGGCTAGGCAGGTTTGAATCTCTGATTGCTTCGTATCAAACTAAAATCCAAGCACGTGATGGCGCATTGACTGAACACGACTCAATGCTCATTACCTATGGCGACCAAGTGCAAAGGGGAAATGAAAAGCCATTACAAACTCTCAAAACATTTTGCGAAATCCATTTAGATAATATCGTCAATGCAATTCACATTCTACCGTTTTATCCATGGACTTCGGATGATGGTTTTTCGGTTGTGGATTATCGTCAGATTGATAAAAAATTGGGGGATTGGAAAGATGTCTCCGCGTTTCAACTCAAGTTCAAGTTAATGTTTGATGCGGTGATTAATCACATCTCATCACAAAGTGATTGGTTTCAAAAATTCTTACAAGATGATTCGCATTATCAAAATTATTTTGTGACAGTTGAAGGGAATCCAGATTTATCTCAAGTGGTGCGTCCGCGTGCGTTGCCATTGCTAACAAGTTTCGTCACGCCTTCTGGTGAGAAAAAAGTTTGGACGACTTTCAGCGCAGACCAAATTGATTTGAATTATAAAAATCCGCAAGTGTTGTTTGAAATTTTAGATATTTTGTCATTGTATATTCAACATGGCGCGACGTTTATTCGACTCGATGCGATTGCATATATGTGGAAAGAAATTGGCACAAGTTGTATTCATTTGCCACAAACGCACGCCATTATTCAATTTTTGCGTAAAGCATTAAATCAAATTGCACCGCATGTGCATTTGATTACTGAAACCAACGTGCCGCATGTAGATAACATTTCATATTTTGGAAATGGATATAACGAGGCACAACTTGTTTATAACTTTGCTTTGCCGCCTTTAACGTTGCATACATTTCATACAAGTGATGCGACAAAGTTATCCGCTTGGGCAAAGACTTTGACATTACCTTCTGATAAAACAACTTTCTTTAACTTTCTCGCTTCGCATGATGGCGTCGGCTTGAATCCTGCTCGTGGAATTTTATCTTCCGCCGAAATTGATTCGCTTGTAGAAAAAACTATTGAACATGGCGGATTGATTTCATACAAACACAATTCAGATGGTTCAAAAAGCCCATATGAAATGAACATCAATTATTTTGATGCGTTATCGAATCTGAATGCCTTGTCGCCGGGGACGGCGACAAGAGCGACAACACTCCCCCCGTCGTCCTCGGCGGGTGAAACGCTTGATTTACAAGTCTCTCGTTTCATCTCAGCCCAAGCGATAATGCTTTCCATCATTGGTGTGCCGGGTATTTACTTTCACAGTTTATTCGGTTCACGAAATTGGCGTGAAGGTGTAGAACAAACCAAACATAATCGCACGATAAATCGTCAAAAATGTTCGTTTGATGAATTACAAAAAGAATTAAACGATGAAAATTCTTTGCGTTCCAAAGTGTTCAAAAAATATTCTGAATTATTGAAAGCAAGAAAAAGTTCACCTGCATTTCACCCGCATGGCTCGCAAAAAATATTAGAGTTTCATAAATCTATCTTTGCAATTGAGCGCATTTCACCAGATGAGAAAATTCGCGTGGTATGCTTACATAACGTCAGTTCGCAAAAAATTTCGTTTGATACACATTTTGAATCAGGCATTGATTTATTTACAAATCAAAAATTTCAAATTTCAAAAGTCAATCTTGAACCCTATCAAGTGTTGTGGTTTACACCAAACACGGTGGTCGAGTAGGACGTAGTCCGTACCGAGACCACACATTAATAAAAAAATTTCAATTAACTTGTTGGTCTCGATACGCCCTTCTGGCTACTCGACCAACGGAGTATAAATATAATATGACAAATTCCTCTCACAACATTGGTTTTATCTCAACTAGATTCGCAGGTACAGATGGCGTATCACTCGAAACAGAAAAATGGGCAACCGTGCTAGAGCGCATGGGTCACAAATGTTTTTATTTTGCAGGCGAATGTGACCGCGACCCAAACATCTCGCATGTCGTGGAAGAAGCGTTTTATCGTCACCCCGAAATTGATAAATTAAATCAAATGGCATATTCAGGCAGTTGGACGGTGACGCAAGAAGCGCGGCAAGCGCATCCAGAAATCGCCGCATTGCACAAAGATTTTTTTTCAATCTACATTCGTCCGCCACAAATGACGCGTCGCGTGACCGAAATCAAAGAACATCTTAAAGAAGAGTTATATAAATTTGCACATAAGTTTGATTTAGAAATTCTCATCGTTGAAAATGCCGTCACCATTCCGTTAAATTTACCGTTGGGTTTAGCCATTACAGAATTTATTGCTGAAACAGGTTTTCCAACTATCGCGCATCATCATGACTTTTATTGGGAACGCCAACGTTTTCAAGTCAATTGTGTAACCGATTATCTCGCAACCGCATTCCCACCAAATCTGCCATCCATTCGGCATGTGGTCATTAATTCGATTCAAGCGCAGGAAATTGCTTCACGACATGGCCTCTCTGCGCGCGTGATTCCCAACGTGATGGATTTTGACTCACCCCCGCCCGCTTCAGATTCTTACACGCAAACTGTTCGCTCCGACTTCGGCATTGATTCTGGCGAATACTTTTTTCTGCAACCGACGCGCGTCATCCAACGCAAAGGCATTGAACATGCCGTAGAACTTGTGAAGCGACTCGAACTCCCTGCCAAATTAATTATCTCGCACGCCGCTGGTGACGAAGGTAATGATTATGAACAACGTGTACGCGAATATGCTCATCTATTAAATGTGACTGTGCGTTTTGAAGCCGACCAAGTGCAAGAACAACGTGGCACTACGAAAGATGGCAAAAAGATTTACACATTGGGTGATGTCTATCCACACGCAGATTTAGTGACATATCCTTCAAGCGTTGAAGGTTTCGGTAACGCCTTTTTAGAAGCAGTATATTATCATCGTTTAATTTTGGTTAATAATTATTCAATTTACGAAGTAGATATTAAACCTAAAGGGTTTCACACGGTTTGGTTTGATGGTTTCATTAGCACAAGTACGCTTACAGCAGTAAGATATGCATTGAAAAACCCCGACCAAGCGCAAGAATGGGCTGAGATGAATTATCAACTCGCCAAGCGATATTTTTCTTATACTGTGCTTCAAATTCGTTTGCAATCATTAATAGAGCATTGTTTGGGATATCAAGTTTAAAAATTATCACCCGTAGGGCGAGGCAAAGTGCCACAAAGTGGTATGCCTCTCCCCTACAAAACAAGGATTTGGATGAAAATTTCGATTTTGCATTATTCCGTTCCGCCCATTGTCGGCGGCGTAGAAAGTGTGATTGCGCATCACGCCCGCTTAATGTCTGCCGATGGGCATAAGGTTAATTTAATCGCCGCGCGTGGTGAAGCATTAGATGAAAAGATTACGATAACAAAAATACCTCTTGCTGATTCGCGCCATGAAAGAGTAAATCTAGTCAAAGCGCAATTGGATAAAGGCGAAGCGACAAAAGATTTTGAATCACTGCGCGATGAATTAGTCAATGAATTAGAAAAAGCATTAAAAGATACAAATGTTTTAATTGCTCATAACGTTTGTTCACTAAATAAAAATCTCGCGTTAACAACCGCATTGTATAAATTACATATTGAGAAAAAATTGCCGAGATTAATTCTCTGGCATCACGATTTAGCATGGACGACGCCGCGTTATTTACCTGAACTTCACAATGGCTATCCATGGGATTTGTTACGCGCCGATTGGAAAAACACAACACATGTTGTTGTTTCAGAATTGAGGCGCAAAGAACTAGCAGAGTTAATGAAATTAAATTCAGAATCAATTCACGTCATTCCAAACGGCGTAGACGCTTCGCGTTTTTACAAACTCGAATCGCAAACACAAAATTTGATTCAACAAAAGAATCTATTAGATTCCGCACCGATTTTATTATTACCAGTGCGAGTCACACCCCGCAAAAATATTGAATTGGCATTGCGAACATTATTTGAATTAAAGAAGGAATATCCGCAAGCCGCATTGGTCGTGACAGGTCCGTTAGGTCCCCATAATCAAGACAATATTAAATATTTTGAAAAACTGAAAACTTTGCGAAAAGAATTGGGATTAGAAAATTCTGCACACTTCCTTGCCGAACTTGTTGAAGGGTTTTTACCCGATGAAATGATTGCCGATTTTTTCCGCATTGCTGATGCGTTATTATTCCCCAGCCGAGAAGAAGGCTTTGGCATTCCATTAATCGAAGCGGCGTTTAGTCACTTGCCCGCTTTCTGCGCCGATATTCCGCCGTTGCGTGAATTAGGTTTGGAAGACGTCACTTATTTTTCACCGGATGAAAACGCAAATGATGTTGCAAATTTAATTGCAAATTATTTCAAAACATCAGCCACTGCAAAATTATCTATGCGGGCGCGTTTGAATTTTCGTTGGGAAGCGATTTATCGTCAACATATTGTGCCGATTTTGTAAGCATTATGGAATCAGCCAGCTTGCTCCCGTGATACGCCAGCAAGCTCCCTGACTCCACAAGAAAAGGATATGCAATGCAGAAACATTCAGAATTTTCACCTATCCACACCATTTTTATTCCATTAATCCATGACGGACCCGGCGAAAGCATGGTTGAAGCCGCCCGTCATTTTGATGCTGATATTGTCTTAGTTGGGATTGTCGTCGTACCTGAAGGTCAATCATTAAGTGTAGGCGCAATTTCAGCGCGTGCTTTACGAAAGAAATTGCGTGAATATGGCAGAGACAAACAAATCATTAGCAAAACACAAGTGATTGTGTCTCATCATCCATGGCATGAACTTTCGGTGATGTTGCAAAACGAAGGACCTGATTTGTTATTTTTAGAATGGGATACTCACATCAACGCTTTAGGGGTTACGCCACATGAGGTTTTATCGAATCCGCCATGTGATGTGGCGCTGGTGCGTGGCAAAATTCCAAACAAACCAAAACAAATTCTTGTGCCTGCTAGAGGTGGTCCACATGCGGAATTGGCATTGAAAGTTGGTTTAGGGTTAAGCCCAAAAGGAGTCACTGCTTTGCACATTCGCAAAACGGATGACCCGATGGCTGGCACCGATGCACCATTTATTGGGTTGGAGCGGGTGTTAAGACAAATGCCTGAGGTGCAGAAACAGTTTGAAGTCACAGATGAAGCGGCTGAGTCTATTATCAAAAAATCAAAACATAATGACATCATCGTGTTGGGTACAACCGCGCAAGCGTTATCCAGTTCGGCTTCGTTGGGTTATGTAGCAGATAGAATTTTGCGTGAAGCATCTAGTACTGTGATTGCTGTTAAGAAAGCATCTGGCATTCAAACGGAATATGATGAAAGTGCAGGTGTGGAAGCGATTACGATTTTGGTGGATAAATGGTTTGGTGAAAATACATTTGAGGCTGATGAATTTAAAAATTTGAAGGATTTGGTGGAATTAAAGAAACAACAAAATTTAACGATTAGTTTGGCATTGCCCGCTTTGAATGAAGAAGAAACAGTTGGCAAGGTCATTAAGATGATGAAAAAAGAATTGATGCAAAAATTTCCATTGCTTGATGAAATTGTTTTGATTGACTCAAACTCGAAAGACCGCACACGTGAGATTGCCAAAAAAGAAGGCGTGCCTGTTTATATTCATCAACAAATTTTAGAACGCCTCAAACCTAGACGTGGAAAAGGGGAGGCGTTGTGGAAAAGTTTACTCGTGACAAAGGGTGACATCGTGGTGTGGATTGATACGGATATTGTTAATATTCATCCTCGTTTTGTGTATGGGATTATTGGACCGTTGTTATTAAATCCGCAAGTGCAATTGGTGAAAGGTTTTTATCGCCGACCTTTGCGCGTGGGCGAAAAATTACAAGCAGGTGGTGGCGGACGTGTGACTGAATTAACCGCGCGACCTTTGTTGAATCTTTTTTATCCAGAACTTTCAGGCGTGGTGCAACCGCTTTCAGGTGAATATGGTGGCAGACGCACTGCATTAGAAAAAATTCCTTTCTTTTCAGGCTATGGCGTGGAGACGGGTTTGTTGATTGATATTTATGAAGAGTTTGGGATTCATGGAATCGCTCAAGTGGATTTGTTGGAAAGAATCCATCACAATCAGCATTTAGAAGCGTTGAGTAAAATGTCTTTTGCGATTATTCAAGCGGTGCTTCGTAAACAAGAAAAACGCTTTGGCAAAACTTTCGTGGAAGAAGTGAACAAATCTATGAAGTTGATTCGATATACTTCCAGCGAAGGGTATTCTTTAAGTGTAGAAGAGATTGCTGAACGAGAACGCCCGCCGATGATTGAGATAGAAGAGTATCGTAATAAATTCAAAAGAAGTTGATTTTTACGTTATACTTTTATAAAGAAAGAATTTTCTAGGAGATTTGTTATGAACAATCCATCCTATTTGTTATTAATGGCAGTCATTCAAGACCAAGACCTTGAGCCTGCCACCAAAGCTCTGCAAGAAACAGGCGCATCATTAACTTATTTGGCAAGTGCTGGTGGTTTTTTGGGCAGGCGCAATGCCACATTGTTAATCGGCTTGCCAGTGGATAAAAAAGATGAAGCCTTAAAAGCATTGCATGAGGCTTGTCGCCAACGCATTGAATACATGACATTACCTTTAGAAGGTTCTGCTATGCCCATGCCTGCACCTGTGCCTGTTACTGTAGGCGGTGCAACTGTGTTTGCTATACCTGTGGAACGGTTTGAACAAATATAAAAAGGTCTGATTGGTCTGTAAGTCTTACAAGTCTTATAGGTCTGATACTGGAGATGAGAAAATGAAAATGATGATTGTGATTATCAAAGACAACGATGCCGATACTTTGACTCAAGCCTTTACCGCTTCAAACTTTCGGGTGACTCGGGTTGCTTCTACCGGCGGATTTCTACGCTCCGGCAATGTGACGATGTTGTTGGGCGTGGACGATAATCAAGTGGATTCTGCTATTCAAGTTGTGAGAGATTCTTTGCCAGCTAAAGGTGATGCAAAACGGGCGACGTTGTTTGTAGTGCCAGTCAATCATTTTGAGCAAGTGTAAATTTTAATTTATACAAACAAAGACGATGAAACAGGAACTAATCTGTTTTGAAAATCGTCTTTGTTTTTGTTTAAGGAGTTTTTATGAATAAAAAATCTATCGTTTTATCTTTGCTTGTTTTATTGTTATTGACGTTAGCATGTGCCAACCCACTCACCTCACCTGCACAACCGCCTGCCAACGTGGAGACGATTGTCGCCGCTACGCTTTCAGCATTGACTGCTGTACCTACCGATACCTCTGACATTTTGCCACATTCATTATATTATCTTGACAACGATGCGGCAGGGTTGTTGCAAGTGTATCGTTTAGAAAAAGATGCAAAAACAATTGCACAAGTTACTTTTGAACCTGTGGATGTAGAAGATTATGGCGTTTCACCTGTGGATGGTAGTGTTGCTTATGTTGTCAACAATCAACTTTTCACAGTCAATGCTGATGGCAGTAACCGTAGCATGATTGTGGACGGTGGCGCATTCGATGAAGTGAATCCGTATGTGAATAGTCTCAGAAGCCCTGTTTGGTCGAATGATGGTCAAACAATTGCATTTAGTTATAAAGGATTAAATTTTTATTCAATTGTTTCTGGTCAATATAGTTTGCTGATTCCAAACCAACTTGATGACCAAGGCAATGGATTTATTTTCCCGACAGAATTATTTTTTCCAGAAAAATTCTCGCCTGATGGAAGCAAGTTATTACTTACACTTGGATATTACGAAGGCGCATCTGCCGCAATTTATTATCCCAATAGCGGAACGCTGGTTCGGTTACAAGGCGAGAATCGCGGCATCATTTGTTGTGATACAACGCAATGGTCTGCAGATAGTTCCTCCATTTATTCTGCTAGCCCCACATTTGGGATGTTCGCCGCAGGTTTATGGAAAGTAGATGCAACCACAGGAAATGTTTCAACATTATTAGTTGGAGATTTTGATACAGACCCAATTCAAATTGCGGATGCCCCATTGCTTGCACCTGATGGAAATTTATATTTCTTCTACGCCAGCCAGCCTAATACTGGCGATATGGTCAACCGCCCGCTGTTACAACTTGTTCGTTCTGCGCCAGATGGTGTAACCAACCGCACTGTGCTTCGTCCTGAAATATATGACACCATGACTGAGCATTTATGGTCGCCGGACGGAAGCTTTGTGATTATTACTACTATATCCGCGCCAGAAGCATATATTGGCGGTACACCTGTATTAATTTATACCGATGCTTCCAAAGGGAGTATTGGATTAGGTAAATTTGCAACCAATATGCAGTGGGGACCATAATTAATTTTGTAGAGGCGACTCGCAAGTCGCCTCCTTTTTATTTCTCTGATTTCAAAGCCCAGCCTGTCCATAATGCGCCAAGTAAATCTACTGCGCCAAGCATAATCATTAGAGGGCTGGCAAAATTCAAAAGCACAAAAGCAGTAAATGCTACAAAAACTCCAATACGTGCAGGAACTGTCCATTGGGCGAAAGTTTTCAAATCTGCTCGTGCGGCGGAGATGTAGTAATAAGCCAGCACCAAAGCAAGCACGCCGACCACCCGAATCCAAACTTCATCTGTAGATGGCAAGCCTAATGTGCCAAGCACAACATTGGGCATAGTTAATAAACCTAATCCCATCCCAACCAAATACACGCCAAAGGCCAAAAGAGTTGTAGAAACTTTTTTCATTTTATGCTCCTTGTTAAGTTTCAGTATACATCTTAAAACGTGATTTTTATTCGCCTAATAACCATTCATCAAAAAATTTAATCACTCTATTTTCATATCTTTGGGGATTATGAGCATATGTTCCCAAATGTGGAACGCCATCTTCCACCCAAAGCTGTTTTGGTTCATTCGCAGAATCATATAAACGATAGGGGGAGTTCATCAGAATCGCACCGCCATACCAACCGTCAATGATAAACACCGCGCGCGGACTAATTTGAGCAATCACGTTTTCTACATTCACATCTTCAACTTGTGCGTTTGTTTTGTATTCCCATAAAAATAAAACAAATGGTTGTGCAAATTCTACGGGCATGTTTAATCTCAGCACAGATTCTAATGAAGGATACGCACTGTCGGCGACTACGGCTTTGATTTCATTTCTTTTAGAGGCAGTTAATAAAACAGTGGAAGCCCCCATCGAGCCACCCCATGCGCCGACATATTCAACGCCTTCTTGTGCTAATGCAAAATCTAACGCCGCTTCGACATCTAATTGTTCATAATATCCGAGCGTAGAAATTTCGCCTTCGCTTTCGCCATGCGTGCGGAAGTCCCATGCTAGAACGCCGTAGTCATTTTCGGCAAACATCACATACAAACTTTCAATGCGATTATCGTTATAGCCATGCGCCAATAAAATCACTGCTCCGTTTTTGGGTGGTGTGTACCAAGCCGAAAGTTTGATTCCATCTTTTGTAATTAATGTCACATCTTGATATTCGATATTATTTTCTTTGAGAAAATTTCCAGTGGGAATTGTTCTTGCGGGTTGCAGTATTGCTTGAGTCCATACGTTGATGAGGTAAATAGATAAGAATACAATCGCCAACGCTATGCTAAACATAATGGCTGAGAAAATATTGAAAACATAACGAAAGTTGATTTTTTGATTCATAAATAAAACTCCGAAGGAGTGAAATGATTATAGATACCAGAATTGCATTTTGAAAACCCCGTAGGGGTGTCATAGAAAAACTATGCCATCCCTACGGGATTATGTAGGTGTAACCTTTATTCTAGAATAATATCATCCCTACAGGATTTTTTATCCCAACACAAAATTATCAATCAAACGTGTTTTACCAATAAAAACAGCCATTGAAAGCAAAGCCTTGCTATCAATTAAATTTAATTCTTCTAAAGAATCAAAATCTGCACAAGAGACATATTGCACATTCGCCAACGGCTCACTTGCCAAAACCTCTTTCATCTTTCCTCTTACCTTTTCCGCGTCACGTTCCCCAGACTCAAATATTTTTTTTGCTTCACTCAATGAACGAAACAAAACGGTTGCCGCTTTTCGTTCATCATTATTCAAATACTTATTTCGGCTCGACATTGCCAAACCATCATCTTCGCGCAAGGTCGGGCAGACCACAATTTCAATTGGGAAGTTCAAATCCAACGTCATGCGCCGAATCACAGCCACTTGTTGCGCGTCTTTTTGCCCAAAATAGGCTTTGTGCGGTTGCGTGGCATTGAATAATTTGGATACGATTGTCGTCACCCCTTTGAAGTGACCTGGTCTCATAGCCCCTTCCAGCGGATTTGTTAACGCTTCAACCTCAACCCAAGTTTGGTAGCCGCTAGGATACATTATCTCGGCTGACGGATTCCAGATAATATCTACACCCAAAGGTTTAAGCAATTCTAAGTCTTTATCTAAATCACGAGGATATTTGGAGAGGTCTTCGTTTGCTCCAAACTGTGTCGGGTTAACGAAAATGGTGACGATGACATGGTCATTCTCTTCTTTTGCCTTTGAAACAAGAGAAAGGTGGCCGGGATGTAGATATCCCATTGTTGGAACAAGACCAACTTTCCCGTCAAGAGAGAGGCGTTTTGTTCTTAGGTCAGAGAGAGAAGAGAGAAGGCTCATTTGTCTACACAATATCCTTTTTAGGGGCTTGACAGGCTAGAATTTTTGTTCTACACTCTTGTTACATTTATCAAAAGGAGATAAAAATGGCTTACTCACACACAAACTCAAAAGGCTCTACCTATTATTTACACTCTAACGGCAGAATGTTTTTCTTCTCGAAGGAAATCAAAGAAGGCGCGTTAGACGCGGTGCCTGCTGGCTACAATGTAGTCGAAATGAAGACAGGTATGCTCGTACTGAAGAAAGTTCAAGCAGAAGCACCAGCCGCCACCACAAATACGGAAAGCGCAGAGTCTTAATTAAGTATAACTCTGTTCAATCACATACCTTGTTCTTTTAGATTAAAAAAGGAGACTAATTATGACACGTACACAAGCATCTAAAAGTTATGAAACGAAAGGGGTGCTATCATGCCAACTCTAAACCGCGTACAATTAATTGGGCGTTTGGGGAAGGACCCTGAGAGCAAATTCACCCCCACTGGCAAGAAGGTCTGCCATTTTAGCCTTGCAGTGAGCAATCGCTGGAAGGACAAAAGCGGCGAGACAAAAGAAGTCACTGAATGGGTCAACATTGAAGCGTGGGGGCGGCTCGGTGAAGTTTGTCAGGAATATCTGAAAAAGGGTAGTTTGGTTTTTGTAGAAGGTCGCTTGAAGACCGATAAATACGAATCCAATGGCGAGACGAAGTATTTTACGAAGGTCGTTGCTCAAACCTTACAATTCTTAGACAAGCGCGAAAAAGAAGAGCCGATGATGGTGGAAGAAGACCCCGGCGATTATGATATTGAGTAGTTGATAGTTTTCAGTAGAAAGTTATCAGTAATCGATGGGCATAAAAAAGTGAAAAACTCACCTTGAAATTCAAGGTGAGTTTTTTATGTCAATCACCATAACCCTACTTCATGGTATTAAGGTTTCCATCCCACGGGTTGCACCCGTTCTTTTGGCTGTGTTTCAAAACATTTCCTAGCGGAGGTGTAGTCGAGGTTTGCAGTGCTAGATATAATGCAAAGTTTTCCATAATTCCCGTATGCGATTTGTTCGCCGTCGGGAGACCAGATTGCATCTTCAGCAGGAAATTTAGAACAATCGCGCTCTTCATTGGGTATCGAATACTTGCACATTATTCCCCCAATATCAAACAGTAAGTAGTTGCCATCTTTTGACCAATGCACTAAGGTGAATTTTCCAATGTCACTTATAAAGCGTTCATTATTTCCTTTTGCATCGGCAATATACAATTCCTGTCTAGCCACGCCTCCCCATACTGGGTCAGTGATATTTTGAACGAATGCGATGTGATTTCCATCAGGTGACCACTGCGGGTAGGTTTCGGATCCCTCACGCTCAAACAGACGACTTGTACTGCCACTTTCAATCTCAATAACATAAATATCAAAGTCCTTCGTATAAAGGATTTGTTTCCCGTCTAGTGACCAGTTTGGTTGAGACCCATCCGCAAGATAGATAGGTTGCCTTTCATTAATTCTGCTAATGAAAATCCCATTTTGATTTTCGCCAGCGCTTCCCCACGCCAGCCATTCGTTATCAGGTGACCATGAAAAACCGTAGAAGTAAGGAACAGTTTGTTCAACAATCTTTGTTAGCTCTCCATCCTCAAGACTCATAACATAAAGTGTGCCTTTCGAACCGTCGCGATTGTCAAATGCGACTTGTTGGCAGCCAATCGAACAAAATGCCCAGTTTGTTCGATTTCCCTGTGTGAGTTGGATGCTTTTGCCAGAGTTGACATTCAACGCAAAGAGGTTTCCCGATTCCCCAACCGGATATCTCAAATACAAAATATACTCTCCAGTTTCGGGTTGCACTATTTCGCCAGTTTGTATACTTCTCTCGCGGAAAAGCCAGATGCCTATCATAATGACTGTAGCAACAACAAGCACAAGGAGTAAAACAGTTGGTCGCTTCATAATTTATTTAATCCTCCATTCTCAATAGGTAGGTGGGATATTCTTTCTTTAAATTCTATAATGAAAGTAGTATAGCAATTTCAGAATGGAAAGACAACCTATTTAGGCAATAAAAAAGACCCACGTGCTGGGTCTTTTTTATTGCTTATTTCTTTTTCCTCTTTTTTGAAACCTTCTTGACTGTAGCCTTCCCAGTAACTTTCTTCGCCGCAGGTTTCGCTTTCTTTGACTCAACTGGTAATTTCTCCAACTCGCTGACCAATTTCTCTAGCACATCAAAACCGCCTTGCCAGAATTTCGGGTCACGAATGTTGATGCCTGCTTCTTTCAAAATTTTCTCTGGCGCTTCGGAGCCACCAGCCGAAAGAATTTTGAGATATTTTGGTTTGAAGGATTCACCTTCGGCTTTGAATTGCTGATATAAAGCCAACACCAACAATTGACCAAACGCATAAGCATACACATAAAATGGCGTGTGATAAATATGCGGAATACCCACCCATTCCCATTTGAATTCATCACTCAATTCAAGGGAATCACCAAAGTGTTGTTTCAAACTATCTAAATAGGCTTTGCATAAATCATCAACCGAAGCGTTTTTCATTACTAAATCATGTGCTTCTTTTTCAAAGATAGCAAAATACGATTGGCGCATGATAGTGGCATACGAATCATCCATTTGTTTGAAAAGAATATCGCGGCGCACAGATTCATCTTTTTCTTCGGCAAGCAATTTATCAATCAAAATCATTTCTGCAAATGTAGATGCAGTCTCAGCCAACGGCAATGAAGAATGGAATGTAAATGTATTGTGATGTGATGCCAACATCGAGTGCATGGCATGACCCAATTCATGTGCTAATGTTGCAACTTCACGTCCAGTGCCTTGATAGTTCACTAAAACATACGGTGTTTCTTCTGGTAAGTACGACCAACAAAATGCACCACCGCGTTTGCCTTTACGAATTTCACTGTCAATACGATTTTGGTCAAAGACACGTTTTGCTAAACCCTCAATTTTCGGGTCAAAGCCCCTGAACGCATCTAATACCATATTCACCGCTTCATCCCAGCTATAAGTTTTCTTTGAAGCGGCGACTGGCGCATAAATATCGTAACGACGAATCTTCTTCATTCCGATATATTTGGCTTTCATCCTGAAATATCTTTGGAAGATACCGACATTTTTCTTGGCAACATCTAATAAAGCATCTACCGCTTCATCCGGGACATCATTGCTTAAGTTACGTGCGGCAATCGGACTCTTAAACTTACGCAGATTCACATTTTCATTATGCCAATCACGTACGCGGGTTTGATACATTTGCCCAAGAATCGGACCATCTTCAGCATAGACTTTAAATTGCGATTGATAACTTTCAGCACGCACTTTTGGGTCAGTGCTATAACGGAAAGAAAATAATTCCGCCGCAGTCATTTCTTTTTCTTTACCATTAACTTTCATCTTAAACATATAACGATTCGTAATTGAATCATATAAATTCGTGAGAGCATTTGAGCCAGTAATGTTTTTGATGTTCATTATTTTTTCTTCTGGCTCGCTTAGTGTATGTGGCTTATACAAACGAATCGCTTCTAAGTAATATTTATAATCACCTGAATTCGCCATCAAACGTTTGGCATTTTCGTCATCTAATTCTTTCCACCACAAACTAAAAAACATAGAGCGGTTTTCAACTTCGGCTAAAAATTGTAAAACACGGTTTTGTAAAGATTGCGCTTGTTGATCTTGCGTGTCAGCAGAAAAAGATAAACCTGCAAATGAATACATTTTGTTTGCAACACGTGCTGTCTCTTCACTTGATTTGACGGCTTGCAAAAATTGTTCTTCGGGCATATCGGCTTTGAGTTTGTCACGCAAGCCTTCAAACGAAGTCACTTGCTCTTCAATCATATCGAATGCACTTTGCAACTCCGCACTATCGTAACCCGGATACAATGCAGATAAATCCCATTTTGAAAGTTTATAAGCCATAATTTAATGTCTCCTTTTTATTGTTTTATCACAAACAAAAATATTTTCAAACCATTCTCTAGTATGGAATCAGCCAGTTTGCTGGCGAAATACGGGAGCAAGCTGGCTGACTCCATATTTTATAAACTCGACCGAACGTGCATGATATCGCCATCTTTGACAATATATTCTTTGCCTTCAAGCCTGAACTTGCCTTTTGCTTTCGCTTCATTCATTGACCCTAAACTGGTCAAGTCTTCGTATGCCACTACCTCAGCCCGAACAAACCCACGCGACAAATCGGTGTGGATTTCTCCAGCGGCTTCTTGTGCAGTCGCCCCGCGATGTGTGACCCAAGCGCGGACTTCATCTTCACCAACTGTAAAAAAAGTTTGTTCTTGTAATAACTCGTAAGAGATATTAATCATACGATTCAAACTTAATTCTTTGATTCCATATTCTTGCATGAATACTTCTGCATCTTCTGTGGATAGTTGCGCAATTTCCATTTCCAATTTGCACATCAATGCCACAGAGGGGTGGTCTAATGAAGATGAATCGAGGGCTTGTTGTCCTTCACCCAAGTTGAAGACCGTCAGAAGCGGTTTTCGAGTCAACAAGCCAAAACTGGAAAGTTCTTTTTCTTCTTCGTTAGTAAATTCAATATCGCGCAAAGGTTTAGAATCTGAAAGTGCTTTGTGAATTTTTTCAAACAATTCAACTTGGCGGGCGTTCAGTGTTTTATCTGTGCCTCCTTTTTTCTTTTCATCGCCTAATTTTTCAAGTTTTCTTTCAACGGCAATCAAATCGTTGATTAACAATTCGCTGGTCATGGTATCTACATCGCGCAGTGGATTAACGCTTCCGTTTGGGTGCATGACGTTATCATTTTCAAAACAACGCGCGACTAGAATCAAACCATCCATTTGATTAAGTTGATTCAACAATTGACCCGAAATGCCACTTTTTGCAGAGCCTGTTTCTAAGCCAGCAATATCTGCATAAGTGACTTTGGCATAAATTGTTTTCTTGGGGTTGAACATTTTGGAAAGTGCATCTACACGTGGGTCTGGTACATCCACTACGGCTTGATGTACTTCGATACGCCCAGCCGAAGCGGTGGTAGGGGCATTTCCTCTGGTGATGGCATTGAATAAAGTTGTTTTTCCTGATTGGGGTAATCCGATAATTCCTAGTTTCATTCTTGACCTTGTTGTTGAGAGTGGTATACTTGCGTTCGCTGTGAGCCGAAGTGGCGGAATAGGCAGACGCGCGCGACTCAAAATCGCGTTCCCTCCGGGAATGAGGGTTCGATTCCCTCCTTCGGCACAGTTTTGAAATTATACCTTATGGGTAGAAAACATCCTCCATTATGGAGGATGTTTGAGTTTTATATAAGTTGTATTCAAAAAATTGACTTAAGATTTTCTAATTTATAAAATAGAAACATAAAACAAGCCAACAGCGTAAATCTTCTTGAAACGTTTTACTTATTCTCTGGAGATTACAACATGAAACTTCAATTCTTCTTCCTCCTCATAGACTTTCTCATCCTTTTGGCATATCCATTTGTCTATCTCATGTATCGCATTCGTAAGGGGTTGGGTGTAAAATAACGAGAATCTAGT
>JAEURG010000169.1 GCA_016789345.1 Anaerolineales bacterium | reverse complement strand
TTTAGGTGCCAACATCCCAAGCCGTGTGAGCCAAGAGGCTTTGGATGCATTCCTCACCTTCACCCCGCCAGATAACAATCAAGCCTTCTTAAATGGTATTGCTCCAGATGCAAACCCAACTGCTGAAGGTCCATTGTGGGCAGGTTCATGGCCCGAATTTGATAAGATTATGGGACCGGCCATTCAAGGTGTGTTGACAGGTGCAACCTCTGTTGAAGATTTCGGTGCAACCATTTGTGACGAAGCCAACAAAGCCTTTAATCAATAGCATGTTGTAAGTAAAACGGGGCAGATGTTAATTCATCTGCCCCGTTCATAAATTTAGTAAACTAAGTACAGCTATATTTGTATCGCTACACAAGTAAAACTACAAAAATAATTCAATCTCCCAAATTCAATTTGTGATTTTGAAATGCGTTTGTAAAAAAATTCTCATCAGATTGTGTATAAATAAGAATCGAATGGAGAAACCCATGTACTCTCATTCATCTCAACAAACCAATTTAACTCTTCGTATTCATTTTATATGGCGAATTATTTTTACCTTGTTGATGGTGGTTGGCGTATATCTTTTATGGATAAGTGATACTGAAAGAGAATCTTGGCAAAAAATTATCATTACAGTGATTTGTTCACTTGCGGCAATATTAAGTATTTATGGCGCAACACAAATTAACAAACGTAATCACAGCGGGCGCATGATAGCACTATTGTTAGATTATTTAGGATTTGCAACAGCATTAGTGATTGCATTAAACACTGGCGAAATTTTTATCGGCATTGATGCACTTGGTCAAACATTTCCGCAAGGCATTCCATACCTCGGCATTGTAATTGCAGGTTATTTTTTAGGTTCGTTAGATGAATACTTACCAACTAAAAAAGCCACGTCAGAAAATAGTTTAAAAACCGTCGGGCGATGGATAATGTTGCTAGGCGGTATCCTCTTCCTGTGGCAAATCGAAGCGGTGAATGGGGCAGTATATTTTGTCAGCAAATTAATCCAGCCGCTTGGCATTGCATCTGTCATCGCTATCATCATCTTTGGTATTTCATTATGGAGCATGTCTCGCCCGCACATTGCACAAGCACTCGGGGTCAAAACGGGTCACGAACAAATTATCAATGGTTGGTTATTTTTATCACCGAATTTATTGGGTTTCTTAATATTTTTTGCAGGTCCGCTTGTGCTGTCGCTTTATTTTTCATTCACCGACTCAGATGCTTTCAACACACCCAATTGGGTTGGCTTTGATAATTACGCCCGCATTTTAAATGTTCGTTTTGCTTTATTAGAAACTCCCACTCAACTTGCGCGCGAAGTTGTAGATATAAAAATTTATGATGAAGTAGATAGATTTGTGATTGGCAACACAGGGATTTTATTTGCCGCGGCGGACAAATTTTTCTGGCTTGCGCTTCGCAACACCTTGACCTTCGTCTTGTTTGCTGTTCCTTTGAGCGTTATCCCTGCTTTGATTTTATCCAATGTTCTGAATAGCAAATTGCCAGGCATGAAGTTTTTTAGAGCGGTGTATTTTATGCCCAGCATTGCCGCCGTAGTTGGGATTGCCTTAGTATGGCAATGGCTATACAACGCTACCATTGGTTACATTAATTATTTCGTCACATTAGGAATTGAATTTTGGAATAATTTATTTAACCTTGCTATTGTGGACCCAAAAATCCAATGGGTTTCGGATGAACGAACCGCTTTATTGGCAGTGGTTATTATTGCCGCTTGGCAAACCATGGGATTCAATACCGTTTTGTTTTTGGCGGGCTTACAAAATATTCCAGGTGAATTATACGAAGCCGCCACCGTAGATGGTGCTGGTGCGTGGGATAAATTTTGGGGCATTACATTACCAATGCTCGCACCGACAACTTTTTATGTGGTCTCAACTACAACCATTCAAGCCATGCAAGTATTTGAACAAGTGTTTATTTTGATGAACCCACCCGAAGGACCGAACAACTCAACCATTACTTTAGTTTTATATTTGTATCGTAGTGGCTTCCAAAATTTCCAACAAGGCTATGCTTCAGCAATTGCTTGGGTGCTGTTCATCGTTATTTTTGGATTAACTCTGATTCAATTCCAGCGTCAACGCCGTTCTAGTATTTATGAAAGTTAATCAGGAAAAAATTATGAAACTCCAATCTTATCGTCTCATTCGTTTTCTCAATAACTTTTTTATATACTTTGTTTTGACGTTGTTTGCTTTCATTATGCTATTTCCGTTTATGTATATGCTATCAACATCGTTCAAAATCCCGGCAGATACATTTCGTTATCCGCCGCGCATGTTGCCGCGTGACCCTGTTACGATAGAAGTAGATGGCTTTGAAAAACCTTTACCATTGTATTATGTCGAAATCAATGGTGAGCAAAAAGAATTTGCCTTGGCGCAAAGCAATATCAAAATTGGAATTTATGCCCCAGCAGATAATTTATCTGCGACTGTAGAGCGTCGCCTCACGGAGGTTAAACCCACAGGGGGAGTAACCAACCAGCAAACCGTAGTCGTGAACGACAAAGAAGAAAAATTGTTTGATGTTGAAGTGGATGGTCAAATTATCCCTATGATTTTAATCAGCCAAACTACCGTTGGCGAATTTATTAACCCCGAAAATCCTAATGAAAAAGTATCTCAAAATGTGCGCTTGAGTACGCCCGTTGAATCAATTAGTTGGCACCCTGAAAACTACAAACAGATTATTGAATTGAATAACATGGCGCGCGCTTTGACGAATACAGCCCTTGTCACAATTTTGGTTGTGATTGGTCAATTGGTAACTTCAGTATTTGGTGGTTATGCTTTTGCTCGCCTCAAATTTCCTGGTCGCGATACGCTTTTTGTTTTTTATCTTGGCACGATTATGATTCCATTTGTGATGTTGATTGTGCCTTTATATCAACTGATGGTTGTAATTGGCTGGACAGACCGTCTCGCCGCTTTAATCATCCCGTGGATATTTACCGCATACGGCACATTTTTGATGCGCCAGCATTTCATCACTTTTCCAAAGGAAATTGAAGAAGCCGCCTTATTAGACGGCGCATCTCGTTTTCAAATTTTGAAAAACATTATTATCCCTGCTAGCGTGCCAGCCTTAGCCACACAAGCCACATTTACGTTTTTATATGCGTGGAACTCATTTATCTGGCCCCTTGTGATTATCAATGTCGGTAATGAAAAAAATCATGTGTTGACATTAGCATTAAACGTTTTACGTGGGCGCGCCTCTGACACGCCGAATTTAATTTTGGCAGGCGCGGCAATTGCCATCATTCCGCCACTCATTGTATTTATCTTAGGTCAACGCTTCTTTGTAGAAAGCGTGGCAAGTAGCGGCGTGAAGGGATAGTACAATCTAGTTTGTTTTGCTTGACTAAGTTAATACTTGACCGCCGACGGCGGACGGTAGACGAAACGGTCTATGGTCTGCGGTCCGCGGTCATTCATTAAGCAATTATTTTATTTTCAAGGAGAAAGTGCTCACATGCTACAACAGAAAGACGGAAGATATGAAGTGTATGGCAATCCCATTTCAAAAAGGCAAAGCCGCGCCGCAGATAAATGGAAGGATATGCTGGCGAAAAAATTTAACTACAACCCAAATGAAACCTATAACTTAAGTGTTGAAGACCACCCGCAAGGAAACGAAATTTTCGGATTAAAAAACATCGTCCGTGATGGCAGTGGCAAGCCGCTCAACAAAAAGAACGGTGTCATCGTTAGCACCATTCGCATGGGCTTTGGACATTATCGCATCGCCATGGCGGGAGTCTCTGCCGCCAAAGCCATGGGATTTACCCCATATTGGTTAGATTTACTCGGCATTCCAGGCATTTCAACAGATGTCATCAATTGGTGTAACACAAATTACAGCAAATACTCGCGCATCTCACAACGCTATGCTTGGTTTGATAAATATGTTTGGGAATCGCTCACCACAGGCGAACCTACGTTACCTATCTTGAACGAAATTTTTAATTACGCCATCAGTACCTGGCCCTGGCGTTTTCTCAAAACCGAAGTCAAAGATTATAAAATGAGTGAGTTATTCAAAAATTTATATGGCACGCTTCCATCAGATATGCCGATTCTCACATCTCACATGTGGAATTGTATGGGAGCCGTTTCAGGCGGCATGACCAATGTAGTGGATATGATGTTTGATAACTGGCCCATGGCATTTCAATTAACCGAAGGCGCAAAACATGCCGTGCAATCTCCATCGGGTTATTATGGCTTCCGTGCCATGCGCGGATTTGACGACAAAGGAAAAATTCTCAAACCTGTTCCAGCAGATGCAATTCATTTTACAGGTCATCATGTAGACCATGAACTGGTTGAAAATATTGAGAAAGATTGTGCCGACAGAATTCGCCGCATGAAATCAAAAGAGCCTCGTAGATTTCTTGTCACAATGGGTGGTGCAGGTGCACAACGTGAATTATTCAAAGCCATTATTGAGCATGCCATTCCATTAATCAAGAAAGATAAAATTGCACTCTTCATTAACTTAGGCGACCACAAAAATAATTGGGAGTGGTTGCAAGGTGAACTTGCACATCACAAAGATTTAATCAATACGCATTTCACTTGGGACGATACCAAAAAATTTACTGACTCGATTCGTAAAAAACCTGCACATGGTTTGCATGTCTTTCTGCATGATAATACTTTCCATGCCGTATATGCCACAAATTATTTAATGCATGTGATGGATGTAATGATAACCAAACCCAGCGAACTTGCTTTTTATCCTGTTCCAAAAATTTTCAATGCCCGTGTTGGCGGGCATGAAATGTGGGGCGCAATTCGTGGCGCCGAAATTGGCGATAGTACTGTCGAAACCCGCACCATTCCACAAACTTTGCAAGCCATTGATTTGCTCACCGAACATGATGATTTATTAACCATGTTTTGTGATTGTATTATCAAAAATAAAAGCATAGGTATTTACGATGGCGCATATAAAAGCGTTGAGTTAGCAACTGGCAAAAAATTTAAGAGATAAAAAATGACCGCAGACGGCAGACCATTGACGACAATAAATCGCGGTCTGCCGTCCGTCGTCCGCCGTCAATATGATTCAACTTGAAACAACAACTTTCCCTTTTTCAATTTCATTCAAACGCAATAGCATAATCTTGATGACCATTCATCTTGATTCTGATTCCCAGCCAGTTTTGGAATCAAATGATTCATCACTCGCTGCAAAATTTCCACGCTTCACACTTGACCTCAAACTGGTCAATGACCATTGGCTATTAACCACATCCCCAACTGATTCGCCTGTCGAAATCAAAATCCAATTAACAGGTCACTGGTATGGACATGGCGAATTAATCAATCAACAATTTCCATTAAATAAAATCATGCTTCACTCGAGTTCCTTGCATACCTTTGATAATGGACCCACTGGATTAAGTGGCAAACTAAACCCTGCATGGTTTTCTTCGAATGGTACATTAATCATCGCCGATGCATTTGACGAAATTGGAATCAATCAACCGCCTAAAGAATATCCTGAATATAAATGGAGTTTTTCTGCTGAAAATCGCGGACCATTTTCAAATCGTCCATTTTTAGATGAAACCAAAAATGGAGATGGATTATTTACTTTCAAAGGTAAAGAACTGAATTTGAAATTTTATTTTACAGACAATGTGGTTGAAGCCTATAAAAAACAAGTTGATTATTTTGGTCATGCCAAATCTATTCCACCTGAAAGCTTATTTCAAAAACCTACATGGACAACCTGGGCAAGATACAAAACTGAAATCAATCAACAAGTTGTTTTAGATTTTGCAAATGAAATTATTCAACATGATTATCCTTACAACATTTTGGAAATAGACGACCGTTGGCAAGTGTATTATGGTGATTTAGATTTTGACCCAAAGCGATTTCCAAATCCAAAAGAAATGATTGATGAACTACATGAGAAAGGCTTTAAAGTCACAACTTGGGTGATTCCATTTTTAGACACACAGTCTCATGCTTTTCAAGAGGGAAAAGATAATAATTGGTTGGTGAAAAATAAAAACGATGAACCGTATCTTGTAGAGTGGTGGCAGGGAAAGGGTGGCTTGCTTGACGTAACGAATCCGTCAGCCATTGACTGGTTTTTTCGGAGGCTGAACCAACTTCAAGTCAAAACGGGATGCGATGGATTCAAATTCGATGCAGGTGAAGCATGTTTCCTTCCATCTGATGCAGTTACATATCAAAAGATTTATCCAAATCAATATACACAAAGATATGTAGAAACAGTTGCAAAACATTATGGCTTGACAGAAGTGCGCGCAGGTTGGAAGAATCAACACGCGCCGATATTTTTTCGTCAATGGGATAAAACAACTTCGTGGGGTTTGGATAATGGTTTACATTCTGTGTTGACGGGAATATTGGCTTTAGGGTTAGCAGGCTATCCATTTATTTTGCCCGATATGATTGGTGGCAATGAATATGATGAAAAAGCAACTGCTGAGTTAATGATTCGTTGGACGCAATTGAATGCATTATTACCCGCTATGCAATTTAGCCTAGCCCCTTGGGATTATGGAGAAGAATGCCAAGAAATTTGTAAACGCTATGCAAATTTGCATTTTGAGCTTTCAGAAAAAATATTAAGCATTGCAAGCGAAACAACACAAAATGGTTTACCAATTATCCGCCCAATTTTTTGGTTGGATGTTAATGATGAAATTGCATTAACTTGCGATGATGAATTTTTATTGGGTGGTGATATTTTGATCGCGCCAATCTTAAAGCCAAATACTTATCAACGTGATATTTATTTACCAAAAGGCACTTGGAAAAATTATTGGACAAGTGAAATTTATGCTGGCGCACAGTGGTTGAAAAATTATGTTGTGCCGTTAGATGCGCTTCCAATTTTTGAAAGGGTATAACACTGAAATCCGCGAGATAAACATCTCGCGGATTTTTATTTTGCTGAGTCCGCTTTAGCGGGCTTCGTAAATATAGCACGGGGATTTATCCTCGTGCGGGATGGGGCGAAGAAAATTTTTCCCGAAGCAGAAACAGGTATAAAGTCAGAAAAGAGGCGGGTACGAATCCCCTTGACAGGCGGGGGAATCGTCCTATAATGTGACCTTCTGGTCATGTGACCACCTAGTCACATTTCGCAGGGAAAAGGATGAAAAATGATTCAAGTTGAAAATCTTACGTTTAAGTATGCGGGCACAAATCAGCCTGCCATTAAGGATTTGAACTTTGCCGTTCAGCCCGGTGAAATTTTTGGTTTCCTTGGACCAAGCGGCGCGGGAAAATCTACCACGCAGAAAATTTTGTTTCGTTTGTTGCAGGGCTTTCAAGGTTCTGTAAAAGTTTTTGAGCGTGACTTGCGCGAGTGGGGCTACGATTATTACGAGCAAGTAGGTGTGAGTTTTGAAATGCCGAATCATTATTCAAAATTAACTGGCGTTGAAAATTTACGTTACTTTGGTTCGTTATATCAAGGTGATGTGATGAAACCTGAAACATTATTGGAAATGGTCGGTTTGAAAGATGATGGCGAGATGTTGGTTTCGCAATATTCCAAAGGCATGAAGAATCGTTTAAGTGTGGCGCGTTCTTTGGTGAATAATCCGCGTTTGTTGTTTATGGATGAACCTACTGCGGGTTTAGACCCTGTGAATGCACGCAAGATTAAAGATTTAATCAAAGCGCAAAAAGATGCAGGTCGTACAGTATTTTTGACCACACACGATATGACGATTGCTGATGAACTTTGTGACCGTGTTGCTTTTATCTTTGACGGACAAATTAGTTTGATTGATTCACCCAGTGAATTGAAATTACGTTATGGCAAACCAGAAGTGCGCATTGAGTTTGGTGTGAATGGCAAGAATGAATTTCAAAATTTTTCATTGGAAGGCTTAGCAGAGAATCAAGAATTTTTGAAAACATTGCGCGAGAAAAATATCCGCACCTTGCACACGCAAGAAGCCACGCTTGAAAATATTTTTATTCAAGTGACAGGAAGAAGGTTGGAATGAATCGTTTACTTTCAACAGCTCGTTGGGATGCAAGCCTGCAATATCGCAACGGATTTTATTTCGTCTCTGCGTTTGTGGCGGTGTTCTTCATCATTTTGCTTCGCCAATTCCCAAGTGTAGATTGGTCTTACTGGTGGCCCGCCATTATCACAGGTAATTTAGCCATCAATGCTTTTTACTTTATGGCGGCGATTGTTTTGCTTGAAAAAGGCGAAGGCACATTAGAAGCGCAAGTGATTACGCCATTACGCCCGTGGGAGATTCTTTCATCAAAAGTTCTCACGCTTGGTTTGCTTTCGTTATTTGAAACACTTTTGATTATCGTGTTGGTGCAAGGCGTAAATTTCAATTGGCTTTTGTTAGTCAGTGGCATTGTCTTTTATATTGCCATGCTTTCACTGTATGGATTTTTCGTCGTGGCACGTTATGACTCTATCAGCGAATTTATTTTGCCATCTGTGGTGTGGACGTTAGGATTCTCATTGCCATTGTTATATTACTTTGATATTTGGCGCAATCCAATAATGTTTTTACATCCACTACAAGCGATTTTGATTTTGATTCAATCCGCTTTCGCTTCAGTGCCAACGTGGCAAATTGTGTACGGCTTCGGATACTCAATTCTATGGACAGGCATTGCAATGTATTTTAGTTTGCGAGCCTTTCATAAGTTTGTGGTTGTAAAAGAAGGAGTAAGAAGAAAATGAACATGACCAAAGTTCTTCGTTCATTAGGTCCAATTGACATTCGCAACATCCGCCGTGATGATTTAGTGGCGTGGATGATTTATATTCCAATTTTTATGGCGATCATATTTCGTTTTGGTGTTCCATTTATCCATGCTCGCTTACTTGAAGAATATAACTTTGACTTAGCACCCTATTACACTGTATTGCTTTCGTATTTTTTCATTGCCACATGCCCAATGGTATTTGGTGCATTAATTGGTTTTCTTTTATTAGATGAAAAAGACGACCGCACATTAACAGCATTACAAGTGACTCCACTGCCACTGACGAGTTATCTTATCTATCGCGTTTCTATTCCAATTATCCTAACGGTTGTGATGTTGTTAATTATTTTTCCGTTGGCGAATTTAACACCATTCAATTTGAAAGTGATTTTGATTTCGGCAATTGCCGCCGCGCCAATGTCTCCGATGTTGGCACTCTTCCTTGCATCGTTTGCTGAAAACAAAATACAAGGCTTTGCTTTGATGAAATTAACGGGAGTCTTTTTACTTGCCCCCATCTTCGCCTATTTCGTGACTTCAAATTGGGAACTGGCATTCGGGCTTTTGCCTACCTACTGGCCCCTCAAAGTGTATTGGATGCTATCCGCTGGAGAGACGAATGTTTGGTTGTATGTAGTGATTGCAATCGTTTATCAATTACTAGTCACAGTCTTTTTTGCAAGAAGGTTTTACAAGGTGTTACATCAATAAAAAACGTAGGGGCGAGATGACCTCGCCCCTAAATAAATCATCAGGAGAAAAATTATGGATACATTAACAATCATCGCGTACGCACTTATTCTTTACGGAGTTTTCACATTGTACATTGCCTTTGTCAAACCCAAAGCAATTTGGAATATAGGAAAGATACAAGGCTTTGTACAACTTCTTTCTGAAAAAGGGACAGTTATCTTTTTCAGCATCGTCGGAATCGCCACAATTGTTGGCGGAATCTATTTACTAATGAGGTAAGAATGGAAAATAAAAATACTGCTTTCGCCCAGAGAAGCCTGGAAAAAATTCATTTCGACCATAAAGATATGGATTATTACCTGTCTTGGATTTTAGGTCGTGAAATTTATGATGGTGCTGATAAAGCCGAGTGCATGGAAACTGTGCAAAAAATTCCCAATGCAAATGTTGAGGCTTGGTATAAAGAATGGTCTGTATTGGCGCAGAGAATTGAGTCACAAGCAGAAGAAGCATTGAAACGCGGAGATAAAGAATCCGCACGCAAAATGTTTTTACGCGCTTGTACATATCATCGCGCGCCGTTATTCATCATGGGTCAAAAACATGCTGACTTTTATAAACATTGGCAGAACATGCAAGCCTGCTTTCGCAAAGCCGCTCAACTTTTTGAGACGCCGATTGAAACCATTGAAGTTCCATTTGGCGATAAAAAGTTAACAGGATATTTTTGGAGCGTAGATAAAAGCCGAACAGCAAGACCAACTCTCATCATAGTCGGAGGCGTGGAGACTTGGGCTGAGGATTGTTACTTCATGGTGGCATCATCTGCAACAGCACGCGGATATAACGTCATCACAGCAGATTTAGCAGGGCAGGGCATGAATCCTGACCAAGGTTTGCATTTTGGCGCACGCATGGAAGTGACTGCGAAAGCGTTGGTTGATTATGCACTTTCACGCCCAGAAGTTGATGCAAATAAAATTGCGATGTTTGGATTCAGTTGGGGCGGACACATTGCTTTCAAAGCCGCGCGTTTTGATTCACGTTTGAAAGCGATGATTGCCAACCCACCCATGCCAGATGTATTTCGTTCGGTGTTGGCACAACAAAAAGGTCATGACCGTCACGACCCAATCAGCCGTATTGCGTTTGACCAAATCGTTTGGCGTTTTGGTTTGAAGATTAGTTTTAATCCGAAAGATATTGCCGCGCGTTTTGCAAAGGCTTGGGATTATTTAACCAATGGCAAAGTGGATGTGAAACAAATTCAAATCCCTGCTTTGTTGTTGGCTGGTGATGGTGAAGCCGATGTGACTTTGAAAATTGTGCGCGAATGTTTTGAGCAATTACCAAACCCGAAAAAGAAAATGGTTATTTTCACCAAAGCGCAAGGCGGTGAAGCACATTGTCAGGTTAATAATTTGGCTTTGCCGAATCAAACCATGTTTGATTGGTTAGATGAAGTGTTGAAATAAAAATAAGAACGCCCCACAGTTCCCTCTCCCATTGGGAGAGGGTTAGGGTGAGGGTTTTGAAATTAATCTTTGAAAATAAATTAAGTTTTAGAATGGAATAATGCAATATATGCCCAAGCAAACATTTCTTAATCTTCCTGAAGAAAAACGCAATACCATTATCAATGCCGCCATAGATGAATTTGCCGAATATGGTTTGGAAAGTGCTTCTACGAATCGCATTGTAGCAAACAGTGGCATTGCTAAAGGAAGTTTTTATCAATACTTTGAAGATAAACAAGATGTGTTCATGTATTTGATGTCTGTGCTTGAAAATGAAAAAATGGAATTTTTCAAAAGCAAACATCCACCCAGTATGCACATGGATACATTTCAATACTTCCGCTGGATGATTAAAACGGGCATGGAGTTTAACTCTGCTTATCCGCGCCTCACGCAAGCCATTAGCCGTGTATTACTTAGCGAAGGTTTATATTACGGAAAAACATTTGAAGAGCAACGTCAAAAAGCAAACAAGGCAATGCACATGATGATTGAGCAAGCCATCAAAAGCGGAGAAGTAGACCCCAGTGTAGATATTGAACTCGCCGTCATGGTGATTGAAACTTGGAGCAATGCCATTAGCAATTACATTTTGCAAGAAGGTATGAAACAAAAAGATATTATGAAATGGATACGCTCTAAGAAAACACAAGAAATGATAGACAAACTTTTGTATGTAATGGAATACGGCTTGCGAAAAACAGAATCAGATTTTTCAGCAAGCTTTAAAGAAAGGAAAGAATCATGACACTTTACCTAAAACTCGCATGGCGAAACATTTGGCGGCATCGTCGTCGCACGCTCATCATTGCAATTGCAATGGGGCTTTCGCTTGGCTTTATGATGTTTTACGATGGCTTAACCGCTGGCTTCAATGATGCCATTGCTGGAAATGCAGTGCGTGTGCTTGGAGGAAATATACAAATCCATGCACAAGGCTATCGTGAAAAAGTAGATAGCAATCCGCTTCTTCCGCTGACCGACGACCTGAGTGTTGTCAATGCGGCATTATCTCAACCTGATGTGATTGCCGCGACGCGCAGAATCCAAACTAGCGGATTAATCAGCAATCGTGAAGGCGCATTTCCGCTTAGCATCATCGGCATTGAACCCGAAGCCGAAGCGCCGATTAGTTTAATTGCAGAAAACATCGTGGATGGTCGCTTTTTACAATCAACCGATGAAGATGTGATTCTCATCGGCAGAGGCTTAGCAGATGCGTTGCTTCTTAATGTAGGTGACCGCGTTACTGTAGTTGGCAGTGACATCAACAAACAAAATCGTCAACGTACGATGACAGTGGTTGGTATTTATGATATTGGAATGCCATCGCTTGAAAAGGGCGCGGTGTATATTTCTTTAGCCGAAGCACAAAGCCTGTATGGCTTACGTGGGCAAGTGACTGAGGTTCAAGTCACCCTGAAGCAGGTCGGGAAAGAAGCGGTTGTTATATCTGCTTTGACTCCTTTGTTGCCGGGTTACGAAGTTGAATCATGGGCACAGACTTATCCAGAACTTGGCACTGCTATCAATTCAAAAAATGGTGTGATGGATATTTTCAGCATCGTGATTGTAGCAATTGCTGGTATTGGTATTTTGAATCTTTTGTTGATGGCAATTTATGAACGCACGCGCGAAATTGGTTTGCTTGGCGCAATGGGACTCAAGCCGCGCCAAATTGCATCTACATTTTTGCTTGAAGGCGCGATGATTGGTGTGGTGGGTGTGATTGCTGGCATTGGCATTGGCTTAGCGATTAATTTAAGTTTAGGTCAAGTGGGTATGGACTATAGCCAAATGGCAGGTGTTGCTGAATACATTGCATTAATCAGCGGACGTGTGTACCCGACGCTTGGATTAAATAATATTGTTTGGCGTTCAGCAGTTGTGTTGGTGATTGCCGTACTCGCCGCGTTGATTCCCGCCATTGCCGCTTCAAGGCGCGAACCATCTGAAGCGTTGCATCATGTCTAAAAATTTGTCACTCTGAGCGAAGCGAAGAGTCTCTACAATAATCTAAGAGATTCTTCGCCGCAAAGAACAAAAGCGCGGCTCAGAATGACATAGAAAGAAAAATTTATGAATATTATTCAATTATTCAAACTCGCCTTTCGGAATGTAGGGCGCAACAAAACCCGGTCACTGCTTTCTGCATTAGCAGTATCTGGCGGAATGGCGTTATTGCTTTTGATGGTTTCAGTGCTAGAAGGTGAGATGCGTGGTGCTTTAAAAAATACGATTCGTTTACAAAGCGGACATTTACAAATTCGCCCTGTTTCTTATGAAGAAGGCAAGACCAGCCTGAAATGGGAAGATTTGATTGCCAACCCAAATGAAGTGATTACACAAATCTCAACCTTGCCGCAAGTGACCTCAGCCACACCGCGTTTGTTTGCAAATGGCATCTTGACATTACGAGATGAATCGAAAGGCATACAAATTGTTGGTATTGAACCAGACTCATCTGCAAATGCGCCATTTCGTGAAGGGTTGTTAGACGGTGAATTTATCACCGCCGATGACCGTGAAGGAATCTTAATCGGCAACATCCTTGCTGAGAAATTGAATCTCAAAGTTGGCGATAAAGTCAATTTGTTGGTCAACACATCCAATGGAGATGTGGTCGAGCAGTTATTCACTGTTCGCGGTATTTTCACCACGCGCACACCCGGCTTTGACGAAACCAATGTGCTTATGCCGCTTTCTAAAGCGCAGACATTTACTGCCACAGAGAATCACGCCAGTTCAATTTTTGTTTTATTACAAGAAAATGAACAAGCCGAACCTGTGGCGCAAGCCATTCAATCGTCAAAATATAAAGTGCTGACTTGGCAAGCCCAAAATGAATTTGTCGTTTTATTTGAAAACTATGCCAATGCTTTCTTTGTATTTATATATTTGATTGTTTTAGGAATCACTGCTACCGTAGTCACAAATACATTGGTGATGGCTGTTTTTGAAAGAACTCGTGAAATCGGAATCCTTGCCGCCATTGGTATGAAAGGACGTGCCATCATGGCGCAATTTTTAGCCGAAGCCGCAGTCCTCGCCACTGGCGGCGTGATTGGCGGATTAATCATCGGCGGCGCGTTGGTTTCTTACTTTACCGTCAATGGATTTTATATTGGCGATTTTGGAATCACCGGCGTTTTGTTTGAAGAACGCATTTACGCTTACTTGACAATGGAAAACACAATCACATTAGCCATTGCTACTTATATTATTACTTTAGTCGCTTCACTTTACCCTGCCTCGCTTGCCGCGCGCATGGAACCAGTCGAAGCATTACATGGATTTGGAGGTTAACATGGAAGTTACAAAAATTACATCAGCCACGCGCGTATTCAAAATTGGTGAAATCGAAACCAAAGCCTTACGCGGTGTGGATTTATCAATCACAAACGGCGAATTTACTGCATTGGTGGGTCCATCGGGTTCAGGCAAAACAACATTGCTTCAACTGATTGGTTTGCTTGACCAACCGACATCTGGCAATGTATTCATCAACGGGCAAGATGCGACCAACTTGAATCGCAATCAACGCGCTGATTTACGCAAAAGTGCAATTGGATTTGTCTTTCAATTCTTCGCGCTTATTCCAACACTCACCGCCTATGAAAATGTTGAAATGCCATTATTGCTGAACAACACCAAACCAGCCGATAGAAAAAAACGAGTCAATGAAATGTTGGAAGCAGTTGGACTCTCTGACCGTGGACATCACCGCCCAGACCAGTTATCTGGTGGACAACAACAACGCGTCGCCGTTGCCCGCGCACTGGCTACTAATCCCAAACTGATTCTTGCCGACGAACCCACTGCCAACCTTGATTCCGAAAACGGCAAACAAGTGATGGATATTATGCAAAGACTCAATAAAGAAACAGGTGTCACCTTTGTATTCGCCACCCATGACCCGCGCGTGATTGGTTATGCAAATCGCGTTGTCACATTAGAAGATGGTCTGATTACCAAAGATAGTAAAGTAAACGGAAAGAAATGACAGAGTGAGAATGAAGAAAATTTATTTGATTTTATTAATTTCAATACTTAGCGTAACTGCATGTGGTCAAGCCAATGCACCACAAGCAATCCCAACCATTGTTTTAGATTCGGGCACTAGCACTGTAACTGAATCACAGCCGCAAACAAATAGCGGAAGTTCAATCACTGCCTCTGCTATCATTGTTCCAGTTAACAAGGTGCAACTTTCTTTCGCCAATGTTGGGCGAGTAACTTCTGTTAATGTCAATGTTGGAGATAAAGTCAATGCTGAGGATGTATTGATACAACTCGACACATCAATTTTAGAAGCGAAAGTAAAAGAAGCCGAAGCGAATCTCGCCGCCGCGCAAATCCAAGTTAAATATTTAATTCGCGTTGGCACCGATGCCAAACATCTTGAAGTGGCTGAAAATGATGTCGCTCGCGCGCAAGCCTTGTTAGATTCCGCTAATGCGATTCTTTCAGCACAATCAAATTTAACTGCGCCGTTTGCTGGCACAATTGTTTCAGTCAATATTGCGCCGAGTGAAACCGTTACGCCCGGTCAAGTGGTGATTGTGTTGGGAGACTTAACTGCATATCAAATTGAAACCACTGATTTAAGCGAACGCTTTGTTGGCAAAATAAAAATTGGTCAACCTGCTGATGTATTTGTGGAAGCGTTGAACGAAACGTTTTCTGCAAAGGTCATTGATGTTGCTCGCGTTTCATCCACGCTGGGCGGTGATGTGGTTTACAAAGTGACGCTTGCATTTGATAAACAGCCAACGGGTTTGTTGTGGGGCATGAGCGCCGATGTTGAAATAAAAGAGTGAGGCTGATATGAAAAAGATATTCGGCTTGACCATTTTTTTCTTAATCGCTTCACTGCTTAACGTGGTGCCTGTTTCTGCAACCCAAGCAGTGACTTCACCTTCAAGCGACTCTGTCATTGCATCTGCCAAAGTGATACCTGCACAAGTTTCTCAATTAAGTTTTGTGATTTCAGCGCCAGTGAAAGAAATCAGAGTTAATGAAGGTGACCTTGTGCAAACAGGTGATGGATTAATCACATTGAACACACCAGATTTAGAATATGCCGTCATCGCCGCAGAAGAAGACTATAATGCCCGCGCGCTCGCCGCTGAATTACAAAAAGCCGAACGTGTAAAATATGTTAATCCAAATACAGGGTACATACGTTGGTATTCCATTCCTCGTGAAGTCTATCTGAAAGCCTTATCCAAAGCAGACCAATCGTTTGCCATTTGGGAATCAGCTCAGGCAACATTAAATCAAAACACATTGCTCGCACCATTCAATGGAAGTGTTGTTTCTATTGATGTTGCCGTTGGCGAACTTGTGCAAACCAATCAAGTAGTGTTGACTTTAGCGACCTTAGATAAGTTACAAATCGTCACCACCGATTTAAGCGAACGTCGCATTACCCGCGTGAAAATTGGTCAAACCGTAAATGTTTACATCGAAGCATTGGATATAACCGTTACAGGCAAAGTGATTCGCATTTCACCGATTGCTGAAAATGTAGGTGGCGATGTCGTTTTCCCCGTCACCATTGAGTTAGACAAACAGCCCGAAGGTTTATTGTGGGGGATGAGTGCTGAAGTGGAAATACAAGCGAAATGAACTTAAACATCCGAAGTCTTTGCGAAGCACTTCGGATGTTTTAAATTACTCTACGCCTTCTACGGTACTTACTAACAGCAAATCAACTTTTTGACCCAAATCTCCGAAAGTCAAAATTAATTCTGTGTTATTCACTCGAAATGGGGGAGTGACAACAGGCGTAATAAATTCAACAGTATTGCTCACTTGTACAGTAGCGGCGGCGAATAAATTATCTTCATCTATAACTGCACCTACAATCACTTGTTGACCATCATATTCGCCAATACCTTGATATATACCTGCTGGTCCACCTGCTGGAATTGCCGAACCACGAAAAGTTAATCTTTCACCTTGTAGGGTGGTAATAAATCCAATCAATGAACTTCCATTAACAGAGCCATTCACTTTCACACCATCAGGGCTAGTGCCTACAAATGTCCCATCACCATCCAAGTCACCAGAAAACCAACGTGAAGTGGCAAGGTTGAAAGCATCATCCAAACTACAAATGTAAATTACAAACTTTCCGTTTTCTGCTACAACGCCTATGCGAGCACTCTCAGGAGCGCCGTCAATTGTCCCAATGTATGAAACTGCACCTTCTGTCGCTGACCCGCCACAAGCAGTTAATAGAATTGATAAAACTATCAAAACGAAGAATGAGATTGATTTGGTCATGGTTTCCTCTTTGGTAGTTGATAAAGAAACAGTTAATAAAGAACAATGCTCATTAAGATATTTTTATTATAAACGAGAGCGAAACAATTTATCGAAGTAAAATAAATGACTAGGAGATTTATATGACCACCATCACAGTCATCGGCGCGGGAAGCGCATCGTTTGGAGAGAATACATTATCGGCTTTGCTTCGTTCAAAAAAGTTGAAAGGCTCCACGTTAAGGCTTGTGGATAGAAATGCTCAAAGTTTAGATATTGTTCATCGTCTAGCAACCAGATTGAATACAGAATGGGAGGCGGGGTTTAACATCACAGCACATACACATCATAAAGATGCGCTTCAAGGTTCAAATTTTGTCGTCTCTGCAATTGAAGTTGGTCCGCGCGAAGAATTATGGAAATCTGATTTTGAAATTCCATTGAAGTATGGTGTTCGTCAACCGTATGCTGAAAATGGCGGACCTGGCGGCTTTGCACATGCCGCACGTAACGTAAAACCTGTTTTAGAAATTGCGCATGATATGGAACTTGCTTGCCCTGATGCATGGTTTATTAATTTTACAAACCCAATGGTTAGAATTTGTGATGTTGTCAATCGTTATAGCAAAATAAAAGTTGTTGGCTTGTGTCATCAAATTTATCAAGGATATATGATGGCAGGTGTTGCCTTAGCAAAAGATTTAAATTTGCAAGTGCCTGATGGACTCGAAAGTACACATGCAAATATATTACAACATCCATTACAACAAATGATGATTCATCAAACACTTCCATTGATTGATATTCAAGCCGCAGGTACGAATCATTTCACATGGATACTTTCTATTCATCATAAACAAACGGGTGAAGATTTATATCCATTATTGCGAAAAAGATTTTTTGAATTAGATGAAAAATTTGAACCATTAACTCGCCGCCTCTTTCATGATTTCAACTTGTTTCCTGTTCCTGGAGATTCTCACTTGTGCGAATATCTGCCGTGGATGAGCGACCCTATTACAAAACCTTATGAATCATTTAATATTCAATTATATGATTGGGAAGTGATGGCAAGCGTGCGTGATTTTAGTTTAGATAGATTAAATGACATGGCAAATGGAAATGCAACCATTGATGGCTTGCTTGAAACGGACTCGGAAGGTGCATTAGAAATTATTGAAAACATTGCTTATGCAGGCAGTCATTATCATCTTGCCGCGAACTTGCCTAACGTTGGTCAGATTGCAAACGTGCCATTCGGCGCGATAGTCGAAACACCCGTACATGTAGGCGGGGCAGGGATTCAACCCGTACATGTAGGCAAACTTCCAGAACCAATTGCAGAACTCTGCCGCCGTGAAATTACTGTTGCTCAATTGTGTGTAGATGCGGCTGTGGAAGGGGATTATCAAAAGGCATTGCAATGTTTATTACTTGACCCTGTGATTACTGATATGAATACTGCAAAAAATATTTTAGATGATTACTTGAAAACATATAAAGAACATCTTCCGCAGTTTTGGAAATAATCAATATGTCGTTGCGAGCCGTTGGTCGAGTAGTTGCGAAGTAACATATCGAGCCTATAGGCGAAGCAATCTCATAATAAATTGATTCATAAAATTATGTATATCAATAAATAATTTATAAATAGTATCTTGTTTTCACTGCTATTTTCAATAATAGATTACTTATCTATATCAATAAAAATATTTTATAAACAATAAAAATAGACTCAAATGAGTCTGTTTTTATTGTTTATAGACGTTAAAAACCTTAATAACCTTAATGAAATTTTATTTTATAACATAAAAGCATATCAAATAGTACTTATATACTTATAAAATTTTAAGATATTTGTATGCTCAAAAACCTTTACATAATTCAATAAATATGTATAAAATAAAGATAATCATCATAATTATTGGATGAATTATGATGATGTTGATAATAAATAACAAATAATGAATAAATAATTCAAAAATATTTATTATCAAATGATAGGAAACGATAACAAAGGAAAATAATATGTATATTTGTGTATTGACAAGCACACCAGATGCCGATGATATTCCATACGACCCTTCACCATACATGAAGGGCTATAAATGGAAGCAACATCTTGTGGCGCCAACCGATGTAGAAAAACAAATCAAAGCATTGATGGATGAAGGCGTAGAAGTCTTTGTCAACTTATGTGATGGTACACCTGATGATGCTTTATCTGGCATTGCATTAGTCCATGCACTTGAAAAATATAACGCCGCCTTCACAGGTGCCGATTCAAAATTCTTTGACCCCACACGTGATGAAATGAAAAATGCCGCACGTCGTGTTAAAGTGCCAACCCCAAATTGGACATTTGTCAATCGCGTTGAAGATGCGGACAAAGTTATAAAGAAATTAAAATTTCCGATGTTGGTCAAACCACCACATGGTTATGCTAGCGTTGGTATTCGTCGCAACTCACGCGTTGAAACCGCAGAACAATTACGCGAACAATTGAAAGTCGCAATTGAAGAATTTGGACGCGCTTTAATCGAAGAGTTTATTGAAGGACGCGAATTCACTTGTTTGGTTGCTGAAAACCCAGATGACGTTGATAACCCGATTTCAATCAAACCAGTCGAATTTATTTTCCCGAATGGTGAATCGTTCAAGCATTATGATATGAAATGGGTCGACTACGAAAAAATGTCTGTTGCTCCAGTTAAAGATTCAAAAATTGAAAAGACTTTGCGTGAACAAACTATGCGTGTCTTCAAAGAACTTGGTGGCAATGGTTATGCTCGTTGTGATTATCGCATGGACGCGAACGGCGATATTTACATGCTTGAAATAAATCCTAACTGTGGCATTTTCTATCCGCCCACTGAACCAGGCTCTGCTGATTTTTCGTTGATGAATGATAAACAAATGAACCATACAAAATTTATGAAGTTAATCATTCGCTCTGCGCAACGCCGTCAAACCCGCATTGCCGCCGAAAAGATTATTCGTCGTCAACGCCGCAAACAACGCCAACTCGAAAAACAATTGGCATTTGGTTAAAACAAAAATGGACATGGCAACATGTCCATTTTTATTTTAATTCAATCCAGGGTGCGTCGCGTTTCTACTTTCAAAATCGGTTAAATGCAAACGGTGCGACGCACTCTCTAAACTTGACTTGCTCCCTCGCTCGCTTTACAAACATATACACTCGCCTCAAGCCCTGACCTTTGCTTGTAAACTGTTTCAACAGCCTTTACAAACGCTTCAACATTTTCATCATCTACAAGCGCCACTGCACAACCACCAAAACCAGCCCCCGTCATTCTCGCCCCATAACACCCTGCTTGCTCTCTCGCACATTCCACCATGATATTAAGCGCTTCATTTGTCACTTCAAAATTATTTTTCAAACTTTCATGGCTTTCATTAAACAATTCACCTAATCGTTTTACATTTCCTTTTTTCATTACCTCAATGGCTTCCAACACTCGTTCATTTTCAGAAATCACATGCCTTGCCCGCTTAAAAACTAACTCTCTTTCTTCTTTCATCTTTCTACTTTCTATTTTCCACTTTTCACTATCTAATCTCACATCGCGTAATGCCTTGACCCCAAACCACCTCGCCGCTTCCTCGCATTGACTTCGCCTTTCATTGTATGCAGACTCTACAAGTCCGCGCCGAGTGGATGTATCTAAAATCACAACAGAAACACGTTGGGGCAGGGGAACATGCTGAATTTCTAGCGAACGACAATCTAAAAACATTGCATAGCCTGCTTTACATGCCGCACTTGCCATTTGGTCCATAATGCCGCTGTTTACGCCAACCCATTCATTCTCTGCTCTTTGACATAATTTTGCCATTTCTACTGCATCCCACTCAAACCCTGAACTCATGGCAAATGCTTTGGCGGTTGCCAATTCTAATGCGGCTGATGATGATAAACCTGCACCTTGAGGCACATCGCCTGTGACAACGGCATCGAACCCTTTTAGTTGATAGCCTGCTTTGAGTAATTGATTTGCCACGCCTTTCGGATATTCAATCCAACCATCGCTTGGGGTAAGAGAATGTAAGTTGAAAACAGAATCAGATTTCAAGTCTAATGAAAAGAGGCGGATGGTTTCATCATCACGCGGGTTGAGTGCAATACAAACTTCACGGTCAATTGCCATGGGTAGAACAAATCCATCGTTATAATCGGTATGTTCGCCAATTAAGTTAACTCGCCCCGGCGCTCGAACAATAAATTTTGGTTTGGCGTTAAAATAGGAAGAAAATGATTGAGATATAGATTCGTAGTTCATACACAAATTTATACCATAGAGGCTTCGTGGACGATTTAGATTTGCTAGAAAAATATGAACCCGTTTTGCGTTTTGCAAAAAGTGAGCGGTTTTTTCCGATGGCGGTGGAGCCGTATTTGGAATGGTGTTACTTTTTTGCAAGCGGTCCACAAGGCGCGGCTGAATTATTTTCTCATTTGAATGAACCATTGATTTATAAAATTGGGCGTTTAAACAGCGAGCAATTTTTTTTACGTTTTGTCAACAAACCTTTATATGATTTTGATATTTGGTTTTGGGGTGGCGGGCTTTCATTGGCAGGTATAGTGGCTAGTTGGTTTTTGGGTGGCTTGGCTTGGTTAGAAATTGCAATTGCTTTTTCATTAATGGTGGGGTTTGTTATTTTTATGCTGGCTTCGCCAATTCGGTTACGAATCATTCCGCCATTTTTACTGGTTGTCTTTTTTTCTGCTTTAGCCATTGCTCCAATTTATTTCTTTTTCAAACCTATCCCTTATATAAGTATTGCAGTGGAATATTTAATTGTATTGCCAATCTATTTGTTAATATTGTTTTATGTCTTAATGCGCATTCTGAAATTTTATATCGAAAATGTTTTACCCGAAGGACCAGGCTTGGCGATGGATATGCTTTCACAAGCCACTGAAAAAATTGCTCAAGAATCTTATAAGCAATATCAGCAGATTTTAGAAAAACATGAGCAACCTGTTTATTATGGACGTGTTGTTCGTGAAAAAGATAAAGAAGAAAACGAGTGGACGATTTTACAGTATCATTTTTTTTATGCGTTCAATGATTGGCGTTTGGCGGCAAACGGTATGAATCATCACGAAGGCGATTGGGAGATGGCGGCGGTTTATCTTAAAAACGATAAGCCGTATGCGCTTTTGCTTTCGCAACATGGTGCAGGAAATATTGAGCCGTGGGAAACAGTGATAAAAGCCATTGATAAAGAAGGCAAAGAAACGACACATCCTGTTGTATATGCGGCGCTGGGTTCTCATGCAAATTACAGCAAGCCTGATGTGATTCGCTCTCCGAGTATGTATAAGCCGGGGAGATTGCAACGCTTCTTATTTTGGTTTGACGGTTTGGTTCATTACCTCTTCCTTTTATTTAACCCCAGCCAAAAGGCAAGGCAGATTGCCTTGAAAGAGTTACAAGCCAAACATGCTAACGTGCTTGCGGAAGATGCGTTTGTTTCTTTGAAAGATGAAGCAGACCATTACATCGTCAGCCTGCCGTTGGAGATTGCTTCTGGAGATGGTTTTCGGGTGGGTTTTCAGGGTGACAATTTGAAGGAACGGGTGTTAAAGTCTAGTAGTTATTTGAAGCGAGTGATGTCTCATAGGTCAATCACCAGACCGAAGGTCAAAGAATGGAAGCGAGTGCTCTTGAATCCCGAACCCGATTGGGTACAATATAAAGGATTATGGGGTGTGAAAAGTCTTTTGAGCGATGAATCGGGTCCGCCGGGACCGAAATGGGACCGAACGAAAAAAAATCATGGTGTCAAACAACGCGTGCGTTGGAGTAAACCACTAAGTTGGCTGGCTGAATTGGAAAAACTAAAACATTAAAGCATCATCACAAAGGAGAAGAATATGTCTTTTTCACAAGCGCTGGAAGTAGTAATTGGTTTAATTTTTGTATTTTATGTGCTAGGTTCTATTGTTTCGTTAATTACACAATGGATTAATGAAGGCTTTGAAACACGCGGTAAATCTTTAGAAAAGCATCTCAAGAAAATTGTCGGAGATAGCCATGTGGGTGATTTTGTAAAACTTCCGCAGATACAAGCCTTGCGCCCAATTCGTTATAAGAATTGGTATAGTTTTATTTCATCTGCTACTGAACCGAAGATGGTGGAAAAGATTCCAACTGCTACATTAGTTGATTCGTATTTTGACTTTGTTGGGTTGACTGCTTCAAAAGAAATCACTGGCGAAGGTTTGAAAGAATTAATCAGCGCATTTCCTGATTCGGAGGGCAAGCGTGCGGTTGCAAAATGGGTGGGGCAAGGTGTGACGGATTTGGAAGAATTACGCAAACGTACCAACGCTTATTTTGGTGGTGTGATGGAACAAGCCGCGGCGACTTTCCGCTCGAATGCGCGCAGTTTTGTTATTGTTTTATCTATGTTGCTGACCTTGTTCCTCGGTACAGACAGTATTCAATTAGCACGCACATTATGGACAAATGCCGGGGTGCGCGCCTTAGCAGTGGCACAAGCCGAAATGGCTGTCCAAATGCAACAAGCAGATGGTTCTGCGCCGGAAGTAGATGTAGATAATTTAATTGAGCAACTCAGTGCTTTAGACATTATCAAAATTGGTTGGTGGCAGACTGAAATTCCGCCTGCTGGTTCGGATATTAATACATGGGCTGTGTTTATTGTATTAAAAATCATTGGCTTAGGGCTGACGGTGATGGCAGTTTCTCAAGGCTCATCCTTCTGGTATGACTTATTGAAGAAGTTAGTTTCAAGAGGGGGGAGTAGTAGTAGTGGAGATGGCGAAGCGAAAGGTTAATGGAAAACTCCGAGGTCTCAAAGACCTCGGAGTTTTTATTTTATAGACCATCTTACATACACTGCTTGTGACAATAAACGATTTGCACTTTTTTCGCGTGTGACCAATTCGCCGCTTTCCACATTTCCTTTATATTTTTTCATCATCTCATCCACTGCTTGGGCGACGTGAATCGCAGAAGCACGCACGGCATACACGGTCACAATCACAAACAGGGGATTATCACTCAAACATTGTCGGCACATCTCTAACAAATTTGGCAAAGACTTATACACTTCCCATACTTCGCCTTTTGGTCCACGCCCAAACTTTGGTGGGTCTAAGATGATGCCATCGTATTTGACTCCGCGTTTTATTTCGCGTTGCACATATTTCACAGCATCTTCAACAATCCAACGAATCGGCTTATCACCCAAATCAGATAAATTTTGATTCTCTCTTGCCCATGCCACAGATTTTTTGGAGGCATCCACATGAGTTACAGACGCGCCAGCGGATGCGGCGGCTAAACTCGCCAAGCCAGTATAGCCAAATAGATTAAGGATGTTGGGGCTAGTAGGCTGTTGATGAATAGAATCAGCCATAAAATCCCAGTGTGAAGCGACTTCGGGGAAAACGCCGAGGTGACGACCAGGTGTCGTCATCGCCCAGAATTTAAGCCCCCCTCTCCTCTGAGGAGAGGGGTTGGGGGTGAGGTCATATTGCATGACCCATTTCTCTTCAACTTTTTTCTTAAACTCCCAATGACCGCCACTTTCTTCGCCTGAGGGCTGAAACACCGCGTGAGCATTTTGCCACTCCGACGGATTTAATGCCTTGCTCCACATGGCTTGCGATTCAGGACGTGAAAAAATGTACTTGCCAAAGCGTTCAAGTTTTGAGCCATCGCCTGAATCGAGCAATTCATAATCTCGCCAGTTCGTGGTTTCGAGTAGATTAAAGGAAGGGGAGTGATTCATAGTGAATATGTGACCAAAGTAACGCCTTTGTAAGGTGAGAAAAACCCTCTTACCACTTGCTTTTTCGGTCAAAAAGCGTATAATGTGGTAAGAAGTGGTAGAAAGTGGTAAACGCCACAGAGGAACGCCGAATGGTTCGGCGTTCGTGCA
>JAEURG010000131.1 GCA_016789345.1 Anaerolineales bacterium | reverse complement strand
CAAAGATGTGACAATTCCTGATGGCACAACCTTACTGCCCGGCGAAACGTTTACCAAAGTGTGGCGATTAAAGAATCGCGGCACATGCACTTGGTCACCGGATTACATGCTGGTATTTTCTAGCGGCTCACAAATGGGTGGCACCACAGCCATTCGTTTGCCTGGCTATGTTGCACCTGGCCAAACAGTGGATGTATCCGTCACATTGACTGCACCATCTACCAACGGCTCTTACACAGGCTACTGGATGTTACGCAACACATCTGGTGCATTATTTGGCACTGGTGATAAAGCCAACGTGGCTTTTTATGTAGATATCCGAGTTAAAAATCAGGAAGTGACACATGGAACGGTTGGTGGTAACTTATGCTATCCAAGTGAATTTAATCCAGCGATGACGTTGTACTTGGAAAATGCACACACTGGCGAACAAATCCAATTTGCAATTGTAGAGAATCAAATTACTTACAGTGCGCTTGTCTCTGCCGGTAGATATTATGCTTATGCTTGGGCACCGGGTTATCAACTTGAAGGTGCGTATACACATCCAAACGGATTAATGAAATCCTTCTTTGTTGAAGCAGGCAAAACTACACCTTTTATCAACTTGTGTGACTGGAGTCCGTACGCACATGGTCGTGGAGAATAACATCTTCTCAAACAAAAAGGCTACGGAGGTCTTTAAAACCTCCGTAGCCTTTTATATTTCAACCGAGTACAAAACTGTTTCCATCTCTTGCGGAGTCAACCCGCCATGGTGACCCAGAAACGCCATATCGAATTTATCTTTTTCAAACCACCAGACAGTTTCATTGATATATGAAAGAATCACCAAATTCCCAACACGCTCACGAAAACGTTTTGAAATTTCATCACCAAAATAACCTTGCTTGATTAAGTCTTCGGTTTTGACCACATCCCCTTTTCCATATAATCGGTTGGAAAGAAATTCTTGAGCATCATCGAGTGCATTCTCTTTGACGTGTAAAAACATGTCACGCGCCGAACCAGCAGGGACAATTAACTGTCCGCGCCGATTGGCTTTGATAAATTTCTCCACACCGCGAAAGTTTACATTTTTATTTAAAAATATCGTTTTGTTTGGATCTACTTCTGCCACGCCATGATCAGCAGTCATTAAGAATAAAACTTTTTTCTTGCCTGTGAAGATTCTTTCAAAATAATATTCCATCATCAAAAAAAATGTTTTAATTTCAGCTTCGGTCTGTGGGGCAGTGGGACCATATTCATGTGCAATGGCATCAATCTTATCGAAATACAATTGGATATAGGTGAGTTTATTTTGTTTTTCGAGCAACAATCCTAAATTGATGAATGCCTCAGAAAGTGTTTTGAAGCCGCGAATTTCTGAACCTTTCATTACTGTTTTTGAATACGTGGATGCCATATAATCACGAATACAAAAATTAAAAGAGTCTACACCCATCTTTTTTAGGGCTGGGTAAAAAATTCCTTTTGGATAAATTTCACCAGCATTGCCCCCCATTTGACTTAATGTCTCTCTTTCAAAATTTCCCGCCTTAGAAAATAATAACGGTGCAATGACTTTATCTACAGTGGGTTCGTAGTAATACCATTCATGTACGCCGCTTTGACCAACTGGAAGTCCAGTATGAATCGTAGTGACATGTGCGGCAGTTGTGGATGGGAATTGAGAAGTTAGTTTTTCTATTTTTCCATGCTTTGCGATTCGTTTGATAAACGTAGAATCTTGAAATTTCTCAAAAAATCGCCAACCAAAGGCATCTATGAAAAATAAAACGACCGCATCATATTGTTTAGACTCAAATGCTTCTTTGATTCGAGTTGGGATGCCTGCAAACCCGCCAGAGTCGTATTTTGGTTTGATAAATGATGGATGCATATAACCCTTTTTAATAGTGTTCTTACATTTTATCGCATATATCACTGGTAAGATAATTGAAGAAAGAATATTTGAAATCTGTGACAAAAATTATTGTTTAGAGGTTAAAAACTCAAGGAGACTTCAAATGAAAGTACTAAACAAAGTACTTGTTGTAACAGGTGGTGGGAGTGGCATGGGTCGTGAGTTGGTATTGAACCTGCTCAAAAAAGGTGCAAAAGTTTTTACAGTTGATATTAATGAAAAGACCTTGCAAGAGACTGTACAACTAGCAGGTGATAAAAAAGAAAACTTAGCAACAGCAGTTTTGAATATTGCCGATAAATCCGCAGTGGAAGCCTTACCTGCCAAAGTGATTGAAAAATTTGGCGCAGTCGATGGCATCATCAACAATGCAGGCATCATTCAACCGTTTGTGAGATTTAAAGATTTAGATTATTCTGCAATCGAACGCGTGATGAATGTCAATTTATATGGCGTGTTGTATATGACCAAAGCCTTTTTGCCACACTTGTTGACTCGTCCAGTGGCACATATTGCAAATACATCAAGCATGGGTGGTTATCTTCCGGTGCCGGGGCAAACGATTTATGGAGCAACCAAAGCCGCAGTGAAATTGTTTACTGAAGGTTTGTATGCCGAACTCTTGGATACAAACGTCAAAGTGACAATTATTTACCCCGGAGCGATTGGGACGAATATCACTGCTAATTCTGGTGTGGCAATGCCGGCTGGTGCACAAGCTTTAGAGCAAAAAAGCAAATTCAAAGCATTACCCGCAGACAAAGCCGCTGAGATTATCGTCAATGCCATTGAGAATGATAGTTACAGCGTCTTCGTAGGTTCAGATGCAAAATTTATGGACTTCTTGCGCAGATTGAATCCAAAGTTTGCGACAAGGTTTATTTATAATCAAATGAAATCTCTGTTGAAATAGAAATGTAAAATGTAAAAAGACATCGGAAGTCTATGAGGCTTCCGATGTCTTTTGTATTAACATGTTTTCCCATCTTGACAATTTAGAAATTATGTTCTACTATGCAATCAAGGAGAATTAACATGAGAAAACTATGGGTAAAAGCATGGGTCACTTTAGATGGTGTCTATGATGCGAATACGATGGATAACTGGTGGCAAAATACAAACAGCCCAGAGAGAATGCAATACATCAAAGAAGAGTATGAGAAAGGGGATGCCTATATGCTTGGCCGAGTTACTTATGAAATGCTTTGGCCTGGCTGGTCCACCCAGACAACTGGCGATGGTCCCGGTCTAGTCTTCAATCGCATGCACAAATATGTCGTTTCAACCACGCTTTCAACAGCACCTTGGAAAGAATCGACTATCATCTCAGAAAATGTTGTTGAAGAAATTAAGAAACTGAAACAACAACCGGGCAAAGACATTATTATTGATGGCAGTGGGACTTTGGTGCAATCGCTGATGGGAACTGGCTTAATTGATGAGTATAGATTCTTAGTTCAGCCTTTTGTTATGGGAACAGGAATGCACTTCTTCCCAGATGGGACACCTCCCACGACGTTGAAATTGGTTGAAAGCAAATTGCTCAGCTTCGGCTCGCTTGCTCTTGTCTTTCGACCTGCAGACAAATAAAGGAAAATTAACATGAGAAAATTAATTGTGCTTGAACATATTTCTATGGATGGCGTTATCCAAGCCCCAGGCGGACCACAAGAAGATACCAGCAACGGATTTGCTTATGGCGGTTGGATTAGCCCATATTCTGATAAAAGTATTGGTGAAGCATTAAGAAAACAAATGAACTCGCCCTTTGATTTATTGTTAGGGCGTAAAACTTTTGACATTTGGGCGGATTACTGGCCGCATCACGCGGACATTTGGCCTGGTTCCAGCACTGCGACTAAGTACATCGCTTCCAATACCCTGACATCTAGTAACTGGCAACCAACCGTGTTTTTAAGTGGAGACATCGCACAAAAAGTCTCTGAAATCAAAAAAGGAAATGGACCCGATTTACATGTGTGGGGAAGTGGTAATCTACTTCAAACACTGATTAAGCATGATTTGGTAGATACATTCTGGTTGATGATATATCCCGTGACATTAGGCAGTGGAAAAAAATTATTTGCTGAAGGCACAATCCCTGCCGCATTTAAGGTGACCGAAAGCATCGTTGGTTCTAGTGGTGTGATTGTGGTGAATTACGAGCGTGTAGGTGAGATAAAGATTGGGGTCCAATCACCAGATTGAAGTTAAGAAAGAGGCGAAGTTAGAACGTTAATCTATTCACTTTTGTATTCTAAAATATCGCCCGGCTGACAATCTAATGCTTTACAAATTGCCTCAAGTGTTGAAAAACGAATCGCTTTTGCTTTCCCATTTTTCAAGATGGAAAGATTCGCCATCGTAATACCAACTTTTTCTGTTAGTTCAGTCACGCTCATTTTTCGCTTTGCTAACATGACATCAATATTGATTATGATCATCATGCCACCTTAGACCGTTAAATCATTTTCTGATTTTATGTTGATAGCATTTTGTAGAAGTCTTTGAAAAACAGCGGCGGCAGTTGCAATCACGATAGAAGCGAAAGTAATCACAATGCTCAGGGCAGTGACACCTGCTGAGTCTTCACCTTTGATAAATAAATTGATGTATAGGATTCCCAGTAGGATGAAGCCACTGAATGTGATTGCACAGTATTTTATATTCTTGACAGCATCGACTGAGTATTGAGAAAAAACTTTATTGCTGTCTACATAGCCCAAAAGTTTAATGGCTTGATATAAAGCAACAAAAAATGGGATTGAACCGATGAAAGCATAAATAATCATCGGGTCTTTATAAATGCTGATTAAGTCTAAATTGGCGGCTCTGCCTTCGAGTTGCGGAAACCAAACCAGCATTGTAAAAGCTACACCTGCAATCAGACAAATGACAACCTTCAAGAATAGTGTTGAACCTTTTTTCATAAAAATACCTCTTTTTGGGTTTAGGAATAGGTAGGTACACTGTAACAGGTTGCTTATCGTTTGTCAATATATTTTTATTGTTATTTATAAAGACTAGGAATGAAAAAGACTTCGGATTTCCGAAGTCTTTTTATTTTATGCTCCAACTAAATTTAGTTTCTTTGGCATTTGATCCCATGTTTTGCCATTTAGTAATCTACCAGCTTTTTTCTTTTGAACACCACCCCATTGTTTGAAAAAGAAAGGTACTTTTGCTTTTACACATTGATTTTTTATATCAACAACCCATTCTTTTTCCATTGGACGAGCACCGGGTCCAGATTCGCCGCCAACAATAACCCAATTTATTCCTTTTAAGTCCATATTTGGAACAGGTCCTAAAAGCGGTTCAACAGATAAAAACTTTATCTTTGCGCCTGTTTGTCGTAGGTGATCAATTCTAAAAGTATATTTTTCAGTTTCTACACTAACACCCATCCAAATATTATCTACCCATTCGAGTTGCGGACTAAGTTCTAATAATCGGTCTGAGCGTTTTGTTAAAACTTGAAACTGATGCCAATGCGCACGTTTCATTACATCAAATACCCTTTGAATAAATTCTAAAGGCACATCTTTATGGAACAAATCACTCATGGAATTAACAAAAATAACCTGTGGAGTTTTCCATTCCAACGGTTTTTCCAATGCTTGTGGGTGCATGGTTAATTTAAAACCATTTACATAATTTGGCTGTCCCATAGCATGAAGGCGTTTAGCCATGCGTTCCGCATAACAATGTTTACATCCAGGACTGATTTTGTTACAGCCAGTAAGTGGATTCCAAGTTGATTCTGTCCACTCGATTCGAGACTGAGCCATTTTCTCCTCCGAGAGAATTTGAACAATTTGATTCTATCACTTTAATAGAACTTATGTTTTATTTTTCGTCCATATCAGGAAATTTTAATTGAAGCATATCTTGTCTCTGTTTTGCACTAAGTTCTAACTTTGGGAAAAACTTTTGTGCTTCGGCAGAATCAAGCCTTAAAAAATCTATCTTTTTATAATCTTTGAAAATATCTGAATTACTTCCTAACAAAAAAGTCCATTGAAATTTATCACCTTTAATGGGTTTTTTTATTAACCAGTATTCTTTACCAATTTCCTTCATATAATCTGAAAGATATTTCTTTGTATATCCAAATTCACGCTTTATGTTTGTGGCTGAAATATAAAGCAATAACTCCATTTTGGGTCTTGCTTGTGCTATGAATTTAAGGGTTTCTAAATTCGGCTTGTTTCCAGAAGGATCTATGAAAAATAGTCCAAGCTCTTTGTCGTTTCGTGAAGCTAGTAGTTTCGGGATGGCTTCTTCGTAATTCTTATTGTGCAAAAAGACTTTAGTATTAATTCCCACCCATTTATTCAACGCAGAGTAAGTTTTTATTGCATTTTGTAATTCTTGAAAGTTTTCGTTATTAACTTCAATAAAATCAGCTTGATATGGGATTTGTACCTTTTCCGACTCTGCTACGGTTAAAAATACTAAAGGACTTCCTAATAGTTTTTCTTCGTGGACTAAACTTTTTCCAGACCATTCCAAAGTATGAATTTTATTTACTTTAGAAACAATTTCAGAATATGGGACGAGACCTTTACCAGAAGTCATATCAATGTATCGATATCTTCGATTAAAAGACAGATATTTTTTTATGACAGCTTGAGTAATCATGAAGTGCATATCAAATATGTTTGATAGAACCTCTATTTTCGGTACTGTAGAATTGCTATGACCAACATCATTTACTTTTGGCATAATTCCCTCCTTTGAGGAACATACTAAATTACATATGCGACTACTGTAATTTTACCTCTGTAAAATAAAAAAACAATACTTTCTTCACTTCATCATCCTTGCCGCTTTACGACCAATCTCCACCGCAAAATTTGTACCGCCACCTAATCACATCGGGATAAATCCCTCGCTCAGTACATGGAAGCCCTTCGGGCTGATAGCATAGTCCGTTTTAACGGACTTTCACGAACTGAGGCAGGGCTTCAGCCCGCCGATTCATTAAAAAGAAGACAGTCATGTCTAAAACAATTACCAATTACTTTTCACTACTTACCATTCACCATTAACTATTCCCCATTCCCTTTACCTCATCATCCTCGCCGCTTTACGACCAATCTCGACAGCAAAATTTGTACCGCGATCCCACGGGTACACCTGACTCATCGAAGCGAAATACAAACCATCAATTGGCGTTTGAATCGCAGGCACATTCTTTGAATGATTCACCAACGGAATCGGTTGAGCATAATTGGTTTTATGCACCCAAATCTTCTTTACCCAATCGCGTGAAAATTCAGGATTAAATTTTTGCAACGCGGGGATAAACCTTTCCAACAACTCATCATCGCTCATCGAAAAATATTCGTGACCCACTTCCAAATAATCACCCGCATACACAATACGGTCACCGCCAAAATGTTCACTCGAAACAAAATTTGTATGTTCCACCAACGCCAAAAACGGATAGCCCTCTTCCTTCGGCACGTTGAACCAATAAAATCCATCTTTCGATAACGTTTGTTTCAAAGATAACGTCATCACCACTGCCCCCATCGATTTCAATTCCAACAAACCTTTCAAATAATTTTCAGGAAGTTCAGGACATAACTTCGCCATCAAATTGGGAGATGTGGTCACTAACACTTTATCAAACGATTCGACTCCCTTTTCGCTTCGCACTTCTATTTGTGCTTGATTCCGTTTCAACGACTCTACTTTTGCCTCAAGCCGAATCTCGACTCCTAATTCCTTTAACTTCTCCCCAAATAAATTCGCAAAGTTTTGAAAGCCACCTTCGAATGTGCCAAGTCTGGTAGTGCGAGCATGCATCCGCGCCCATAACCAAGCCATGTTGACGTCTTTATAAAACGAAGCAAACTTTCCAATTAATAATGGTTCCCACATTTTTTCATAGACTTGCTTGCCAGCATATTTCAACATCCATTCGTGAGCAGTCACTTTTTCTAAGGCTTGCCAATTGTTTGTCAGGCGTAAAAACAATCCGACAAAACCAAACCTGATTTTGTTTAACCCAAATCCAAGCCCAGGAAAACGAAGCGCGTTGATAATCGAATCAAATGGATACCATTTCTTTTTGTAATACATCACCGTCAATGGGCGCGGAAACATCACCTTATCTTCCAAACCCAATTCACGAATCAATCCCAGCATTTCGCTATCCGATTGAAACCAATGATGATAAAACTTTTCAACAGACCAATCCCAATGCGGTTCTTTGAAACCGCTTGCCAAGCCACCGACATAATTTGCCGATTCAAAAATGGTAACGTCGTGTCCCGCTTTTTTCAAATCCCATGCGGCAGCCATGCCACCATAACCCGCTCCGATAATTGCAATTTTCATTCACTGTCCTTTGGGCGAACGCCATCCGCCCCTACATAAAAATTATTTTTTATTTTTTTCAATTCTTTCAGCCAGTAATTTTAACTTGCCCCATTCTTGTTGAACAGCATAAATCATCGCCAAGGCTTCCAACCAACGGATGTCACACTTTGGGTTCTGTGCCAAACGCTCAAACAACTGCGTAGATTGTGAATCCGTGCGCCCTTCTTTTAGATATTCATTCGCTAACTCTTCCAGCGAAACAGTTTTCTCAAGGTGCACTTGATTCGATTGCGCGATTTTTTGTCGCTTCATTTTTACGTTTTCAACTACTTTTTTGATAGACGCTTCTATTTCCTCAATCGTATATGGTTTGGCTAAAAAATCATTTGCGCCAATTGCTTCTGCCTTTTGAACCATAACCTCATCTTTTTCACCAGAGATAAAAATACAACCTGTGCCCGGAAACATTTGCACAATATGTTTGAAGGCAGTCAAGCCGTCCATCTCTGGCATG
>JAEURG010000109.1 GCA_016789345.1 Anaerolineales bacterium | reverse complement strand
GGACGAAGATGCTGAAGATATTCTTCAGGAATGCCCAGCAAATCTGCAATCATAATCACGGGCAATGGCTCGGCAATATCCGAGACAAAATTACATTTACCTTTTGACTCAACTGCATCAATTAATTTATGTGTTGTTGATTCTAATTTCGCACGCAAACTTTCAACTTTTTTTGGTGTGAAAACTTTTGTGACCAACGCCCGAATGCGGCGGTGGCTATCGCCTTCCATATCCATAAAGACATTATCTTGATAACTGCGCCAGCCTGCGAGTTTTGGGTCGGGTGGGAGCCAGCCAATTTCTTCACGCGAATATCGGTGAAGCATAGTTCGCCCAAGCCGTTTGTCTTTTAGAAGCGATGAAATATCGGCATGAAGAAAAAAGAAAACTTTATCCCATGTTTCATCACGAAAAACGGACATTTCTTTTCGCAATATTTTTAATTGCTCATAAGGCTTGGCGATAAATTCAGGGTCATTGATGTTGAGGTGGTGGGTGGGAAGGGACATAAATTAATTATAAACCCCTCTTCGTATTTCTAATATAACCATCCACGAATGCTAGCCATGAATAATCGAATTTAGATTCGTGGACGTTTTTTTATTCTTTCTTCAAAATCTTCGCATTCCTATCCAAAATGCTTTGATTATCATCATCCAATTCAACTTTTTGATTTTTCCCCTTTTGATATTTCACTTGCACCATCACACCTTGCAAAAGCAAAAATGACTTGGTCATGCCAACCTGCATCACAGACTCAAATGGAGCATCATCTTTTGGCTGAACACGAACTTTTACCTCCAACATCGGCTCAGCCCCTTTGTAACTGTTATATTTTGGTTTTGCCATTTCTCGATTCATAACATCTCGTCCATTTTCTAGGACTTCTGCCATGGCTTGGATTTCTTCTTTCTTGCCGAATAGAAAGTTCATAGATACCTCTTGTGTATCAAAATATATTTTGATTTTAACTCATTGACCCCTCCCAGCCTCCTCTGAAGGGGAGGAGTAAACCCATCACACAACAAACACCCTCTCCTTTAGGAGAGGGTTGGGGAGAGGTCATATTGCATTTCTTCTTTTTTTGTGAATAGAAATTTCATAAATAACTTATTGATATTTTTTAGTTTAACTTCAGCTATCAGGACCTTTATTTGCAAATGAAACTATTTGTTCACCAATTTCTGTTAATGTGTAATTGGTTTCAATAAAAATATCTAAGACTTTCCTTTTTCTCTGAAAAGAAGCAATAAATGTAAAGATAATAAAAGCAGTCAAGAGAATTGAAATTATAGATGTGCCACCTGAAAGAAAAACATCACTTAGAAAATTTGATATCCCGTTAGTAACTAATATTGCTAAATAACCACTTAATATTAAGTAGGTTGATATTGAAAAAAATAAAATAATAGAGCCAAACAAGATACCTGAAGGACTTACTCTTTGAGAGAAAGTAACTACATCTAAGTCTTTCAAATCTTTTAGGTAACTATGTCGAATTGAATAAATATTTTTAGCTTCTTTTTGCAAGTATCCACGCCTCTGTTTAATTTCTAATAGTAATTCGGCATGAGCAGGGGTTAATTTTTTCATAATTTCTAGAAGTTTACTAAGGTTTGTAATATTTCCCTTCATGTTAAGCTCCAGAATCCACCTTTGCCAAATTTTTGATAAAACAGCTTCATTTGGATCGATATTTGATACTTCGTCTACCCATTCCTCAATTAATTTTGTTTTTTTAACATTATTTGATGGAACCTTTTTAAATATATTTTTTTCCTCCTCCTCTTCTTCTTCATTAATTTCGTTCATCTTTCCAACTAAATTTTGGAGATGAATTTTTAAGTTATCACTTCTTTGCTGTTCGCGCACCTCATTTATTATAGCTTTTGCTTCACTAATGTCACGCCCTATGTTAATTAACGTTGGCAACAAAATATCACTTTTAATACCACTATTATCTATTGTAATGTTGCCTTGAGCCTGAATTCCACTTGAGTTTTCAGCAATTTCTTGTTTTGTAGGCTTTTCGTTTCCCATAATTTCTCCTAACTATCATCACTATCATTAATATTTATATTCCCCCCGGATTGAATTCCTGTTGAATTTTCTCTAATGGCTTGCTGAATTTCTGAATTAGATTGTGTTGTTGAAGAAGAAACTTTGGAATTTATATTAACTGACCCTTTAGCTTGAATACCTGAAGACTCTTTTTCGATTATTTGCGATGAAATATTATTTTTCTTTTTCCTGTCTAAAAACCAGCTTATCGCTAAAATAACAAGTCCAGCACCTAGTCCTGAAAAACAGCACTCAATATTGCTTAGTATTAAATCAAGAATTTCCTGCATTTTTCCTCCATTAAAAGCTAAAGTGTAATTTATACATAATCTAAATTATAGCATTTCTCATATCCTACTTGGTATAATTCCCCCAACTAAATTTTCGGAGTAACCTCTCGCATGAAAAAACTAACAGGCAACCAAATCCGTCAGGACTTTATAGACTTCTTCGTGGAACACGGTCATACCGCCGTGCCTTCCATGCCACTTGTCCCGGGCGGAGATGGCACATTGCTTTTCACAAATTCTGGCATGGTGCAATTCAAAGATGTGTTTATTGGCACAGAAAAATATCCCTACTCACGTGTCGTTGACTCGCAAAAATGTATGCGTGTGGCTGGCAAACATAATGACCTTGAAGATGTTGGTCGCGATGATACCCATCACACCTTTTTTGAAATGCTCGGCAACTGGTCATTTGGTGACTATTACAAAGAGGAAGCCATTGCATGGTCTTGGCAATTATTAACCGAAGTTTGGGGTTTACCCAAAGATAAACTCTATGCCACTTGTTTCAAAGATGACAAAGGTAATGTGCCACAAGATGATGAAGCCGCAGAAATTTGGAAGAAACAACCTGGCTTTAATCCCGAACACGTTTTATTTTTTGGTCGCAAAGAAAATTTTTGGCAAATGGCAGAGTTTGGTCCATGTGGTCCATGTTCTGAAATTCATATTGATTTAGGTGAAGAGCGCGATAACTTACGTGGCACTGATCATGTCTGCGGAGTCAATGGTGAATGTACGCGCTTCCTCGAACTTTGGAATAACGTTTTCATTCAATACAATTTATTCCCCGATGGCAAACTTGAACCGCTCCCACAAAAACATGTTGATACAGGCATGGGCTTTGAACGATTTGTCTCTGTTTTGCAAGGCGTTGACTCAAATTACAAAACCGATTTATTCGCCGATTCATTAAATGTTTTGCGCAGTCTTACAGGTCACAGCGAAAAGGAAATGCTTGCTAACTTCACACCATATCGTGTGATTTGTGATCATGTTCGTTCTGCTGCATTTTTAATCGCCGATGGTGTTGTACCTGGTAATGCAGGTCGCAATTATGTTGCCCGCATGATTATCCGTCGCGCCGCACGTTTCGGTTCAAAGATAAATCTCAACGAACCATTTCTTGCAAAAGTCGCCGAGGCTGTGATTAATTATTACGGAAATTTTTATCCAGAACTTGAAAAAAGTAAGATTTCGATTCTTGAACATTTGACTCGTGAGGAAATCCGCTTCGCCCGCACGGTGGAAGCTGGTACTGCTCATTTAGAGAATCTACTCTCCGAACTTCGTGCTACTAATAAAACCATCCTCGATGGTCACAAAGCATTTGATTTATATGCCACTTATGGCTTGCCATTTGAAATCTCAAGAGACATTGCCCGCGAACAAAATTTAGATGTTGATGAAGCAGGTTTCAATGAGGCCAAAGAAAAACATGCCAAAGCCTCTGGTGGTGGAAAAGCCATGGGCAAACTTGGTGGTGAAGATGCAGAATTCTTTGCCAATATTTTGAAAGATTTGCAATCGAAAAAGAAACTTGGCAAAGATGGTGTTGAGTACGATCCTTACACTAGTACAAAAGTTGAAGGTGAAGTATTAACCATCGTTGTCAATGGTGAAGCGGTTGACTCTGCTGAATTGGATGACCAAGTTGAAGTCATACTTCCAAAGACAGGTTTTTATATCGAATCTGGTGGTCAAGTAAATGATACTGGTTTCATTAAGTTTCTCCCCATGAATTCGAAGAATTCGGGGGGAGATAAAGAGGGGGGCTGGGAAATTGAAGTGAGTGGAATGCGCCGTGCTTCTGCTGGAGTGATTGTTCATATTGGAACAGTGATTTCAGGTCATCCAAAAGTGGGTGACAAAGCCACTGCCGAAGTAGATGTGATTCGCCGACATGACATCATGCGAAATCATACTGCTACGCATTTGCTTCACAAAGCTTTGCATGAAGTATTAAGTGACCAAGCCAAACAAGCGGGCTCACTTGTTGCACCCACACATTTACGTTTTGACTTCAACCATCCCGAAGCCATGACTCCCGAACAAATTGAGCGAGTCGAACGAATGGTCAATGAAGCCATTGCATTAGATATGCTTGTTAAAAAAGAAACTAAATCATTAGATGAAGCCAAAAAAGAAGGTGCCATGGCTTTGTTCGGTGAAAAATATGGTGATACTGTTAGAACAATTTCGATTCTCGAAGATGATGAAAAATATTCTTATGAATTATGTGGTGGCACGCATTTAGAAAGAACATCAGATGTTGGTTCTTTCATTATTACAAGCGAAGGTTCGGTTGCATCCAACGTTCGCCGCATTGAAGCAGTGACTGGGCGTGCGGCGTATGATTTGATAAACAAAAGATTCAAATTGCTGAAAAATTCTGCTTCTACTTTGAAATCATCTTTAGAGGAAGTACCGACTAAAATCGAATCACTGCAAGACGAAGTTGCTGAATTAAAGAAAGAACTTGTCAATTTGAGAAATCAACAAGCATTATTAGCATTCAGCAATCAGCTTTCAGCAGTTCAAGTTGTAAAAGATGTCAATGTGCTTGGGTTAGAAATTCCTGATTCAAATGTGGATACCTTGCGAATGTTAGCGGATAAATTCCGTGAGAAATATCCAAAGAACGGAATTGCTGTTTTAGCAACAGATTCCACTTTGATTGCGGTTGTTACTGAAGACCAAGTCAAGGCTGGAATCAAAGCCGGGGATTTGCTAACAGGCATAGGCGCAAAGGGAGGCGGAAGACCAAATTTGGCACAAGGTAGTCTGCCCGATGGAAACGTCAAAGAGGCTTTAGGTAAGTTATCAAAAGTTGTAGAAGAAAAATTGAAATAAAGAAAGAAACCGTCATTGCGAGGAGGGTGCTTTTCCCGACGAAGCAATCTTATGATTAAGCATTGAGATTGCTTCGCCAAAGAACGGCTCGCAATGACGAAAAATATTTTGCTAAAGCCGCCGTCCTCGGCGGCTTTTCTTATTCTCCAGATTCCGCACATCGAAATCCGCGACTCAAACCTGCGGATTGAGGTTCATGTTTATAACGCGAAGTTGTAAAAATTTCATTGGCATCGGCATCATACGCGCCACTTCGCATTGAACGTTCAATTCCTGTTTCAGGTCCAGTGGGGTTAATCAAAGTTGTCTCTTGATAATACGTATCACTATACCAATCTGCAATCCATTCGCGGACGTTACCGACCATATTCAATGCACCGTATGGACTCGCTCCCAACGGATAACGATACACAGAAACAGTTCCGCCAATTAAGGATTCGGCATAATTTGCCAAACGTGGATTTGGTGCATCATTGCCCCAAGGATATTTATATTTTTCTGTACCACGTGCCGCTTTTTCAAACTCTGCCTCAGTGGGTAATCTTCTGTCAGCCCAAGTACAATATTGATTCGCTTGAAACCAGTTTACATAAATTATAGGGTGATTGCGATAAATCCAATTTCCGTAATATGGATTCTCGCTGAGAAAGGGCAATGTGCAAGCACCTGCCTCAACGCAGGTTTCATACATCGAATTCGAGACTTCTGTTTGGTCTATCCAATATGCATCTAAATAAACAACATGCATTGGAGAATCTTGATCAGGCTCGCCTTCTTTACCCATCAAAAATTCACCTTCAGGAACGAATAATTGCGTCATGCCGTCTTTTGCTGATATTTTTTTGTCAATGGGTGTATGAGCAGATTTCTGCCCGATATTAAATGAGGCAATGTCATATCTTAAGCGTTGAACTGAAAGTGTCCCATTTTGGATATTTCGATACGCGCGAATAACAATATCAAGATTCCATACACCAAATCCAATAATTGAAATAAGAATAACTACAGAAAATATTTTCAATGTTTTTTTCATAAAGACAATTATAAAATAGTTCTCCAGTAGGGGATTTTATGCTTTTTTTAAGTTGAAATATACAATCATTTATGTCACAATAGAGTAATCGTTGAGTATGGGAACTTTCCATAAAACGATGCGTCTTATAGAAAAAACATTGGCAACCAGTGGGAAACGCCACCTCTACGAAAGGAGGGCTTATGACGTGATGTAATCATAATTCAAGAACAGCGGAACGCCGTCTGCTGGGCTTATTCAATCGTCGTTAATCAAAATAAAACTCTCAAGGAGAAGAGAATATGAACACCTTACGCAAAGCCTTTGGCTTCTGTGCAGTATTGCTATTGCTATTTCTCGCGGCATGTGGGTCACCAGCAGCAACAGAGTCACCGTTGCAAATTTATGAAGCACCTGCCGCAACGGAAGCACCAGCACAAGAATCTTTTTACTCCCCTCCAAGCAGTACCCAAACTTCGGGTAACAATGAACCCTACGATATGTTCTTTGAAGACTATGGAGTCAATCCATCCATAGATACTGAAGATGATAATCTTTCTACATTCGCATTGGATGTTGATACAGGTTCATATACCGTCATGCGCAATTACATCAATGATGGTAATTTGCCGCCGCAAGAATCTGTGCGTGTGGAGGAATACATCAACTATTTTGAGCAGGGATATTCCAGCCCACCAGCGCATCAAGCATTTAGTATCAACATTGATGGCGGACCTTCGCCTTTTACTCAAACCGAACGATATGATATGTTACGAATCGGGATTCAAGGTTATGAAGTTTCTAACGAAGATAGAAAAGACGCTTCATTGACCTTCGTGATAGATGTCTCTGGCTCCATGGACATGGACAATCGCCTCGGCTTGGTGAAACAATCGTTAGAAATGCTGGTAGAACAATTGCGTGATGATGACACAGTCAGCATTGTTGTGTATGGTTCAGATGCGCGTGTTGTGCTTGAACCAACATCAGGTGAAGATAAAAACAAAATCCTTTCAGCGATTTATAGTTTACGACCAGAAGGTTCAACCAATGCCGAAGCAGGTTTGAGACTTGGATATAAACTCGCAATGGAAGGTTATAAATCAGATGGAATCAACAGGGTAATCTTATGTTCAGATGGAGTAGCAAATGTCGGGCAGACAGAAGCGAATGCTATCCTTGAAATGATTGACCATTACATCGCCGAAGGCGTCACATTAACCACAGTCGGTTTTGGTATGGATAACTATAATGACACACTAATGGAGCAACTTGCAAACAACGGCAATGGATTCTATGCCTATGTAGATGACCGTAATGAAGCCCGAAAGTTATTCATTGACCAAATCACCGGCACATTGCAAACCATTGCTTTAGATGCGAAAGTACAAGTTGAATTTAATACAAATGTGGTTATGCGTTATCGCTTGGTCGGTTATGAAAACCGCGCCATTGATGATGACGAATTTCGTGATAATAAAGTAGATGCTGGCGAAATTGGCGCAGGTCATTCGGTCACTGCTTTGTATGAAGTGAAGTTGTATCCCGAAGCACGCGGGCAAATTGCCACAGTTTATATGCGCTGGCAAGACCCTGATACGAATCAAGTTGTTGAAATTTCACAAGACTTTGATTCTAGTCAATTGGCTTTTGATTTCCGCGAGACCAGCCCATATTTTCAACGTGCTGTCATAGTGGCTGAATACGCTGAAATTCTCAAAGGCAGTTATTGGGCAGAAGATAGTTCCTTAGATGATGTCTATGATGAAGCCCGCCGTTTGGATAATTATTTCTATGGTGAAGAAGCGGATATGGAAGAGTTGATAGATTTAATCAAGAGAGCGATGCGGCTGCAGTAGTATAAATTTCCGTCATTGCGAGGAAGGTTGATGGTCGAGTAGTTGCGAAGCAACGTATCGAGACCCAACCCGACGAAGCAATCTAATAATATTGCGGATTTCTTCGCCACAAAGAACAAGAGCATGGCTCGCAATGACGGATTATGTCATGCTTCAGAAACTATTTTTCCATCCACAATCGTCATTACTGCTTTGGCTTGTAAAATATCTTTCGGATTCAACTCAAATAAATCATGTGAAAACAAAACTAAATCTGCTAAATAGCCTGCTTTGATTTGTCCTTTTTCGTTTTCCATAAATTCTGCATAGGCGGCATCACGTGTGTAACCTAAAATCACTTCTTCTAAAGTTAAGTTTTGATTTGGATTACTCGCATCCCATAATTCACGATTCAATGCGACATTTAAATTAATCATCGGGTCAAATGGTGCTACAGTCCAGTCACTGCCGAATGCTAAATGTGCGCCTGCATTTTTGATTGTGCGCCATGCAAAAGACAAATGCCAACGTTGAGCACCAACTCGATGGGGCCACACATCTGTCCCGTCGTTGCGAAGCGGAGCATGACTCGTTTGCATCGAAGCGATGACTCCTAAATCTTTAAATCTATGTAAATCATCAGGATGAATTACTTCGATATGTTCCACACGATGACGACTATCACGCTTCTCATTTGACTTTTGAATTGATTCATAACCATCAAGCGTTCTTCTCACTGCACCATCACCACAACAATGGACAAAAATTTGCAAGCCTAATGAATCACATGCTTTCGCCATGCGCGTGAAATGCTCAAGCGAATAAATGCCATCAGGTTTTGCATCAGAGTTATCAGCATAAGGCTCAATATTTAATGCCGTGTAAGATTCCCAAACGCCATCCATAAAAAATTTTGCCGCACCACCACGCACATATTCCCCTTTGACCTTTGCCATTTCAACGGCTTCACTTAACATCTCTTCGGTTGTGTTGGGTTCAACGCTATAAGGCACATACACGCGCAACGTCATTTCATTTGAATCTTCCAATGCTGCATAGGTTAATAAATCTTTCATATCGCCGTTCATGTTATGAATGCTTGTGATACCACTAGCATTGATTTTTTGAATCGTCATTTTCAACAATTCGCGTTTACGAGCATCATCAGGCTCTGGGATTAAATCTGCAACAAGACTCATTGCTGTTTCACGCAATTCACCAGTAGCAATTCCATTTTCGTCGCGGACAATTTCACCAACACCACTCGCTTCAATTCCTGACTTCAAAATGCCAGCCATTTCCAAAGCCTTTGTATTCGCCCACGAAGTGTGCCCATCATACGCATTGATATAAATCGGTCTATCTGAAATAATTTCATCTAATTCTTGGCGAGTGGAGATAACTCCATATTTAATTCCACGCCCGTCAACCCATTCATTTGTTTTATTTTTTTGTGCATAATCTAAAAGGATTTCTTTCAATTGATTTTTATTCGTGACATCATAAAGTTGGGCACTACCTGCCCAAATTGACCCTGACAATAAATGAAAGTGTGAATCAATAAAACCTGCGGTTAATGTTTTACCGTTTGCATCAATGACTTTTGTATTGCTTTCTGTATATTTCTTCGCATCTTCGTTTGTTCCTACAAATTCAATTCGATTTCCTTTTACCGCTACCGCTTCCGCCCATGGATTTTCTTTGTCACTCGTAAATACTTTTGCATTGATAATTACTATGTTAGCCATTGAAGTTTTCCTTGATTTATGAAAATTTTGGTCAACTATAAATTAAACCCCGCTAGAATGCAAAAAGTTGATGTATCATACTAGGTGACAGTCACTTCCAAAGTGACTGTCACCTTACCTAAAGGAAAACCAAATGAAATCATTCAACCTTTTCCTAATCACAAGTTTTTTATTGACAGCCTGCGCTACACCTTCCCAGATTTCCGAAGTCTCTGCCACTGATGTGAATGCTTTGGAGCCAACCAGCAAGGTCTCTACACCTGCTCCTACCGAAAAACCGGCTACACCGACCAGCGAACCAACGGAAGTTGCGGGACCGAAAGAAGGGGAGAAAACCGTGGTAAAGGAAAATGGCTATACTTATGAGTATACATATACCAAGATTGGAGAAACGCCAGATGGAGAGCCGATATTTCAAAATGTGCGAGATTTTTTTGATTTTCCCATCATTGATTACCCTGGGGGAAATTTTATAGGGTATGAAGCAAGCATAACTGATCAAACTTTGGGCGAAACAGGTGTGTGGAATATATCGCATGCTGATGACGTGATAATTCCACCAAATGGCACTAAGTATGACCCCCTTCCGATTACTGCATCAGCTGGCAAAGAGTTAGGAAATAGGTTTTCTACAGACATTGGAACAGTGATACAAAGAATCAATAGTGAAGAGGGATTGGATTTGCCGGTTATTCTTTCAAACGGTGAAGAAGCTGTTGTTAATCTAAAGAACGACAATGTAATCAAGATGACGATTATGGATAAGGACACCATATTTAGGCTTGGCGGAGAGAATGTCTCAACGTGGAGCTATGGGGGGGTCACGTTTTTTTCAGAAGTATACGCTGTTGAAGAAGGGAGAGCTTTGGTTAGGTTTGCTATAGACGGATCTTTGACTGACCCAAAGCTCACTGACGAAATATTGCGAGTAGCCTTAATGTCAATATCAGCTAACTTGATTCAAAACCAGGATCAACGACAACAAGGGGTAACAGATTTTGCGATTACACTAGGACATGTGTCAGCTTGGACGCAAGCAGATGATAAGACGCTAGATTTAGAGATTGACCGCGTTTCTTCTGAATAACGCTTGTGCTTGCGGATTTTCTAGATCACTTGTAAAAATTTTTGCATTCTTTTTGATGCTCATTCAATTCTTCTCGTCTGGCTCAATGATTCCCGTGAATATACCATGAGATATAATACAGAAATTATGACCAAAAAAGTTGTTGTCGCCATGTCCGGCGGCGTGGATTCATCTGTTGCGGCGGCTTTGCTCAAAGAGCAAGGCTATGACGTGACAGGTATGATGTTGCGCCTATGGAGTGAGCCAGGCAAAGAAGATTCCAATCGTTGTTGTACCCCTGATTCTATGGCACAAGCTCGCCGTGTTGCCGGGATTTTAGATATTCCATTTTATGTGATTGATGCCAAAGATGTTTTTCGAGAAACTGTTGTTGAATATTTTCTCAGCGGATATGCTCATGGTGAAACGCCAAACCCATGTTTGGTTTGTAATCAAAAAATCCGCTGGACGTTTTTGTTAAATCATGCACTCGCTTTGGGTGCAGAGTTTATGGCAACAGGGCATTATGTTCGAATTAGAGATTCAGAAAATGGAAAGCGAGAACTGTTAAGAGCAGTTGACCATTCCAAAGACCAATCTTATGTTTTGCATGTCTTGAAACAAGAACAATTGAAACATGCTTTGTTTCCAGTAGGTGATTATCCCAAACCTGAAATCCGTGCGATTGCTGAAAAGTTTGGTTTACCCACTGCTTCACGAAAAGATTCACAAGATTTATGTTTTCTGGCTGGTGAAGATTATCGAAACTTTTTACAACGCAATGCCGCTGAGATTCTCACGCCGGGTGAAATCGTCACGCCTGAGGGTAATGTAATTGGTCAACATAATGGATTAGCAAACTACACCATTGGTCAACGCAAGGGATTAAATGTTCAATCCGCTGTGCCATTGTATGTGATGACAAAAAACGCTTCAAACAACACTTTGATTGTTGCTACACACGAGCAACTTGGAAATAATGATTTAACCGTTCGTGATGTCAACTGGGTGAGTGGTGATGCTCCAACTGAATCATTTTATGCAGATGTAAAAATTCGCTACACGGCGAAGGAAGTCAAAGCGTGGGTAATGCCGATGGAGCAAAACCAAGTTCAAATTAAGTTTGATGCGCCTGTGCGAGATGCGACAGCAGGTCAAGCCGCAGTGTTTTATCAAGATGACGTTTTGATTGGTGGCGGGATTATCGTTTAGTGTTTGCGTGTAGCCAAATTGCACTAGAAGATAGAGAACTGAAAATTTATTGCAAAACAAACAAAAAATATTATTTTGCTTTTCAGCACATGTTTTTTCTTCACTTGCGTTCGGGTATAATATCCACTTTGGAGGCACTACGTAAATGGAAATTACTTGGTACGGACATTCTTGTTTTCGATTAACAGAACGAAGTTATGCAACAGTAGTCACAGACCCATTTGATAATAAAAAAGTGGGTTATAGCCCATTAAAACTGAAAGCGGAAATTGTAACCATCAGTCACGATGCGCCGGGACATAACAACTTGGATGCGGTTAAAGGCATAACCCATACAATTGACGGTGCAGGTGAATTTGAAATCGGTGGCGTGTTTATTACGGCAGTACAAACTGCTGGAAATGGCGGAAAGAAAAACAAAGACAAAGTTCGCAACACTTTGTATGTATTTGATTATGACGGAATCACTGTTGCTCATTTAGGCGATTTGCAAGAAGTCCCAACTCAAAGCGAAGTGGAGGCATTGGGTACAGTTAACGTGCTTCTCATCCCGGTAGGAGGCGGAGGAAGTTTGAATGCCGCTAAGGCATCTGAAGTCGTCAGTCTCATTGAACCGAATATCGTTATCCCAATGCACTACGCAACGCCAAAATCAAAAGTTGATTTAGATTCGTTAAACAAATTTCTCAAAGAAATGGGTTTGGGAAAAACAGATGAACAACCTTCATTAAAAATTACACGTTCTGGTTTGCCTGATGAAACGAAAGTTGTTGTATTAGAGTATCAGCAAGGATAAAAATTATGCCCGTCAAAGTTCTTATGACTTGGGACATCGCGGCAGAACGCGACCAAGAATATTTTGAGTTTATCATCGGCGAGTTTGTGCCAGGTGTGCAGAGGCTTGGCTTACAACCTTCTGAAGCGTGGGCAACTTTATATGGGGCGTACCCGCAAATTCAAGTTGGCTTGCTGGCTTCAACTGCATCACAAGCACGAGAAATTCTTGCATCGAATGATTGGACGATTTTGCAAGAACGTTTGTTTGGCTATGTAAAAAATTATTCGCATAAAATTGTTGCGGTAAGAACAGGTTTTCAATTTTAGATACAACGAATGAAAATTAATTTTTCAAAACTCTGGCCGTGGTTTTTCTTTGCCGCGGCTTTTCAGTCTCTTTTTCCAATTGCAAAACTTTTATTGATTCCATCTGAAAGTGGAATATCTATAGCAAGGCTTGCTTTGCTTGGTGTTTTGGGATTTTTTCTTTTTGCTGGAATGTATTTAGGATTCATCGCCCGCAAAAATTTATCTGCGTTTGATAAATTTGCTAACACCACAACGATTCTTTCCTCCGCGCTTCTTGCGTTGACTTCAGGCTGGTCTTTGTTCCTGCTACGTTATCTTAATCCCGAACAATTATTGCCTTACTATGAGCGTTTGAGTCCATTGCTTTGGTATCTTTTCACTATCAGTTTACAAGCAATTCTCTTTTTGTTACTTGTTAAAAATGGATTTCACCCGCAAGAGTTATCAAAAAGAAAACAGACGTTTGCATACTCAATTTTTGCATTCTGCATTCTGCTTTCTGTATTCCTGTTCGTCGCCATCACAAAAATCGGCATCACAGCGGATACTGCTTACTGGGGTGAACCTGGTGTACCGATTCAACTTTGGCATTTCATCATTGCAATCTTAATTGGTTTATCTATCTTTCTTTTTTCCTCTTTCTTCTTTACTCAAATCAATTATCAATTATCAATTGTCAATTATTTATTCCCCATCACCATCTACCTAACTGCCTGTATTTTGTGGGTGAGCGTTCCGTTTGAAACGCTTGCAACTAGTTTTTATGCGCCTGCTTCTCCACCATTAAATATTCCACTCCCATATTCTGATGCAGGATATTATGATTTTGCTTCACAAAGTTTGTTAATCGGTACAGGTTACTTTGGTGGAATCCCACCCAGACCTTTGTATGTAACCTTTCTTGCCTTCCTACACCTACTTTTTGACCAAGATTATATTGCCATAATGAATGCACAATCTTGCGTCATTGCCTTATTCCCTGTGGCTTTATATTTTCTCGGAAAAAAACTTCACTCTCCCGCCGCTGGTGTGACTGTGGCGCTGTTCGCCATTTTCCGTGAATACACCAGTTTATTAATTGCATCCAATACGCGCGTTGCCAACTCTAAAATTTTTATCACCGATTTGCCAACAGCAATGTCTATTGCCATTATGTGTCTGGTTGTCATTTGGTGGCTTGAAAACCGAAGTTTCCGAAACACCTTAATTGCAGGCGGTGCCTTTGGATTAATGTTACTGTTTCGCACCCAATCTACAATCACATTACCCATATTGTTTTTATTGGTTTTGTTTGTACTTCAATTCAAGTGGGCAGAATGGATTAAGACAGGCATTGTTTTTGCGATTGCTATGTTTTTTTCTGTCATCCCATGGTTAACACATAATTACACCATTTCAGGTCAATTTTCATTTGACGACCCAAAGCAAGTTGCCATTATTTATAGTCAATATTCTTTTTCAGGCAATTTAGATATTAGCCAATTCAACCCCGAAACGGATAGCGTTGGCAAACGGATTCTCGAGTTCACATTAGAAAATCCTGCTTTCGTTGCTAACTTCGTCACTTCTCATTTCTTGAACACAGAAATTGGTGGCTTGCTAGCTTTGCCATTAATCAAACCATTCAATGGATTACAAGAACCTGTAAATTTATATTGGATGGAATGGGATGGCTCGCTTGAATGGTACAACTTAATATTAATGCTTATCTACCTTATCATTCTTGCTGTTGGTTTCGGTGCGGCATGGAAAAAGATGCGATGGCTCGGTTTCGTTCCATTGGCTTTTAATCTCGGATATGCTTTATCAAACGGCATTGCCCGTTTTTCTAGTTGGCGTTACAACTTACCAGTAGATTGGGTTATTTATTTCTATTTTGCTATCGGCTTAATCGAATTATTTTCTATCATTGCTTCTTTGTTTGGCAAAAACAATATGGAGTCAATCAACTTGTTGATTGATAAATATAAAATTAACGCCCGCGAGTTTCGCCCGCAATATGTTTTTATTATCTTAGCATTTATGTTTATTGGCTCAACACCATGGCTAGCAAAGGGAATTGCCGAACCACGTTACACTGCTTCACAAAATGAATTAATTGCTAAATTAGAATCTAATGAGTATAACAAAGCAGAAATCGAATCATTTCTTACACAGCCAAATGCCTTACTAATTGAAGGGCGCATGTTATATCCGCGTTTTTATCGGCGCACCGAAGGGCTATCTTCCACAAATCCATGGCCCGCCTATGCAGTCAAAGATTTTTCGCGCATTGGATTTATTCTCATTAACAATAGAAATTATGATGTCGTTTACCCTACACGAGAAATTCTTAATTTCGTACAAGGTGCAGATGTAATTGTACTTGCCTGTCAAGTTGATAATTTTTATATTGCCCGCCTTGTTCACTTTGAAAATCAAACTTTCCAAAGTGATTCATTACTGACTCCCTGCAACTGATTACTGATTACTTTCTCATGCGCCTCGCTACTAGACTACTAAACTGGTACGTCAAAAACAAACGGATTCTTCCGTGGAGAGACCACCCAGACCCGTATGCCGTGTGGGTTTCTGAAATTATGCTTCAGCAAACACGGGTAGAGACGGTGATTCCATATTTTCAAAAGTGGATGAAATTATTTCCGACTATCGAAAAACTAGCAAAAGCAGATGAACAAGATGTATTAAACGCTTGGGAAGGGTTGGGATATTACAGCAGAGCCAGAAATTTACACAAAGCCGCAAAAATTGTTGCAGAAAAATTTAATGGCAAATTACCCCGCAATTTAGATGATTTGCAAAGTTTACCGGGCATTGGAAAATATACCGTTGGTGCAATTGCTTCAATGGCTTTCAAAATGGATGAAGCCACACTTGATGGGAATCTTCGGCGCGTGTTTTCCCGTTTGTTTGACGTAAAAGAATTTGCCGATTCACCTGCTGGCGAAAAAATATTATGGGAACTCGCTAGAGAAAATTTACCCAAAGGCAAAGCAGGTGACTATAACCAAGCACTGATGGATTTAGGTGCAACGATTTGTTTGCCGAAAAATCCGCGTTGTTTGTTATGCTCATTAATGGAAATATGCGAAGCACGAAAAAATGGAACACAGGAATTAAGACCTGTGTTGAAACCGAAGAAAAAAACTCCGCATTATGTTGATGTGGCTGCTGTGATTGTGAAAGGCAAAAAAGTTTTGTTGAATCAAAGACCAGCGAATGGGTTGTTGGGGAATATGTGGGAATTTCCGAATGCGAGGGTAGAACAGAATCCTGCTGAGGAGTTGACAAAGGCAATTAAGTCAGCGACCAAGATTCAGGTCAAGAAAAAAGAGGCGCTGGGTTTGGTTAATCATGCCTATACTCATTTCAAAGTCACAGTGCATGTTTATGAATGTGATATGATTTCAATTCCCAAAAATAAAAACTTGAGATGGGTGAAGGTTACTGAATTAGAAAATTACCCAATGGGTAAAATAGACCGCGCGATAACGTTAAAAATAAAATGATAAAAAGGATAGAAAGATTGTGGAAGAAATTGCAATAACAAACCAAAATTTAGAACAAGCAATTGCGGCGCGTAGGACGTTTGCTATTATCTCGCATCCAGATGCGGGTAAAACGACGTTGACCGAAAAACTTTTGTTGTATGGCAATGCAATTGAGTTAGCAGGCAACGTGCGTGCCAAGCGTAATCAACGTAGTGCTACTTCAGATTGGATGGCAATGGAGCGTGAACGTGGCATCTCCATTACGTCTACTATTTTGCAATTTCCGTATAAGGGATTTGTCATCAATTTGCTTGACACACCGGGGCATCAAGATTTTTCTGAAGATACTTACCGAACTTTGTCTGCTGTTGATAGTGCTGTAATGGTATTGGATGCCGCCAAAGGCATTGAGCCACAGACGCGTAAACTTTTTGATGTATGTCGGCAACGTGGCATTCCGATTTTTACATTTATTAATAAGATGGACCGTCCGGCTCGCCACCCAATTGAGTTGTTAGATGAAATAGAATCTATTCTTGGTATGCAACCTGTTCCAATCAATTGGCCCATCGGAGATGGCGACAGATTTCGCGGGGTTTATGACCGTCAGGAAAAAGGTGTTTATTTGTACGAACGCACGGCGCGTAATGAGAAGATGGCTCCTGAAGAATTTGTCACACTTGAAGAACTTCATCGAAAGATGTTGTTTTCTGAGGAAGACTTCAAGGTGATTGAGGATGATATTCGTTTGTTAGATGGGCTTGGGATTACGTTTGACCTTGCGCGTGTGCGCGAAATGAAACAAACGCCTGTTTTTTTTGGTTCGGCTTTAACGAATTTTGGTGTTCGTCTTTTTCTGGATGCTTTTATTGAACATGCACCACCTCCGCAACCTTATGCAAATGGAGATGACATGATTCAACCTGAACGTCTTGATTTTTCAGGATATGTTTTCAAGATTCAAGCCAACCTTAACCCCAAGCATCGTGACAATGTTGCCTTTGTTCGTATTTGTTCAGGGCGTTTTGAACGCGGACTTAATGTGGTACATGCCCAAAGTGGTAAATCAATTCGTTTGTTGCGTCCGTATAAATTGTTTGCGAATGAACGTGAAATTATGGATGAAGCATTTCCCGGTGATGTAGTTGGGATTCCGAACAATGGTATTTTAGGCATTGGGGATACGCTTTATACAGGTGAACCTGTTGAATTTTCTGCTATGCCGCACTTCCCGCCTGAGCATTTTGCACTGTTAAAGAATGTGGACTTAAGCAAACAAAAACAATTTACCAAAGGGTTGCATCAATTAGAAAAAGAGGGAGGTGTGCAAGTATTTTATAATGTCAATGCTTTTAAGCGTGAACCAATTCTAGGCGTGGTGGGGAAGTTGCAGTTTGATGTAGTTCAAGCCCGCTTGGAAATGGAATATAACGTTGCTACGGAACTTGAGCATCTTCCGCACACAATTGTGCGCTGGGTGGATGGACCAGAGCATGTTATTAAAAATCTAACCTCCCGTGCAGATGAATTGTGTGCGCGAAATTCACAAAATCAATTGGCAATGTTTTTTACTACCACCTATTTGATAAAGTACTACGCTGAAAAATATCCAGAATTAAAATTTAGTGAAATGTAATGAAAATCTTGTTTTACAATTTCTATCTTAGGTATTAAGTTGAATGAGTCTATCCTTGATTTTCACCGAAGAAAAATTGAAATAATCTTTAATCCAATCAAGGGTTTGTTTTTGATATATAAAGACATGAGTAGGGTCGTTTTTGTAATACCAACTTTTAAAATCAATATCGAGTTGGTAAAGATGCGTCATACAAAACAAACTGCTATTTGGCTTTAAGAGTCTTCTTAATAAACTAAATTCTTGACTTGGATTACGGAAGTGTTCAATCACTTCACAGCACACAATATAGTCATAAGTTTGAGTAAGCAACTCTGGGTGGTTATGAAAAAACGGGTCATATTGTCTAATTTCATACCCTCGTTTTTCTAATAAATAAGAAATGACAGGTCCAGTGCCTGCGCCAAAATCTAATCCATGATGCGTAGGTAGGCAATTTTTAATTACAGCCTGTGTAATCGGGGAGACAAACTGTTGATACTTTTTATCTTTCACATCATTGTTGTGAGATTCATATCTCTTTTTTTCATCAGATGGATGTAGATAAGAATGCTTCCCCCGAAAAACGCCGCTACAATTTTCACATAAAAAGAAATCACTCTTAAAAATTGAACCTACAGAGTGACACAAAGGGCAAATTGAATTTTCTTGAAGTTGCATAAATTATCAGAATGGTGGCTAAATTAAGAGAGAATTACTAATTTATAGTAATTCTCTCTTTGTCTGTAATTCCTACTAAGCTTTACTCAACGTCACAAAAATCATGGGGCGGCGTTTGGTTTGCTGATGCAAATAACTTTTGACGGCGTTGATAATATCTTTTTCATCGTCAAAGCCATTTTCGTGAATTAAATTATTGACGAGTTCTTGCACATCGGGGATTAACGTTTCAGCATCTTCTGGCGAGACAAACCCGCGCGTAATAATTTCTGGCTCTTGTAACAAACGTCCTGTTAATTTATCAAGGCTTATATCAATGAGCATAATGCCGTTGCGGGCTAGTTGACTACGTTCTTTCATTACGCCGTGGTCAATATCACCAATTGATTCGCCAGTGACGAATACATAATCGCCGGGTATTCTTTCACCCAACAAAACTTTGTTGCCGACTAATTCCACTACTTGACCATTTTCTACCACAACTGTATTTTCTTTTGGAATGCCCAATTCTTGCGCTAATTCCGCGTGGCGCATTAACATCCGAAGTTCACCATGAATTGGTAAAAAGTGTTTTGGTTTAACAATATTGATTAACAATTTTTGTTCTTCTTGTGCGGCATGACCAGAAACATGAATCGGTGCTACGCTATCATCTACTACTTTCGCGCCTCTTCTTAGCAGACGGTTGATTGTTTTACTGATAGTTTCTTCATTGCCCGGAATCGGGTGCGATGAAAGCACAATCGTATCGCCTTCTTTCAAATCAAATTGACGATTCGTTCCAGTAGATAATCTGCCGACGATGGAAGAAGGCTCACCTTGCGAACCCGTACACATAATTGCTACTTTGTGACTTTGCATTTTTTGCGCTTGGTCAATTGGAACAATTAATTCATCAGGAATTTCAAGGTAGCCCATACGTCGCGCAACTTTAACATTATCCACCATGCTCGTGCCGGCAAATGCTAATTTGCGTCCGCTTTTTGCGGCGGCATCTGCCACTTGTTGCACGCGCGAAATTAACGATGCAAAGGTTGCCACAATCACACGCCCTTGTGCTTCAGCGAAAACTTTATCAAATCCAGGTCCAATGACTGATTCGGATGGAGTCCAACCTGGTCTTTCAGCATTGGTTGAATCAGATAACAACAAATCCACACCGCGTGTGGCAAACTCAGCCAGTTTTGCAAAGTCTGTTGTCCAACCATCCACTGGTGTATGGTCAAATTTGAAGTCACTCATATGAACGACAAGACCTGCTGGGGTTGTGATGCCAAGCCCAACCGCGTCTGGAATCGAATGACTCACATGAAAATATTCAACAGAAAACACACCTATCTTAGACTTTTCCCCTGCTTGCACAGTTTTGAATTGAACCTTCGCTTTTGAGCCGTTTCTTAATAGTTTTCCTTCAATTAAGCCCCGCGTTAATGGCGTGGCATAAATTGGCACAGGGAAATCTTCAATGAAATGTTGAATCGCGCCAATATGGTCTTCATGACCATGTGTGATGACCAATGCCCGCACTTGCCCCGCTCTTTTCTTTAAATATTCATAGTCTGGGATGATGTAATCAACACCCAGCATATCATTTTTCGGGAACATAATGCCCGCATCCACAACAATGATTTCGCCTGCGAACTCATACGCCATCATGTTTTTTCCCACTTCGCCCAAGCCCCCGAGCGGGATAATCTTTAATTTATTTTTCTTACTCATATAGTTTGTATAAACCTCACTAAAATAAAATTTTTATTACATATAAAACCGCTTATGCGGTTAAAGGGTCAAGTGAAAAGAAATGTTTTGTAGGTCACGTTTGCCTGTCCTCGAAGAGGGTAACGTGACTTTTATGTTATTGCAATTCGTCACGCTAAAAGCGTGACCTACAGCAATAATAAAAATTCCTCCACTGACTTGCTCGCGAAGGAATCGGTAGGGTCTAACTCGATAATTCTCAAACAAAACTGCTGATATTCAGCAGGGAAAGTCAACTTAACTATTTTTAGTATAGCAGGGAGGAGGGGATTTGTCAAAGTACCAAAATCAAAATTACTTTATTAAACAATCTAATAGCATCCTTCCTTATTAATACGCGGTTGTATCTTTCCAAACATTTTGTCATATTCTTGTTGCCACACTTCAAGTTTTTCCAAGTCGTAATTAAAGAAAGCATAGAGAGCATAATTAGCAGCATCGGCAACTTGAAGATAGTTGGCTTGTAATTCTTCATTAAAACGAAATTCTCGATAATGTTGAGTTAATACAACACCTGTTTGGATAATCGCTTCTTTTAAATCATGATTTTCAGGTATTTGCCAATCCAATGCTACACCTGTTGTCACTAACAGCACTCGTGGGTTAACCCCAATATTTTGTGCTCCACTGTAATTCCATGTGTCCCTAGCCAATCTTTCCTCTTGTCCCCAGTCAGGATGATGTTCATCCAATGCTTGTTGCAATACATCAATAGCCCCTGATGGGCTGAATTCCATAAGTCCATCACTATTATATACAATTCGATCTATCACATAAATATAGCCATTTGATATAGGAGTACAAGTAGGTATAACAGTTGCTTGGTGAGTGATTGTACCGATAGGTGATGGGGTTATTGTAAAAAGTGGGGTATTAGTAGAAGTCAATGTAAGTGTTGTTGAAGAATTTGATTGGGAACAACCATTAATTACTGTATATATAAAAATTGAGATAAATAAGACAAATTTGTTTTTATTTTTGCGAGACATATTCCGCTCCTTTATAGTGTCTGTGTGAATTTTGTAGCACATGTTGAATTTAAAATGAGAGAGAATTGTACTATTTATTATTTTATAGGATAATTATCCAAATTGACAATCTCTCTCCTCTCCTGTAAACTCCTTACATGGATATTGACCTCGACCTTTACCGTCACGAAATCCGCATCTCGTCCAATCCCCTCGTCCGCCTTTCTGCAATTGATGTTTCGCCCGAAAGCCCCAAGCGCACCATCGTTTTTATTCACGGTTTCGGTGGCAAGGCTGAACAGTGGGGTTATCAAATGCAAAAATTTGCAATGGATAACCGCGTCATTGCATTGGATATTCGTGGGCATGGACTCTCCGACAAACCTTCTACTGGATACGACATGCCGCGCATCCAACTTGACTTGGAAACTGCTCTTGCTCAATTGAAAGTTTCATTACCGTTTGTTTTGGTCGGGCATTCCTATGGTGGAGCAATTGTCACTGAATATGCACTGAATCATCCAGACCATATTGATAAATTGATTTTGATTGCGACGGCTGGAGAATTTAAGTTAGCACCACTTTTGAAATTTGCATTGAGACTCCCTTCAACAATTTTAAGATTGATTGGTCCATTTACAAAAAAATGGTTACATGCACCACCTCATGCGCTGAAAGAATATTATCGAGATAACATGTCACAATGGGTGGGGTGGGGAAAGTTTGAAAAACTAGAAGTGCCAACCATGGTCATTCGTGGACATCGTGATTTTGTTTTCGATAGACCGTTGTTTGAAAAAGTAGCAAAATCCATTCCGGGGGCAGAAGATGTTGACGTGCGGGTATCAGGCCACATGGTCATGTTAGAGAGGCGTGCCGCAGTTGACCGAGCAATTGAAGGCTTCCTCAAAGGCGAATCTAAAAAATCATGGCGAGATAAATCTTTTGTCGCTCCAAAAACGCAACGGGATGAATTAAAACGCCAGCGCGTTTGGCTGAATGAATATGAAGAAGGTGTGCCATATACGTTAGATGTGCCTCGAATTGCAGTGCATCAATTGTTGCGTTCATCAGTGAGAAGATTCCCAAATAATGCGGCAGTTTATTTTGAAGGAAAAAAAATAACTTATCGCAACTTGAATTATGAAGTCAATAAATTTGCAAATGCGTTATTAGCGCAAGGAATTGGCAAAGGTGCGCGGGTCGTTTTATTATTGCCGAACATTCCGCAAATGATTGTGGCATTTTATGGCGCAATGAAGGTGGGAGCTGTAGCCGTATTAACCCCACCAGTGACCGAACCCGAAGAATTGATTCGCCAAATCAAAGAAACAGACGCCAGTGTGTTGGTCACACTTTCGATGTGGGCGGGTTTGGCAAAACAAATTAAAGATTCGACCAATGTGCCACACATTGTATTAACCGACCCTGCCGATTATTTGCCTCTACCGATTCGTTTAATTTCAAATTGGCGCAATCGTGATTTCAAATTATCAAATGCTTTATTATGGCGACGTTGGTTAAGTGGGCAAGATAAAAAATCTCCAACAGTGGATGTAGCTCCAGAAGATTTAGCAGTGATTATTTATACAGGTGGAACAACTGGGCAATCTAAAGGCGTGATGTTGTCGCATCGTAACTTGGTGGCAAATGCTTTGCAAACTCGGCATTGGTTACCAACTGCCATTGAAGGCAAAGAAAGATTATTATGCGTTGTGCCGTTTTTCCATAGTTATGGATTAACAACTGCATTAAACGTCCCCGTTGCAATTGGCGCGGCAATGATTTTGAAACCTCAATTTCAAATTTTAGATGTATTGAAAACCATCAAAAAATATAAGCCGACGATTTTCCCCGGTTCGCCGAATATGTATGTTGCGATTAATAATTTCAAAGGCGTGAGGAAATATGGCATTAGTTCTATCAAAGCCTGCATCAGTGGGTCTGCACCATTACCTGTGGAAGTGCAAGAAGCATTTGAAAAATTGACAAAAGGTAAATTAGTGGAAGGCTATGGATTAACCGAAGCAAGTCCTGTCACTCATGCTAACCCATTAAATAAAAATAGACGAATTGGCAGTATCGGCGTGCCAGTTCCATCTACCGAAGCCGCGATTGTAGATTTGATGACTAGTAGTAAAGAAGTCGAACCCGGTCAAATTGGTGAGTTGGCGATTCGCGGTCCGCAGGTGATGATGGGCTATTGGAAAAATGAATCTGCTACCAAAGAAGTATTAACCAGTGATGGCTGGTTATTGACAGGCGATGTTGCTCAAATGGATGAAGAAGGCTTTTGCCGCATCATCGCGCGCAAAGCCGATATGTGGTATCCAGAAAAAGGTGGAAAAGACCCAGCCTTCCCACGCGATGTGGAAGAAGTGATTTATGAAATTCCGCAAATTAAAGAAGTGGCAGTTGTAGCAGTGGCTGGGCATCCATTTGCATTTATTATTGGCGGAAGAGAAAAACCCAGTGCAGAATCTGTGATTGCATATTGCAAGCGCAGGTTGCCACCGCATCTGGTTCCAAGATTTGTAATTTTTATGGATGAATTTCCGAGAACGTTTATAGGTAAAGTATTGCGAAGAGAATTAGCAAAACGATATGGGAAAGAAATAGCAAGCGAATAAAACAAAACCTTGTCATTCTGAGCCACGCACTTGTTCTTAGTGGCGAAGAATCTCCAAGATTGTCTTAAAGACTCTTCGCTACGCTCAGAGTGACACAAAGAGTGAATAATGGAATTAAAAACAAATAACATCATGTATCAAAGCATGATGCTGAATAACAATCAAAAAGTAAATTATGTAACGCAAGGCGAAGGTGAACCGATTGTTTTGGTGCATGGTCTCGCCGCATCACTGCATGATTGGGATGATTTACTGCCCGAATTATCAGATGCGGGCTACCAAAGTTTTGCACTGGATTTATTGGGGCATGGCGAAAGTGAAAAACCAGCAGACTTTAATCAATATACATTT
>JAEURG010000025.1 GCA_016789345.1 Anaerolineales bacterium | reverse complement strand
TCATAAAACCTCATGGTTGATTATGCAATGAATTTTTTATTCCCACATCCTGCATAAGTACCAAAGAAAATTAATATTGGCTTTGAAAAGTTGTACAAAATAGTTCTTTCACTTTTTCTTTCACATCTTGCATAGTTGGCGATTCCGGTAATAAATCAGCCAAAGAAACAACAGGTTCGGGTAAACCACACGGAATGATTCCATCCCAATATTCCATATCTGGATTCACATTCAACGCAAAGCCATGACGTGAAATTCCTTTCGCATCTACCTTGACGCCAATTGCGGCAATCTTCGCAGGCTTTTGCTTATCTTCTGGCTTGCATCGCGGACATTTTGAATGCACATCTGCTTGCACCCATACACCGGTCTTTCCTTTTATCTGACCAGATGCAATACCATATTGCATGAGAACACCGATTAGCATTTTTTCCAAATTGCGAATGTAACCAATATAGTCAGACCTAACAGGTCTTATTGAGTCATCTTCCAAGTTTGTGATTTCTTCTTGAAACCTGTCAGGTCTAATAGGCATAAGTGGAATCAACGGATAACCTACCAATTGACCAGGTCCGTGATAAGTAATATCTCCACCTCTATCTACCCAAAAGGTAGAAACACCTTTTTCTTTTAATTGGATTTCATTCCAAAGTAAATTTTCTGCATTGCCTTTTCGTCCAAACGTATACACATGCGGATGTTCAAGCAAAAGCAATGTTGGTTTACGTTTTCCCTCTGCGATTTCATTTGCATATTGGTCTTGTAGTTTCCAAGCGGAGTCGTAATCTATTAAGCCAAGATCGAGAATTTCGAGATTCATTTTATTACTTCCGTAGGGGCGACTCATGAGTCGCCCCTAGAATTAATTTCCAAATATCCTTCTATACAAATCCGATTCCAGCAAACCATTCGGGTCACAGCGTTTTTTGAGTTTTCTAAATTTCTCGATAGTTTCTTCGCCGTAAAATGTTTTGGCTGTTTCACTTGTGGTTTCAGAGTTTTTCGCAAAATAAAATCTGCCGCCATTGGCAACGACGATTTTGTCAAAGTCTTGAAGCATAGAATAAAGTTTCTTACGATTCTTGTTAGTTATTTTGAAATCTAATGCTAATGAAAAACCATCTACGGCGTGGCTGAGTAAAAATTTATCAGGTCTGTGACGTTTGGTCACACCGAGATAAGCAGGTAAATGATTCTTCAATGAAAGTTTCAGGATTTGAGTCCAGACAAATTCAGCAGTTTCTTTAGGAAGGAATGATTGATATTGAATCAAACCACCATGCCCAAACGAACGTTCCCAATTCGGAACATAATCTAAAAGAAAATGAAACGCACCATGCGATTCTTTGAATGAATGTTTACGTAATGAAACAATGTATTTGGCAGTATTCACACCCCATACACCAAAATTATTCACAAACGGTTTCATAAAAAAATGCAAAATACTTTTTGGAAACACTCCAAAAATTGTTGAAGGCAAAGTTTGATTTTTTAATTTGAAAGTCTCGCTCGGATTTTTATCTTCGCCTTCATGCAAATATTTTGCCGCGTGAATTTGTCCGCGCCCAAGTGCTGAACCATTTGCAGTTGTATCCAACCAACCGACGATGTAATCATAATTCGGTGCATTCTCTTGCAATGTCAAAAGGTGTGAGTGAAGATTTTTTACAGGGAACGCATCCACAGTTAGAAGTCCAGAATAGATGCGTTTCATTTGCAACGTCACCGACGTAAAAATTCCAAGCATGCCCAATCCACTAATCATTCCATAAAATAAATCAGCGTTAAGTTTTGGCGAACAAGTAACTTCAGCACCTGTCGGCAAAATGGCAGTGAACTCCAACACATGCTCGCCAATCGGTCCCATTTGAAAATTATTTTTGCCGTGAATGTTGGTTGATAAACACCCACCCAACGTTGTTTTCATTGTGCCTGATACGACGGGGGGCCACCAACCATCAGGTTCGACTTTTTGCCATAACTGTTCAATGGTGACGCCGGGCTCGCATCTTATTTGACCTGTGTGTGGGTTCCATTCCTGAATCAGATTCCAGGCTGACGTATCCAGTACAATGCCACCACCATTTAATGATGCGTCGTTATAGCTTCGTCCCGCGCCACGCGCTGTGACTGTTAAATTTTTTTCTTTTGCAAGTTGAAATGCAGATTTAACATCATCTTTTGTTCTTGCTTGAATCACAAAAGATTGCGCGCGAAGCGAATGTCCGAAATTTTCGAGTTGAGTAAATTGAGTTTGCATGGAAAGATGCAAACCCTAAAGGTCTTTAAGACCTTTAGGGTTTATTTTATTAAAAAGATAACTTTCTAAAAATAAATGATGGAATATTTTGAATGATGAACATAATGTATCGCCAGAAGAATGGCGTGTAAATCATTTGTTTGCGTTTTTTCATGGCTTTGTAAATATCATCTGCCGCTTTTTCAGGTTCAATGGCAAATGGCGTGCCACCTTGTGCGGCTTTGAGCATTTCTGTTTTGACAAAACCAGGTTTGACGGTTAAGACATTGACTCCATGACGCGTTAATCTATTTCGTAATGCTTCAAGATAGGTTGCAAAGCCTGCTTTGGATGTGTTGTAACCAGGGTTACCGACTCGTCCTCTGTCGCCAGCCACAGAACCAATACCAACGATTTGACCTGCTTTTGCTTGCTGGAACATTTCTGCAATTGGAGTTAGCCATGCCATTGCACCGATTAAGTTGACTTCAACCATTTTTTTATCATATTCAAAGTTGTATTTGTCTATGCCGCCAGGTGGAAAGTTAACGCCTGCTAAAAAGACGACTGTGTCTAGCCCGCCGAGGTCAGCGACAATTTTTTGGAGCAATGCAGGCACTTCGTTGTATTTAGTGACATCATGTGGGTATGAAAGTGCAACTTTTTCTTTTGTATTTAATTCATTACACAAAGCCTGTAATTTATCTTTTTGGCGACTAATTAAGGCAAGCGTGTAATCTTCTTTGGCGAGTTTGCGGGCTAACGCCGCACCCATGCCTTCGGATGCGCCTATCAGCAGGGCTCGTCGGCGTGGATTCAGCGGGGTTGCAGGAGCAAGTTTCCCCGTAGGTTGTGAAGCGGTTTGGTTTGTCACAAAGAACCTCATCTAAGAATTTGATTAATTTTCATTTTAACACAGTCTATCCCTATAAAATCTAAGGTCATAAACAGATGATGCAAGTGTATAATAGTAAACGCAATCGTGAGATGAATACACCTCATAAAAAAACTGGAAGTACCTTTACGCGAGCCTGGGAAATTATTTCGCAGGATGCCTCTATTCCCCCAGAGGAAAAAAAATCAATTTTAAGATTGATTCAAGTGTTAATTGAATCAAGAGAACGTTCATCGGCTAAAAATGGGGATGATGATGCTATGTCTATCACACAAGAGGTGATTTCAAAACATTCATTGATGTCAACCGTGAAGCATCAAGCCAATGAATTGGACGCTTTGAAGCGTATTAGTTTAAATTTAACTTCAAGCTTGGATTTTCAAACGGTTTTAGATGCAGTGGTGACAGAAGCAATGGGGTTGGTGAAAGATGCCCGTTCTGCGCATATTTTTCTTTATGAACGCGGCGTATTGGAGTTTGGGGCATCGCTTCATGCTGATGGCGTTCGGAATAAAGCTTTTGCTGTTCCAAGAGAAAATGGATTGACGTACTTGGTTGCAAAAAGTGGCAAGCAAATAATGGTGGAAGATATTTTGCATCATCCAATTTTTAAAGACTCTCTGAAAACTTGGCATGGCTCGATTATTAGTATCCCTCTAAAATTTAAAGATGAAATTGTGGGTGTGATGAATTTATCACGCTCGGTGACGGGTCATTTTTCACGCTCTGAGATTCGTTTGATTAGTTTGTTAGCCGACCAAGCGGCAGTTGCAATTTTTAATGCAAGTTTATATAAGCGTGTGACGCAAATGGCGAATACGGATAGCGTAACTGGGTTGCCGAATCGCCGTGCATTGGATGAACGTTTACATGAAGAATGGCGTTATGCTAGCCGCATGAATACTGAATTTGCAGTGGTGATGATGGACTTAGATGGCTTTAAGACAGTCAATGATAATTTTGGTCATAACGTAGGTGATGAATTGTTATATTCATTATTTAATTTTCTTGCTCAAAAAATGCGCGGGTCTGACTTTTTAGCAAGATATGGCGGTGATGAGTTAACATTGGTCATGCGTAATACTGGTTTAGAAGCCGCTCAAGCCGTAACCGAAAAAGTAATTGGTTTGATGGGCGAATATAATTTTAATTTCCCAGAAGATAAAAACTTGTCACTGGGAATTTCAGCAGGAATTGCAGTGTACCCAGCTCACGCCCAAACGCCAAGTGATTTATTACGTGCGGCAGATGGGGCTTTGTATTATGCTAAGAAATATTATCGTGGCAAATATGCAGTTGCCAAAGGAATGACAGGAAACCTAAACCCGCTCAAGTTAAAGAAAACCTCGCCCGACGAATAACCAATCTATTTTTCAGGAGATGAAGCGATGCCGAAGAAAGTGAAATTGATTCTCAATCCCATGGCAGATATGGGACGGGCTTGGAAAACTGCCAATGACCTACGTCCGATTGCACAAGAATTTCAAGGTGAATTAACTTGGAGTGGAACTGTTTACCCAACACACGGCATTGAACTCGCCAAACAAGCCGCTGAAGAAGGCTGTGATTTAGTTGTAGCAATGGGTGGAGATGGCACAGTTCACGAAGTAATGAATGGATTAATGCAAGTTCCAGAACATAAACGCCCTGTCTTGGGTGTTGTGCCAATTGGGTCAGGGAATGATTTTGCATATTCAATGGGCATTACACAAAAATCATCTCACGCCTTAGCCCATGCACTCAAAGCAGAAAACATCCAAGCCGTTGATATTGGTTTAATGACAGACGAACAAATTGGTCGCAAAGAATATTTTGATAATACACTTGGCATTGGTTTTGATGCCATCGTCACCATTCATTCACACAAACTGCCTATCGTCAAAGGCTTTATGATGTACCTCACCGCTGTGATTCAAACCATTATTATGAATCACAACCCGATGCAAGTAAATATTCAAACTGATGCAGAAAATTTTGATACCAAAATTTTAATGCTAACACTATGCAATGGTCCTCGTGAAGGTGGGGGATTCATGCTCGCACCTGATGCAAAAAATAATGACGGACAAATGACTTATGTTGCCGTCCAAAAAGTTTCACGCCCCATGATGTTCCGTCTCGTGCCAGAATTTATGAACGGCACACACTTGCGTTTCAAACAAGTTCGCACAGGTGAATTCAAAAAACTAACCCTTACATCTGATTTGCCGTTATACATCCACGCCGACGGTGAAATTTTTACAACATTTGGAAGCAACTTAAAAAAAGTTTCATTTGAAATTTTGCCAAATGCTTTAAAAGTTGTAAAGGGTTAATTGCTACTTTCCACTTTCTACCTTAAAATAGAAAGTGGAAAGCGAATATGCCTGATTTATCTCAAAGCCTACAAAAATCTGATATTGGACATTTAAGAATCATCGCCGAGTTTTGGGGATTAGAACTCGAATCAAATGACTTTGATTCTGCACTTGAAGAATTATGCGCTTCATTACTTGACCTTGAATCTGTTTCTGAAACCCTCGACATTTTACAAGCCCCAGCCAAAACCGCATTGACAGAACTTATTAATTCAAACGGAAGAATTGAATGGTCTGTGTTCGCTCGTAAACATGGCGAGATTCGTGAAATGGGCGCAGGTAAACGTGACCGTGAACGTCCTCACCTCAAACCAGCTTCAACTTCTGAAATTCTTTTTTATCGTGGCTTAATTGCCAAAGCCTTTTTTGAAACAGACAAAGGCTTGCAAGAATTTGCATACATTCCAGATGATTTGCTTGAAGTTATTACAGAAGTAGGGGCGACGCATGCGTCGCCCCTACAGAAAAACGAACCATTAGGTCGCCCTGCCACACCTGTTGAAAAAAGTTTTGAAATCCCAGCCGATGATTTTATTTTAGATGATGCCACAACCTATCTAGCGGCATTACGAATGAATTCCGTAGGGGCGACTCACGAGTCGCCCCTACACAACCTATTAACTGCATCAAACATCATTAAAAAAAATATTCCTCAAACCGAAACTGTTAAAACATTTCTTGAAGCCAACAGAACCGACGCGTTAAATACTTTATATCAAGCATGGATTAAGTCTGATTCGTTTAATGAATTAAGATTAATCCCAAACATCATCTGTGAAGGCGAGTGGAAAAATCAGCCACAAGTGACACGTGAATTTTTGATGAATTTAATCAACGATATTCCGCAAGGCAAATGGTGGAGTATTAATTCATTTATAAAATCCATCAAAGAAAAATTTCCCGATTTTCAAAGACCCGCAGGTGATTATGATTCATGGTTCATCAAACGCGAATCGGATGGGCAGTATTTACGAGGCTTTGCCTATTGGGATTCTGTTGATGGTGCACTGATTAAATATTTAATCCAAACTTTGCATTGGCTAGGCAAAGTGGATTTGGCGAGTAGTGAAGAAGGAAAAGAATTTACAGCGTTTAGAATCAAGTCACAGGTTGAAGGTCAAAAGTCAAATGACTTGCGACCTGAGCCTTTTGACAAAAAGATTTTAGTAAGTTCAAACGGAAAAATTTCTGTTTCAAGATATTTTTCGAGAGCAGTGCGTTATCAAATTGCGAGATTTTGTAATTGGGAAGAAGAAAAAAATAATGAATATCATTATTTCATTAATGCAAAATCATTAAAACGAGCAAATGAGCAAGGATTAAAAGCAGAGCAATTATTAAACTTATTGGTCAAATATACAAATGGAAATGTGCCGCCAGCATTGGTGAAAGCATTAAAAAATTGGAACGCCAATGGAAGCGAAGCGCGGGTTGAGAATCTGGTTGTGTTAAGAGTCAACAAGCCTGAGGTCATGGAAGAGGCGCGAAAGTCGAAAGCAGGAAAATATTTCGGCGAGCTATTAAGTCCCACTGCGGTTATCATCAAAAGTGGCGCGATTCAAAAAGTGATAGAAATTTTTGCCGAGTTAGGTTTATTGATTGAAGGAGATGAGCATGACAAAAACAAATTGGATTGAACAAGAAATTGAAAATTTGAAATCGCAAGGTTTGTATAACAACATCCGCACGATTGGTTCGCCACAAGGCGCATGGTTGATTGTGGATGGAAAAAATGTTTTGAATTTTTGCTCGAATAATTATTTAGGGTTAGCCAATCATCCTGATTTAATTTCCGCTTCAAAAAACGCGACGGGTGAGTTGGGGATTGGACCTGCGGCAGTTCGCTCAATTGCAGGCACAACCACATTGCATGTGGAATTGGAAAAACGAATTGCACAATTCAAAGGTGTTGAATCGGCGATTACATTTCAAAGCGGATTCACTGCAAACTTAGCAACAATACCCGCATTGGTCGGAAAAGAAGATGTAATATTTTCAGATAAATTAAATCATGCTTCTATTATTGATGGGTGCAGATTATCTGGCGCGAAAATTATTGCATATGAACATAATGATGTAAAACATTTGGAAGAGCAAATTAAAGCAAATTTGAGCCAATATCGAAGAGCATTGATTATCACCGATGGAGTCTTCAGCATGGATGGTGACATTGCTCCGTTGGCTGATATTTATGAAGTTGCAAAAAAATATGATATTTTGTTGATGGTTGATGATGCACATGGTGAAGGTGTTTTAGGCAAAGGTGGACGCGGCATTGTTGACCATTTCGGTTTGCATGGCAAAGTAGATGTAGAAGTTGGAACTTTTTCAAAAGCATTTGGCGTTGTTGGCGGCATGGTTGCTGGGAAGTCAATTATTATTGAATGGTTACGTCAACGCGGGCGACCGTTTTTATTTTCATCTGCCATGACTATTCCAGATACAGCGGCATGTTTAGCCGCAATTGATTTGCTTGAAGACTCAACGCAATTGGTAGATAAACTTTGGGAGAACGCAAAATATTTCAAATCTGAAATGAAAAATTTGGGATTTAATACAGGTGTCAGCGAAACTCCAATTACCCCCGTCATGTTAGGTGAAGCAAAACTCGCACAACAATTCAGCAAAGAATTATTCGAATCAGGTGTGTTTGCCATGGCAATCGGATTCCCAACTGTTGCACAAGGCAAAGCCAGAATCCGTGTGATGATTTCGGCATCACATTCAAAAGATGATTTGGATAAAGGTTTAGAAGCGTTTAAGGATGTGGGGAAGAAGTTGGGTGTGATATAAAAGTACGCACGTTATTAATCTATGCTTTGTTGTTCATACTTGTTTTCACGTCTGGCACGAAGAATGGGAAGGGTGGAGGGCATGGTTCTTATTTAACCACAAAGGACACGAAGCACACAAAGGAATTTAAAGGTAAAATAGTATTAAGTTTAGTAAGGAGTTTGAAATGACTATTTATGAAATTGAAAAAGCCGTTGCAGGATTATCTTCTAATGACTTGGCGCGTTTTCGTGAGTGGTTTGAGGAATTTGATGCTCAACTTTGGGATGAACAATTTGAAAATGATGTAAAGTCTGGCAAGTTAGATAATATTGCCAACAAAGCAATTGCAGATTTTAAATCTGGAAAAGCCAAAGAGTTATGAAGCATTATGCCAGCCCATCGTTCTGGGAAAAGTATGATGAACTCCCTGATGCTATTCAGAAGCTGGCAGATAAAAATTACGATTTATTAAAAGCCGACCCCAAGCACCCTTCTTTACGATTAAAGAAAGTAGGAAAATATATATCTGTTCGAGTTGGGAAGAAATATCGCGCTCTTGGTGTTGAAATTGAAGCAGGAACTTTATGGTTTTGGATTGGCACACATGCTGAATATGATAAGTTGATAAAGTAGCTATGAAAGTAAATTATGACCGTGAAACAGATATTTTAACCATCATTTTTTCTGGGACACTTGTTGCAGAAAGTGACGAAGATAAGCCAGGTGTGTTTCTTGATTATGATGAAAAAGGGAATCTGGTTTCACTCGAAATTTTAGATGCTTCGCAAAGGGTGAATGTGCCTAGCAAAATTGAGTATCAGGTTTCACCTACAGCAGGATGAAAACAAAACTCCGAGAAAATCTTGGAGTTTTTATAAATTTAATTTGCCCTTGTAAATCTACTATATCGCCATTCTAAAGATTCTTTACTCGGATAATGACTTTTTGAATTTGGCAAAATTAGTTTTGTTTGATGTAAACCTTTTAATCCATGTTGTAAAACTGGACCATCTTCTTCCTCTAAAATATCTTCACGAACTTTAATAACATAGTCTGGAGTTACACCAATAATAAAACTATCATAAGCGGCATGATGTAGTTTACATAAAGATAAGCCATTTTCTATTGTAGATTTTCCTTCAGGTAAATTATCTGGAATGATATGAGAAGCATCTAGTAATTCACGATGTTTTAGTTTACAAAAAGCACATTGTGATTTGTAAGCATCTAAAACTTTTTCTCTAAAACTTCTTTGCTGTAACCTAACTTTAATATTTGCTGTAAGATATGAATGCTTTGCATCAGAAATTTGATGGGAAATATTTGTTACATTTTCAAAAACAGGTATCGCATCATCTACTGCGATTTTGAATGTTAAGTTAGATTGGTCATCTCCAATAATGTATACGGGATAAGTTGCTAAATACTTTCCAGGCTCAATTCCATGTAAATACACCAAAGGCTTTTTTAGTTCAAATACTTTTCTTAATCCAACATTATCTCTATGATTTGGGTCAATACCACGATATTTGTATAACAAAAACCCATCAGAGCCAAAGTAATCATCATAAGGACCTTTTGGTGCCGTTGTTATAGTAAGTGGTAAATCAAGTATTTGTGGTTTGAAAATTCCTTGCGGAGCAACAAGTG
>JAEURG010000002.1 GCA_016789345.1 Anaerolineales bacterium | reverse complement strand
TGTGCTGATTGTTGATGATATTGCGGAAACCCGTGAAAACGTCCGCAAGTTATTGCAATTTGAGTCTGATGTAGATGTTGTGGGTACAGCGCGTAGTGGGCGCGAAGGGATTCAACTAGCAAGTGAAATGGACCCCGACGTGATTTTAATGGACATCAACATGCCAGATATTGATGGCATTACAGCAACCGAAGAGATTCGCCAAAAATCACCCCATATTCAAGTTGTCATATTATCTGTGCAAGGCGACCCAAATTACATGCGCCGAGCCATGCTAGCAGGCGCACGTGATTTTCTCACAAAGCCACCAATGGGTGATGAATTAATCTCAGCCATTAAACGCGCTGGCGAAATGGCGCATAGCGAAAGAGCCAAAGGCGCGAAACAATCCGTTGGCATTTCTGGACCTGGCATGTTAGGTGGTATGACTGGATTTGCCCCAGTTACAAAAGGAAAAATTATTCTAGTTTATAGTCCTAAAGGCGGAACAGGTTGCACAACAGTTGCTGTTAACTTAGCCATTGCATTAAGCAATGAAGATACCCGCGCAGTTTTAGTAGATGGCAATTTACAATTTGGCGATGTGGCAATTTTTGTCAATGAACAAGGTAAAAATACAGTGTTGGACATAGCCCCACGTGTAGATGACCTTGAACCTGAAATTCTTGAAGAAATTTTAGTAAAGCATGAGGCTTCAGGAATTCGTATCTTAGCGGCACCTTTAAAGCCTGAGCAAGCAGAACGCATATCTGCTGACCAATTCATAAAAGTTTTACAATTTTTACAAAACATGTATTCTTATGTTGTGGTAGATACCTCAACATTTTTGACAGAAGTTGTACTTGCTACAATAGATATTAGTGATGTGGTCGTTCTAATCACCACCCAAGAGATACCCGCTATCAAAAATGCACGCGCTTTGCTTGATTTGTTACAAACAATGGGCGTAAGTAAAGACCGAATTGTATTTGCAATGAACCGTTACGACAAACGAATCTCAATTTCACCAGAACGAATTAGCGAAAACCTCAAACACGAAATTGCAGTGGCGATTCCGTTTGACGAAAAAATTGCAATCACGGCTGTAAATCGTGGCGTACCATTTATGTTAGATAATAAATCTCAACCAATTGGAAGAGGTATTCTTTCATTGGCTGAAGCAGTTCGAGCGCGAGTTACTGCCTTAGAAGCAGAAAATGGCGCGCCGATTGGTAAACGTTAAGGAGTTTTACTATGTCGTTACTTCGACGTATTGAACAAGGACAGGGCAATGCCCAACAAGGCGGCGACTCAAAACCGCCTCAACAACAAGGGACGGCTGGGGGCGGGCAAGCAGGCTCAGGCGGGGGTGGAGGCGGCGACTCATCCCGCCTATCTTCATTACAAGCCAGAAGAGTCAGTGCACCCATCACCTCACCACAGGCTGGGTCATATTTTGATTTGAAGACTCGAGTTCAAAATAAATTATTGGCTGAAATTGACCCCTCAATGGATGTGACACGCACAGACGAAGTGCGCCGTACCATTCAAGGGTTATTTGAGCAAATTCTTGCCGAAGAAAATATTGTTCTTTCACGCCCAGAACGTGCGCGTTTGTTTGAACAAATAGCCGCTGAAATTTTAGGCTTTGGTCCTTTGCAGTCTTTGCTAGAAGATGACACCATTACAGAAATTATGGTGAATGGACCAAAGAATATTTACATCGAACGCAAAGGTAAAATTCATCGTGTGCCAATTACATTTGAAAGTAATGACCATGTAATGAGAATTATTGACCGCATCGTTGCGCCGTTGGGACGTCGTATTGATGAATCTAGCCCGTATGTAGATGCGCGTTTGCCAGATGGCTCTCGTGTGAACGCAGTTATTCCACCAATTTCTTTGGTTGGACCTGTTCTGACAATTCGTAAGTTTTCTAAAAACCCAATTACAGTTGACCAAATGATTCAGTTTGGCTCACTCTCACCTGAGAGTGTGCAATTCTTGAAAGCCTGCGTAGAAGCAAGATTAAATATTCTTATTTCTGGTGGTACAGGTTCTGGTAAAACAACGCTGTTAAACATACTTTCCAGCTTTATTCCTTCAGATGAACGCATTTTGACAATTGAGAATGCGGCTGAATTGCAATTACGCCAAGAACATGTGGTGACATTGGAATCGCGCCCGCCGAATATTGAAGGACGTGGTGAAATTACAATTCGTGACTTGGTCATTAATGCACTACGTATGCGCCCTGAAAGGATTATTGTGGGTGAGTGTCGTGGTGGCGAAACATTAGACATGTTACAAGCCATGAATACAGGTCACGATGGCTCTATGACCACCGCCCATGCCAATAGCCCGCGTGACGCGTTGGCTCGTATTGAAACCATGTGTTTAATGGCTGGTATGGATTTGCCAATTCGCGCTATTCGTGAGCAAGTGGCAAGTGCTGTGGATTTAATCGTTCAACAAGAACGTATGCGTGATGGTACTCGTAAAGTGACCACCATTGCCGAAGTCAGCGGTATGGAAGGCGAAGTAATTACTATGACCGATATTTTCTTGTTTGAACAATCTGGTACAGAAAATGGAAGAATCGTTGGTCGGTTACGCCCAACTGGCTTACGCCCCAAATTTATGGATAAAATTGAAGCGGCAGGTATCCAATTGCCGCCCTCTATTTTTGGTATTGGCGAAAGACGCCGTTATTAAAACCTAACACGAAGAGATAAAAGAACAAATGGCTTGGATTATTATCATTGGCGGCATCATCTTAATGGCTTTGCTGATTGTTGGCGTTGTCATCTCTTCCAACAGTGAGCGGGTGCTAGTTGAAGAACGCCTTAGCCAATACATTGACGATGGCAGTAATAAAGATGATGTAGACCGTGAAGCACAAAAATACGTCCTCACGAACTGGGTTTCAAAACGGGTAGAAAAAACAAGGCTTGGCGATGGCATTGCCAAACAACTTGCCCGTGCCGACTTAAAACTAAAAGTTGCTGAATACTTGGTTGTCATTTTAGCCAGTATTGTTATCTTTGCTTTATTTGCTTGGTTTTTCGGAAACCAACACCCTATTTCGGCATTAATTGGAGGCGTAATTGGTGCAATTGCACCGCGTTTTTATGTTTCATCTCAACAACGCCAACGTTTGCGAAAATTTAATGACCAATTGCCAGACATGCTCAACCTAATGGTGAACGGTTTACGGGCTGGCTATTCCACCATGCAAGCTATGGAAGCGGTGAGTAAAGAATTACCCTCTCCAATTAATGATGAATTTAAGCGCGTTGTGCAAGAAATGCAAATCGGCATCCCGATGGAAACTGCGCTAGATAATTTACTACGGCGCATTCCAAGTGATGACCTTGACTTTGTTGTAACTGCAGTTAACGTACAACGCGAAGTGGGTGGTAACCTCTCTGAAATTTTGGATAACATTTCATTTACAATTCGGGAACGCATCCGCATCAAAGGCGAAGTGCGCGTACTAACTGCTCAGGTGCGCACCTCGGGCACGGTTCTTTCCTTAATTCCATTTGGTCTTACACTTGTACTTTGGTTTCTTAACCCAGACTATTTGTTATCCGTCACCGCAGGTGGACCCGCTTGTACAGCCATCATTATTTGCGCCGTCCTCGGGTTAATTTTTTCTAGTTACTTTATTATGATGCGTATTGCAGATATTGAGGTTTAGCATGAATACATTAATTGGCATCATCCTTGCCATAGTCATTATTGGTGGCGCGGTTGTACTAGTTATAGTGGGTGCAAGGTTTGCGCGTCAAGCCCAAGGCGAAGAAGGTGACCCCGTGCTTGCCCGCCTTGCCGAAGCCACTCAACGTGGCGAAAATGTTTCGCTTGAAGATATTGAATTGCAACAACCGTTTATGGAACGCGTTGTGCTTCCTATTATCAGGCGAATTGGTGACCTTTCTACCCGCTTTACCCCTGAAAAGTTATTACAAGAAACTACCCGAAAATTAGAACTAGCTGGTAACCCTGGCAGAATTGATTCTTCTACCTTTTTAGCAACTCGTTTTGTGGGGGCTACAATTTTCGGCGGGCTTTTACTGATGATTGCCAATTTACCCACCGTAGACTGGCCCCTCGGGCGCGTGATTGGGGTGGTAGGGCTTTTTACCACCATAGGGTTTTTCTTTCCGCAATTGTGGTTACAAAGCCGAATCAACCGTCGCCAAAACGAAGTTCGTAAAGCCATGCCTGATGCACTAGACTTGCTGACGATTTGTGTAGAAGCAGGTTTAGGGTTTGAAGCGGCAATGTCTAAAGTAGCAGAAAAATGGGAAAACGAACTTTCTATTTTATTTGGGCGCTGTATTCGTGAAGTGCAACTTGGTAAAACACAACGCGAAGCATTAAGAGATATGGAAAGCCGTGTTGGATTGCCAGAATTAACAAGTTTCGTAGCGGCAGTCATTCAAAGCCAAGCATTAGGTGTAAGTTTGGCAAAGGTGTTACGCATTCAATCTGACCAAATGCGCATGAAACGTCGCCAGCGCGCAGAAGAAGAAGCACATAAGGCGCCAGTAAAAATGATTATCCCGATGGCTTTGTTAACTTTCCCATCTATTATGATTATTTTGATGGCTCCAGCGGCATTTCAAATTGCTGGCGCGTTTGGACCATTCCTCGGAAATTAGATTAACGCTTCAAAATCCATATCCTGCTAGCACTTAAAAGCGAGGCAGATTTGACCAATTGGAAATATACGTTACACCGCTCGGCTTGGAGCGCACTTGATTTGTTGTTTCCACCTGTGTGTGGAGGGTGTGATAAAACGGGTTCTCGCTGGTGCGAAGAATGCCAGAAAAAAGTAAAAGTATTAAATGGTATTGTATGTGATGTATGCGGTCTACCACAAGAACAAGTTGGTGTGTGCAAAACTTGCCTGAGTGATAGACCGCATTTTCGTATGTTAAGGGCGTGGACAGTTTTTGAAAACCCGATTCAACATGCTTTGCATAAATTGAAATATCGTAAAGATATGTCTATGGGAGATGCGATTGCATTTCAGATGTTGCCATTCGTGAAAAATCTAAATTGGCAAATTGATATGATTATTCCGACTCCTTTGGGAAAACAAAGAATGAAAGAACGTGGCTATAACCAAGTGGCAATGGTTGCTAAACCATTAGCATTGGCTTTACAGGTTCAGTATGCTCCTGATGCTATAACAAGGAGAAAAGAAACCCGTACACAAGTTGGCTTGACCAAGCCTGAACGGAAGAAAAATGTTGAAGGGGCGTTTCAATCATCTGCAAATGTGAAGCGGAAGCATATCGTAGTGATGGATGATGTTTCAACGACAGGTGCTACGCTATCTTCTATTGCTGAGGCGTTGTATTCTGCAGGCGCGGAAAATGTGTACGCGTTAACTGTTGCCCGGGCTTTGCAACATCATAGTTTGCAAATCGTATAAATAAATAGATAGGAGAATATTATGTCGAACAAAGTGGAAATCCAAACTGTGAATATCCGTTTGACCGAAAAAATTGAAGAGCATGTGAATAAGAAGGCGGGCAATTTAGACCGTTATTTGCCAGCCGTTGATGAGGTGCGTGTGCAACTTTCGCATTATAAAGCGGCGCGTGATGCGAAGGATAGAAATGTGGCGGAGATTATGGTGTACGGAAAGGGTGTGACGCTTCGTTCTGAGGTGCGGGCGGATGAGGTGCTTTCAGCTTTTGATGCGGCGTATGATAATATGCAACGCCAAATTGAACGACATAAAGGTAAACATTACCACGGACGTGGTGATGGCAAATCTGCCGCAGAAGTTGCTGAAGAAATTTTTGATGAAGATACTGGCGAACTTTCTCCGTTATTTGCTAAACGTAAAAAATTTACAATGTACCCAATGACGGAAGATGAAGCCCTTATTCAAATGCGTGACTTGGGGCATGATAACTTTTTTATCTTTTACAATGCAGAGACTGGAAAAATCAATGTGTTGTATCGGCGTAGAAATGGAAGTTATGGTTTGATTGAACCTGAACTTGGATAGTGCGAAAAACTGTTTAGGATGTCTGTTGGCTTTCTAGTAATTTTTTTGTCTCACTTGCATCATACATCGCGTCGCATTGATTAAATAAATCTAATGCTTTCAACAAAGCCTGTTCACGCGCCACGCCTTGTGAATATTTCCCTAATTCACGCCAAGCGATGCCTTCATCTAATTTCATTGAATACTTGCGGGCAATCTCTGCACTGGCTTGCCAATGCTTGAATGCCGAGTCTTTTTTGCCATGTAGCCAATCTTTAAAACCTTCAAAATACAAATAAGATGGTTCTGCCATTGGAAAAGCAGGTTTAAATTTCTTTTGTAATTTCATCAAAACATTAATTGTATTCTTAATTTCTGCTTTTGTGCGCCAGCCATCAATCTCAAACGTTTTTCCGCTTGCTAAAATTTCAAAAATCACTTGCGATAACAATTTATAAGAAGCCAATAAAGAATAAATCGTTTGTGATAAGGGAAGCAAAATTGGCAACGACTTAACAATATTTTTAACGGATGTCTCATCTTTACCTAAACGCCAATAACAAAAAGCCCGCATAGCATATAGTTGCGCCTCATTGATATTGGTATTATCCAAATTCTCGCCGTCTTTCATGCTTTGCAGGGCACCTTCAAACTCACCGCGAATCATTTGATTCAACGCCGTGCCATACGTTCCCCAAGTGTGATGTAATAAATTGCCAGATTTTTTTGCCTGTGCCAATAGATTGCTGTAATATTTTTGTGAAGATTCAAAATCTGCGCCTCTAAAATACTCCAAGCCTGCCAGCACAACCTCGGCATCTCCTTCAAGGCGGCTGTCTGATGCGTTGGATGCAATCTCTTTCATCTTCAGTAATGATTTACGCGATTCTGCCCATTCTGCAATCCCAAGTTGATACACACCGACTGCTAAATACGTCCACATTTGTGAGCGTGGATTATTCACTTTGGCAGAGGCTTGCAGTGCTAAACCTGCATAAAACTTTGCCATTGTATGGCTCACAAACCCAAAAATCGCACTTGCAGAACCCAATGCCCATACTCTGGCAGGCGATAAACTGCCACCGGATTCTGAAAGATTCAAACTTGCTAGGGTGTGATATAGCATCGGCAAGTTTTCTAAGCGTAAGAAATTGATATTGCCCAAATGGGTATAAATTTGCGCTACTTCTTGTAATTCAGCGTCCATACTTTTTAGGCGACCCATAAACAAAGTAGGGAAGCGGCGATGTAAAAATTGAATCACGGCTTGGCGAAGCAAACCAAAAACAATGCCGAGGCTTGAACTTGGGCTGGGGAATTTCAGTAACCCTGCCGCTCGTCGTAAAGAAGCGGTGGCAGAATCTAAATCACCCAAACCGATTTGTGCATCGCCCATCAGACGTAACCAATACGCTTTTCGTAGTGGCGAAATGCTAGTATCTTTTGTTGCTTCTGTTTTTTCTAAGGCTTGCGTAAAGAATTGAATTGCTTCGCGATATGTTCCATTACGGAAAGCCATTTCACCAGATTTTTCTAAATATTCAATTGCTTTCTTGGGTACATCGGCTTGCTTCCAATGATGCGCCAAGACTGGATAATACGCGACAATATCACGCGAAAAAGAATCTTCATACCATTCTGCAATGGCTTTATGTAACGAACGCCGTTGTGAAAATAGCAAAAGATTGTACGCAACTTCTTGTGTGATGATATGTTTGAATAAATACGAAATTTCAGGGTCGGGTGTATCAAGAATAGTAAGTTCTTGATTTTCAAGATGAGTAAGATATTCAGGCAATGCCGAAAGGTCAGACTTGATAGGATAAATTGCAGATAATTCTCGCAAGGCGAAAACTCTACCAATCACAGATGCAACTTTCAGCGTGAGTTGATGCGCGGGCGGCATTTTATCAATGCGGCTGGTAATCACGCCTTCTAGTGTGCCGGGCATATTTAATTCATCTAAGTTGCCACCAATCGAAGTGATATGACATTCATTGTCTACAATATCAATATAACCGCCGTCACGCAATGCGTAAGCAAGTTCTTCACTGTAAAACGGATGACCTTCTGCTTTGTTGCGAATAAACGCAACCAATTCATTTGGTAATATTTCTACTTCTAAGCGTTGCGATAATAATGTTTTTATATCTACGTCACTTAAAGAAGATAAAACCAGATGACGTGTAGAAGCCATGCCCTTAATCGCATTAAATTCTGATGGTGTTTGTAAACCGATTGGGCGGAAGGTTAGCACAATTAACAATGGTGAAATTTTTTGCGCCGCCAAATTGAGCAATGCCCACGAACCTGAATCTAACCAATGCACATCTTCAATTACCAAAACTGTTGGCGATTCGTTTGCCTTTTTTGCTAAGTGTTCAATCATCAATTGGTGCATCGCGCTTGCACGCGCATCACCAATGATATTTTGAGTGTGTTCATTATCAGGAATAGTAAAAGGTAAAACTGCACTCAATAAAGGTGCATGTTCTTTCAAATCTTCTTCTTTATCAATTATTTTTTCAAATGAAAGTTTTTGTTCGCTTAAAGACTCTAATTCGCTTAAGTTGAAAATTTTTCTGGCTATATCTTTCCAAACATGATACGGCGTGTTTTGTTCAATCGCTTCGCCAAGTCCTAACAAAATATTGACATTCATCGCATCTGCTTGACGGAACAATTCTTCTACCAAGCGCGATTTTCCTAAGCCTGCTTCCCCTTCAATCATCACCACGCGACTTTCTTTTGTTACCAAAGCGCGTAAGGCTTCGGCTAAAGCAAAGCGCTCATTCTCGCGTCCAATCATGTCCGTCAATGCAAGCGGAGCCATTCCCTTAGCATGGCGTGTTTGTGGCACAAAAATAGGAACAAGTTGTGCTTTCCCACGAATTTTGATAGGCGACAGACTTGTAAAATCTATGCGGCTTTTAGAAGAGTCGTATGTGTTTGCATCACAGATAATGTGAACAGGGCTTCCATCATTGGCTAAAATACCAGAAGATGCCGCGTGCATTAACCGTGCTGCCAAATTAACTGCATCACCATTGATTGTATATTCACGGCGGGTTTCATTACCAATCACGCCACAGAACACACGCCCAGTTGCAATGCCAATATAACAATGCAAACCAAGTTCGGTAATGGCGTTATAAATATCTTGCGCTGCCAACACACCGCGCAAGGGGTCATCTTCATGTGAAAACGGAGGCAAACCAAACGCGGCTAACAACGAAACCCCTTTTTCATCTACCGCAATTTTATTCATGCTACCTTCGTAACGATAAATCATGCTTTGTAAAATTTGCGAAATTTTTTGAGCAAATTCTGGGTCTGTGCCACGCACCAATTCTGGAATATTGATGAACAAACTTGTTACGCGTCTTAATTCTGCTAACCAATCACTTTGACCTGCATCAATTCTTTTTGCAATTGCGCCAGGGATATATGACCTTAACGCAGGAATACTATTTTCTTCAAGATTGATAACATGCTCCGCTTCATTCTTGACCTGTGACCTGATTCTGTCAATCAGCACGAACCCATCTTCTACTTGATTTCCGCTGGTGTGGGCTTTTAACTTAGCCCATGCTTCTGGTGAAGCAATAATTTGCCCCGGTGGAAGAAACGGTTGTGCCTTGCTAATTTGGTCAATCGCATCGCCAGTGATGACCACTTCCCAACGGTTGAAGACTCCGCCTAAACCTGTTAGTGCAATTTGACCCGTCGTCAGCGCGATGCGAGTGGATAAGGCTCGGCTTCCAATCCGAAAATTTTCTAATGTCTCGCGTGCTTCCAAAGCGGTTTGAGCCGCTAGCAAAGAGGCTCGCTCCAAATCATCATATTGCCAAATGACGAGTAATCCGTCACCTGCAAATTTGATAATATCGCCACCATACTTTTTGATAATCTGAATCCACTGGCTATAAAAATCATTGAGAATAGATGAAATATCTTCCGCGCCGGAAGGTCCGCGCGCAGCAAATTCTTCAGTTAACGCTGTAAAGCCAGAAATATCTACAAATAACACCGCCGCTTGATATTCTTCAATAAAAGGTTTGCTAGGCGGTGTGGGGTCGCGCAGAATGCGATTTTGTAAAATATTGGGAACGTAACTTTTGAGCGTGGTAATCATTGTCGGGCTCAAATTATATCGCGGGAGCGGATGAATTGGTTAAATAAAAAGCAATACAACATTCGTATCACCCTGAGCCGAAGCCCTGACACTGAACGAAGTGAAGTGTCAGGGGTAAGCGAAGGGTCTATACGACAATCTCAGAGATTCTTCGCCGCAAAGAGAAAGTGCGCGGCTCAAAATGACACAATAAAAGATGTTTATGAATTTTCATAAATAAATAGACATCCAGAGAAGTTTCTCTGGATGTCTGCAAAACGCTAATTTCTACTATGCTGTTTCTAAATATCGTTCAATTTCGTAATCGGTCACACGTAAGCGGAAATCATCCCACTCTTCATATTTTGCACGTAAATAGGCTTCAAAGAGGAAATCGCCCAAGGCTTCTTTCAAAACAGCATTCTTTTCCAACTCACCTAAAGATTCTGCTAATGAACCGGGCAATTCGGTGACACCCAATTTGGTGCGTTCTTCTTTGTTCAAATGATACAAGTTGATGTTATTCAATGGTTTTGGCGCTTGCATCTTTTTATCAATGCCATCTAATGCGGCGGCGAGCATGGTGGTAAACGCAATATATGGGTTACAAGATGGGTCGGGGAAGCGTAACTCAGCCCGCACAGATTTATCACGACCTTCGGTATAGCGCGGAATACGAATCAATGCCGAACGATTTTGTTGCGCCCAGCCGATATATACAGGGGCTTCATAACCCGGTACCAAACGTTTATATGAATTAACTGTTGGAGCCACAACACCTGCCAAAGCACGCGCATGTTCCAATTGACCAGCAATAAATGAATAAGCCAAAGGTGATAAACGTGCTTCATCTTTTGCATCAAAGAATAAATTGTTGCCAGATTTTGTATCAAACAAAGATTGATGGCAGTGCATACCAGAGCCGTTGATTCCGTACACAGGCTTGGGCATGAAAGAAGCGGTTAATCCGTGTTGCGCGGCAATCGCCTTAACTGTGTATTTTAACGTCAAAACATTATCAGCCGCTTTCAATGCATCTGCAAAACGAAAATCAATTTCATGTTGACCCAATGCCACTTCATGATGCCCCACTTCAACATCCAAGCCCATTGCATCTAAAGCATCCATTAAGGCAGTGCGAACTACGACTGCTTCATCGAAAGATGAAAAATCAAAATAGCCGCCTGTATCATGCGGGGCAGGGTGCACGCCATGACCATTTGCACCTTTGAACAAGAAAAATTCTGGTTCGGGTCCAATGTTGTACTTCCAACCTTTTTCATCTAACTTTTTCAAAATTCTTTTTAATGCGCCACGTGGGTCACCAGCAAAAGGCTCACCAGCGGGCGTGAAAATATCACAAAACACACGCGCCCGTTTTGCATCGTCTGATGACCACGGCAAAACTGCATAAGTATCAGGGTCAATTTTTAAACGCATATCACTTTCTTGAATGCGAGCAAACCCTTCCACCGATGACCCATCAAACCAGGCGCCATCCTCCAACACGCCTTCTAAATGACGAATCGGCATATCCACACTTTTCACAGAACCTAATACATCTGTGAATTGCAAAGAAAGAAATTTAACTTTATCTTCCTTCACCCGTTTTAATAATTCTTTGTTATCCATTACTTATTTCTCCTTTTGAAATATTTTTGATTTTTTGACTCACGGCGTTTTATTTTCTGCTGACCATCATCCATTAACTGCCTCCTTCGCCTCTTGCTTGACCTGAGGCTTGCTTCTGCTATTGATAAATGCTACTGCCCCGATGATGATTGCTGTTGCCAACCAAATTCTTGGCTCCAGAATCTCATTTCCAAAAAAATAACCTAACAACACCGCCACTATCGGGTTGACATATGCATACGTCGCAACCAATGAAATTGGCGCGTTTTGTAACAGCCAAATGTATGAACCAAACCCAATAATTGAACCAATTGTGATTAAGTAAATCAACCCAATTAAAGACCTTGTTGAAACTTCGGCAGGATTCCAGCCGTTTAATTCACCTGTGATTAACGAGATGACAAACAAACCGATACTGCCCATCAACATTTCTGCACCTGTTGTCATCAATGTTGATTTTGGCAAATCAGCCGATTTGCTATAAATAGAACCGATTGCCCAAAATAAACAGGCACTTAATAATGCAATCACACCAAATGGATTCAGCCTCGTTTCGCCACCAGCAATTTCAGCGGGACCTACGAGAATAAAAATACCGATAAAGCCGATAATCAACCCTAAAATGGATTGCCAATTCGGTTTAACGCCATTTGGGCGAAATGCTTCCATAATGACTAAAAATAACGGCACAGAGCCGATAATCAATGCCGCCACACCTGAAGGAATAGTTAATTCAGCCCATGCTACTAATCCGTTACCGCCGAGTAATAATAAATTGCCAATAATGAAAGTTGAAATCCATTGATTTCTTGTTGGCATTTCACTGCCTACGGCTCGTTGCCAGATGACTAAAATTAATCCTGAAATCAAAAAGCGAATCCCTGCATGAAAAAACGGCGGGATGGTTTCAATGGCAACTTTGATGCCAAAATAGGTTGAACCCCAAACGATGTAAAGTGTGATTAATGCTATCCAGATTTTTGTTTTCATTCATTTCCTTTTCTAAGTATTTGCCACTCTGAGCGATAGCGAAGAGTCTCTGAGATAATCTCCGAGATGCTTCGCTACGCTCAGCATGACATTAAGCCGAAGAGTGTCCTAAACTATATTCCTTTACCAATATTGCTTTCTTTCTAGCCGAACCCCACATGTAATTTCCAAACTCACCAGTTTTGCGAATCACACGATGGCATGGAATTAAATATGCAATGGGGTTATCTCCAACAGCGGAGCCGACTGCTCTGACGGCTCGAGGATTTCCAATATTTAAAGCAATTTGTTCATAAGTAGTGACTGCTCCGCTAGGAATGTTTAATAATGCTTCCCAGACTTTGATTTGAAAATTCGTCCCGCGTAGATGAAGTTGAAGTGGGCTATCAGGCTTCGGGTCAGAAAAGATGCGGGTGACTAGAGGAGCAGTCGCTTTGTAATCTTCAATCATATCTGCTTGTGACCAATGCTCCACTAAGTTATCAATGGCTTGTCCTTCGTTTTTATCTACAAAACTCATGTGACAAATGCCGCGTTCGGTGGTGGCGATGAGACATTTTCCGAATGGTGTGGGGTGAATGCCATAATGAATGTTCAAACCCATGCCATGTGATTTGTATTCGCCAGGGGTGACGGCTTCGGTGTTGACAAATAAATCATGGAGCCGACCCAAACTTGAAAGTCCGATGCGATGCGTGGTATCTAACAAATTTTCGGACTCGTTCAATAATCCTTTGGCATGTTCTTTCGTCAGGAATTGCAAAAATCGTTTCGGACTAATGCCCGCCCAACGCGTGAAGATGCGTTGAAAGTGATATTCGCTTAATCCGACAGCGGAGGCAATCTCTTCCAGTTCTGGTTGATTTTGCACATTGGCTTCGATGTATTGAATTGCTTGCTCGATAATCGTATAGTATTGTAAAGGTTCTAAATTTTTGCTTTCCATATCAATCTCCTTTTTGATGTTGAGATTGTATTTGGCAGTGCCTTTTTCTACGACCCGTTTCTTGCTACATTGTTCCCCTCTCAGGAGAGGGGTTAGGGGTGAGGTCAGGTTAACAAAAAACAGGCACGCTTGGGCATACCTGTTCTAATATACACGGATATTAAAAAGAAACGCCCTTCCAGCATCACAAGCAGTACTTAATGACTATGCTTCTGTCACTGCGTTACCTTGTCTCACACGTCGCCGTATGGTTTTCGGTTGTTCCGCTTGCTTTGGAAGGGAGAAGGAAGCCAGTGAACTGGCTTCAGAGGCATCCGCTGAACTAATTCGATTTTCAGACCTTACTTTCGTTTGGTCTTTAGCGTCCCGTTTGCACGGGAGAACCTCCACCTCGTAGTCTCATTTGATGAGACCCAGTCGCTTTATCTCCGTTATTCAATTGTTAACAACGGCGAGGATTGTACACGCGCAAGTGAGAGTTCGTCAAGTGCTAAATTGGTGATTGTGTTTTGTTGAGGTTGTGAGTAATATGAATTAAATTCTTAAGCCACAGAGAACACAGAGTTCACTGAGATTTTTTTGAGGGTTTTCTCAAAAGTCTCTGTGTTCTCTGTGGCTAATGGTTTTTTACTGACAAGGAGATACCCATGAGTTTTGATGCTTCCATTCAAGAAGAATTAGAAGTTGTAAAAGTGGGGTTGAATAGTAAATACAAATCATCTAAGCCGAAGAAAGTGATTATTGTTGGTGCGGGGTTGGCGGGCTTATCTGCTGGATATGAATTAATCCAAGCAGGGCATGAGGTTCAAATTTTAGAAGCACAACATCGTGTGGGTGGCAGAATTTATACATTAAGGGAACCCTTTGCTCAGGGCTTATATGGGGAAGCAGGTGCCATGCGGATTCCGCGCGCACATGCTTTGACAATGGCTTATGTGAATAAATTTAATCTGCAAACTCAAGATTTTATGATGGGAAATCCAAACACGTATGCTTACATTAATGGAATCAAACATAAAATGTCTGATGTGCAAAAGAATCCTGACATTTTGGGATTTGAAACCTCTGCAAAAGAAAAAGGAAAATTAGCAGGTGATTTATGGGAAGCATTGATTAAGCCTTTAGTTCAAAAAGTAGAAAAAGATGGTTGGGATGAAATTATTGAAAAATATGACCAATATTCTGTGCGTGAATTTTTAGAACTGAATGGTTGGTCTGAAGGTTTGATTGAAATGTTCGGCTTGATGAATAATCAAGAAGCCATGATGAATTCATCTTTCTTGGAATTATTCCGTGAAGATGGCGGGAATTATTATACAAACATGTGCGAAATCATCGGAGGCATGGATAATTTATCTCACGCTTTTTTGCCGACATTGAATCCGCATATTCGGTATGGTGCAAAAATGGTGGCAATTGACCAAACCGAAAATGAAGCCATCATTCATTATCAAACATCGGCAGGGCATTTTGAAGCGAAAGCAGATTATGTCATTATCACTGTTCCATTTCCTGTCTTGCGGCATGTAGAAGTTCTCAAACCATTTTCACGTGCCAAACAAAGAGCAATTCGTCAATTACATTATGATGCTTCTGCAAAAATATTTTTCCAAATGAAAAGGCGTTTTTGGGAAACGGATGAAAATATTTATGGCGGTGGCACTGTTACAGATTTAGCAATCCGCAATTTGTTTTATACAAACTATGGCAAAGAAACGGGTCGCGGAATTTTATTGGCTAGTTATACATGGTCTGAAGATGCACAACGCTGGGGTTCATTACCCCCGCATGAAAGGATTCATCAAGCGTTGGAAAATGTTGCAGTAATACATCCACAAGCCCGGGCAGAGTTTGAAGCGGGTGCATCTCACATGTGGCACGACGACCCGTTTGCAGGCGGTGCGTTTGCGCTATTCGACCCAGGTCAACAAACATTGTTGCATGATGAAATCGTCAAACCCGAAGGAAGAATTTATTTTGCAGGCGAACATGCTTCGTTATATCACGCTTGGATTCAAGGGGCGTTTGAATCAGGTGTGCATGTTGCAATGGAGATTCATAAAAAATAAAAAAGACCTGACAGGTTTTAAGAAACCTGTCAAGTCTCAATTTTCGATACCCCGCGAATGCCGTGTTCTGCAAAGTTTTGAACCTGCTTTCGCAGGTGGTTTCGTATCGAGAAACGCCGCCTTGGCTCAGGCCTATCGCGTTATTTCATCTGAAATAAGAAACCTTTTTTAAGGTGTTGGCTCAAAA
>JAEURG010000100.1 GCA_016789345.1 Anaerolineales bacterium | reverse complement strand
TTCATGGCATCTTGCTCTAAAAAGCCAAGAAAGCCTTTAATTGTGATTAAGGGAGATTTCAAATCATGCGATACAGTATAAGTAAAGCGTTCCAGTTCTGTATTCTTGCTTTCAAGTTCTTCAATCAATCTTTTTCTTTCTGCTAGTTCATTTTGTAATTCGCTAAATAGACGTGCATTTTCAATGGCAATGGCTACCTGATTGGCATATGTCAACGCTAGTTCTGCATCACTTTTCTTAAATTGACCAACTTCATATCCATCTAATGCAATAATGCCAATTAATTGACCTTTGACTCTTAATGGAATTGCCATCCAAGCATGAATTTTGCTATGCATATCTTCTGTAAACACAGAGGTACTGACTTGCACATCATCAATCAAAACATAAGGTGCTTCGCCATGTAATAAAGCATTCGCGGGTTCTTCTTTATTAATTTCAAATTTCATACCGATATGTTCAGATTTAGGTTCTAAGCCACGTGTACTTACAATTTCTAATGTACTTTCATCCAATAATTGAACAGAAGCGCTATTAAATGGAATTACTTTTTCAAGTTGTTCGAGAATTCTATCTATCGCTTCTGATTTATCAAGTGTTTCTACTACAATGGATACGCTTTCACGTAGTGTTTCGGATTCAGCATTTTTATTTTCTAATTCTGTAATCAGTTTTTCGCGTTCGGTTTCTACCCATTTTCGTTGGCTAATATCGCGCACCATCACAATTGCAGTCTCATCTGTTACTGGTGAGATGCGTGCTTCAAAAAAACGAGTTTCGTTTTCGTGAGTCAATTCATATTCAAAGGCATGTAATTGTTCTGTGGCAATGGCGCGTTCTAATGAAAATAAAGTTTGTGCCACAATTTCTTCTGGAAAAAATTGGCTGATACTTTTACCGATAAATTCAGAAGGAGGTACCAAAGGTGTAATTTCGTTTGAGGCAACGTAATCTAAAAACACACCTTCTTTTGAGATTTCAAAAATCATATCGGGCATGGATTCGAGAATGGCACGCGTTCTGGATTCAGCATTGCGTAAAGCTTCTTGAATTTGCCGTTGTTCTGTTACATCATAGAACATGCAAACGATGCAAAGCTGATTCTTTAGATTAATCAACTCATAGTAAGCGAGCGAAAAGCGATTGGTGGGGAAAGTAACTTCGACATTTGATAAAGAACCTTTTTCTGTCAATTCTTTTACAAACTCGGCGCGGTCTTCTGGTTTTTTCCATAAATTAAATTCTATAGCAGAGTGTCCTAGTGCTTTTTCGGGGGTCAGCCCAGTAATTTGCCAAAAGGCTTCATTGGCTTCTAAAAAGATGCCTTCTTCTAATGTGACAATAGAAATAGCGACCTTGTTGTTGTTAAAAACTTTTCTAAAGCGTTCATCACTGGCGCGTAATTCAGTTTCGATAATTTTTCTTTCGATAATTTCAGTTTGGGCTTCTTGATATAAGCGTGCATTATCAATGGCAACAGATGCAAGTGCTGTTATTTTTTCTAATAGCGTTAACTCTTCTTGTGTAAATTTTTTATTTTTGCTGGTGTGTGCGGCGACAATTACTCCAATTACCCTTGTGCCGGACTTAAGCGGTGCACATATCACACTTTCAAAACCCATGCCCTCAACTTCAACTATCCTGCCTGACCATTGACTGTAATTCTCAACCATCATGCTTTTGCCACTTGCCCATACATTGCCTGTGACACCGTAATTTTTATGAGTCAGAATATTATTAAATTGTGAAAACTTGCCGTTTCCAATTTCTTGTTTGAGTGCAGAATCATCCGGTAAAACCAAGTGTAGTGCTACTTCTTCTGTATCGAGCAAGTCGCTGGCACGTGCAATAATGGATTCGAGGAGTGGATTCAGTTCCAGTCTATTGACCAAGCCTAACGTCGTTTCATTAAGTGCATTAAGATATTGAGCTTGCGTTTTTAATTTTTCTTCGGCTAATTTTCTTTCGATAATTTCAGTTTGGGCTTCTTGATATAAGCGTGCATTATCAATGGCAATAGAAACGAGTGCGGCAAATCTTTCTAGCAACAAAGATTGTTCGTGATTAAATTCTTTTTCTTCTGTATAAGCCACTGCTAAAATGCCGATGACTTTATCACCAGATTTAAGTGGCGTACACATGGCAGTTTTAAACTCAGCCTCGTTTAGGTGTGGAAGTTTTTTATCCCATTGGTCATAATTTTTTATAACCACCGTTTTGCCTGTTTTCCAAGCGGCACCTGCCGCACCAGTATTCTCCTGTAAAAGTTTGCCATTGAAATCTGCAAATTTACCAAGCCCAATTTCTTGGCGTAGTGCTGAGCCATCTGGCAGGACTAAGTCTAAAGCGACATTGTCAGTGCCAAGCAAGTCGCTGGCGCGAGCAATAATCGATTCGAGAAGTGGATTCAGTTCCAGTCTATTGACCAAGCCCAAAGTCGTTTCATGAAGCGCAGTAAGGTATTCTGCTTGTAATTGAATTTTTTCTTCTGCCAATTTTCTTTCGGCAATTTCGATTTGGGCTTCTTGATATAAGCGAGCGTTATCAATAGCAATAGAGGCTAAGGTTGCGAGCCGTTCCATTAATAACTCTTGTTCAGCAGTGAATTTTTTTTGACTTCCTAGGGTAGCGGCGGTTAAAACCCCAGTCACTTTTAAACCAGACTTAAGCGGCGCGCCTAATACAGCACCAAAGCCTACATATTCGGCTTCAGGGTCTCTGCCTTCCCATGCGTTGTAATCTTTTATATGGATTACTTTTCCATTTTGCCAAACTTTTCCGATTAAACCTTTGCCTTTGGGAGTAAGTTCGCCGTCATAGCCTGCGAAGATTCCAAATCCATGAACTTGTTTCAAAGTTGATTCATCAGGTAAGACCAAATCAATTGCAACGTGTGGCGTGTTCAGCAAATCGCTGGCGCGAGCGATAATCGATTCGAGGAGTGGATTCAGTTCCAGTCTATTGACCAAGCCCAAAGTAGTTTCATGAAGCGCAGTTAAATAATCTGCTTGTAGTTGAAGTTTTTGTTCGGCACGTAATCTTTCTTTTAATTCCACATTTGATTCTGCCAACGAACGATTCATAATGTAAACAAGATAGTAAATCAATACACTCGTGATGACGAATACGGCAGTTAAGTCACGGGCATAGTTAAGCGGTGGGTCTAACTTAAATTCATGCAGACCTATATAATGTTGATAGGCAAAGTACCAAATTGCAACAAGGCTAAAAGCCCCTACAACAACACCTTCACGCCAACCTAGCATGAGTGCCGCAAGTAAAATCACAGCAAGGTGAGATATTAATGCCACATCCCAGAGCCCATCTGCTTGTGCGGCTTGGTATGTCATTGTTATCCAAATTAATGTAACTGCAAAACGTCCAGCAAAATGAACATATCCTGTGCGGATAATGAATTGCATAATCAGGATAATAAAGACAACTAGTGGAAATGTATAAGAGGTTGAGCCGCCCACCCATGTTTGTGTACTGATACGATTAATAATAAGTACCAGCATAATTGCAATGACTGCCCAGCCAAATCCATTCAAAATTCTCGCAAGGCGCGTTTTGTCTGGGTCTTCAAAAATGGGTGAGGCAAAAAAATGGCGGACTTTGGCTAGCATCATTTTGATTATAGTACAAGGAACGGAGTAAAATGGAGAAAAAAATTATGGAGATTCCATGACAGAACAGAAGTTTCGTAAAGAAAAAGATTCGCTTGGTGAATTGAATGTGCCAATCAATGCTTTGTATGGCGTGCAAACGCAACGCGCTGTAGATAACTTTCCTATTAGTGGATTGAAACCGTGGCGAGCATTTATCTGGTCAATTGCGGCAGTAAAACGTGCGGCGGCACTTGTGAATTTTGATTTAGGATTATTCAACGATAGAGAAGTGGACGGAAAACGCTTCACTGCCAAGCAGATAGTTGATTCTGTTTCAACAGCCGCCACTGAAGTGATGGCTGGTGACTGGGATTCGCAATTCGTGGTTGAGCCATTTCAAGCAGGTGCAGGCACAAGCCATAACATGAATGCAAATGAAGTGATTGCGAATCGTGCCACACAAATTTTAGGCGGTGAACTCGGAAAATATGTTGTGCATCCGAATGACCATGTCAATATGGCGCAATCAACCAATGATGTGATTCCAACTTCGATACGTTTGGGTGCGTTGTGGCGTTTGGATGAATTATTAACTGCATTAAAAAACTTACAAACGGCATTAGAAAACAAAGCCAAAGAATTTGATGATGTCATTAAATCTGGTCGTACACACTTGCAAGATGCTGTACCAGTACGGTTAGGTCAAGAGTTTGGCGCGTATGCCAAAGCCGTTGAACGAGATATTGAAAGAGTTAAACGCTCTGCCGAAGGTTTACGCAGATTAGGTATCGGCGGCACCGCCGTCGGTTCTGGATTAAATGCACATCCTGATTATCACAAAAACATGGTCAAGAAATTATCTGAAATAACTGGTTTGCAATTATATGAATCGGATAATTTATTTGAATCCATGCAATCAATGGCAGATGCGGCAGATTTTTCCGCTTCACTACGAACGACTGCTATGACTCTCGTGCGAATCGCCAATGATTTCCGCCTCTTATCTTCTGGACCTTCAACGGGTCTTGATGAGATACGTTTGCCTGCCGTTCAACCTGGTTCTTCGATTATGCCCGGCAAAGTGAATCCTGTTTTAGCAGAAATGTTAGACCAAGCCATGTTTCATGTCATCGGTTGTGACACAACCGTTTCTCTTGCGGCGCAAGCAGGTCAATTGGAATTAAATGTGATGATGCCTATCATTGCACATAATCTTTTTGAAATGATGCAAGTGATGATTGGTTCTGTCAATGCGTTTACAGAGAGAGCAGTAAAAGGAGTAACGGCAAACCGCGAAAAAGCGGCAGGTTGGTTAGAGAAAAATGCAATTGTGGTGACTGCATTGAATCCAGTCATTGGTTATGCACAAGGCGCGGCATTAGTAAAAGAAGCATTGGCTTTGAATGCTTCGATTAAAGAATTAGCCATTGAAAAAGCAAAAGCAGGCGAATTAAAACACCGTGACGAAGACAGAAAAGTAAATGTCGAAGAGATTGAATCCGCTTTGGGTGATTTAGGTAAGTTGACCGACGGCGGAATCGTAGGTGGTGTTTCTGGCGGCGGGTAAAACTTAGAACATAAAAGAGGAGTAGATTAGTCTACTCCTCTTTTTCATAATAACTTATTTACTAACTTTCACCCGCATCACAAACCGATTGACTCCCCCAAAACGATATTTATAATCTTCATCTCCCCGCATAAAGTCAAATTCGTAGCGTCCGTTGTCACAACACCACTGGATGGTATGAGCCAGCAAAACCCAACCCGGTGACAAGTCCATGTGATTGCGGCTCACGCCAGAGTTATAGCCCCATAATTTATTTTCATAATCAAAATTTAATGATGCGGCGGTTTTGACACCATCAATTTCTAAAAAGCCAAGCCACAGATAGTTATTTTTATAAGCCTCATGCAAAACATCTGTCATTTGTTGGCGCATGGTGGGATGTAAAAACTCCGCTTTGTTTGGGTCTTGAATCATTAACTCAAAAAAAGTATTGATTTCTTTTTCAATATCCGCATCTTGACCCACCAAAACAAACTTGACATTTAATTCAGATTCATTCGCACGACGCATTTTTCGGCGAATCTCATGGCGTTGCTTTTTTTCTATGCGAGATAAATAATCTTCAAAACTTCCATTCAATGCAATGCGTGGCGTGGGACGATACACTTCTTCGTGATGATTCCAATTGCGTTTGTTTGCTTCTTCTTTTAATACAAGCAAAGTCGGGGAATCGTCAGGTAAGTTGTACCAATCTATCTTTTTCCAATCGTAGGGGCGGGGTTCTCCCGCCCCAGTTAATTCAGAAGCGAGAAAATCAAGTAAGCCTGAAATAAATTTTGCATGGTCATCTTTTTTTACAATCACATCTAAATAATCTGAAATTTCAATACTGCCATTTAATAAAAGTGCGGGTTCGTTTTCATATTCAGCAATAAAAAGCGGAGCAATACCGATTAGCTGGTCATTTTCACGTGCAGTGACCAAAATCAATTTGGCATCTTTCCACTCACCGCCCCCTTTATGTTGCCACCAAGTATTTTGATATTCGTATCTTAAAAAAGGTGTATCTTGTATTGATTCTTTTAATAAATTATTCCATTCATTTGCATCAATTTGTGAAAAATCGTTGAGAAGTGTATAGTTCATAGCGTTGAATTTTACCAGTTATAATGAAGCGAAATCAGGTCACAATCTTACATGCCACTTGACATTCACCTTTCACCACTTTATCGCATTGGCGGGCAAGAAGAGTCAAACATGCCAGGTGTGCTGGCGCTCAACCCGCCAAAAAACGCCGCACGCGGACGCGAAACAGACCGTCTCATTGTTTATTTATTGCTGGCGGGCAATTCCACTTTTACTACAACTGAATATAAAAAATTAGCCGAAGATGCCGCACAAATTTATTATCAAACGCCGCGTGCCACCACCAGCGCGTTGAAAGCATCAGCAGATTTTGTAAATAAAAATTTGCTTGAAAAAAATATGTCTACCAGTACCAGCGGAAAATATGCACTCGGTTATTTATTGCTCGCTTCGTTTCGTGAATCGCAATGTATCTTTTCAATCAGCGGACCGATGCAAGCCTACATCTTCAATCAAAACGAAACCAAATATATTTTTGAACCAAGTGCTTCTGGCAAGGGCTTGGGTTCGAGTCAGAACACGCACATTCATTTTGCACAAACAGATTTGAATGTCGGCGATTTGATGTTGCTGTGTGGCAAAGTTCCGAATGCGTGGTCAACTGCATTGAAAGATGCAAAAATTTCTTCGTTAGATACAATGCGTCGTAAATTAACCACAATCACCCATGATGATTTGAATGCGCTTTTGATTCAATCTGCTGTTGGAAGTGGTGTGATTCGTTTTGGAAATTCATTAAAAGAAGAAACCCCGCCTCTTGACTCTAGCCCCAGCCTGCCTGCCGAACCTCAAGTTGATTCTTCCTCCGCGCATGTTTTGCAACCATCGGCTTATGCAATTCCTGCACAAGAAAAAGTAGAAATACCAAAGCAAACCTTGCCACGCGAATTTCCCGCGTCTATTCCGCGGGCTAAACCGAAAGAAAATGTTGAAGAAACAGAATCAAATATCCCCGTAGTCAATGAAGCGCAAGAAAAAGTCGTTGAAGAAGTTGAGAAAGAAATCATCACGCCACGCGAGCCATCTGAAAGGACTCGTCAGACGGCTAAAGCGATTGTGACAAGTATGCAATCTGCTAGAAAATTAAGCGCATCGTTTGGTGAACGATTCAGAAATTTTCTACCGCGTTTGTTACCTGACCCAAATGTGAATGAAAACACAACTGTTTCATCAAACACGTTGATGTTGTTTTTAGCAATTGTCATTCCGCTGATTGTGGTGACGCTCGCTAGTGTGGTGTATTTACGTTATGGACGAAGCGAGCAATATGATACATATTTGAATCAAGCCAGGCAATGGCAAGCACAAGCAGTTGCGCTGACGAACCCAATTGAACAAAGAAAAAGTTGGGAAAATGTTTTATTAAATGTTTCGCGTGCCGAAGAACATCGCGTCACTACCGAGACGATAAACTTACGCAACGAAGCCAATTCAAATTTAGATACATTGCTTGGGTTAACGCGAATGCAATTCAATCCTGCGTTTAGTGCCAAACCTGGTATTAACATCAGCCGTATGGCGGCAAGTGAAAATGCTTTGTATTTACTTAATGCTGAAAACGGAGAAGCCTTACGCGCCACGCCTGCATTAGGCGGTGGCGGCTTTCAATTAGATTCGACATTTAATTGCAAACCCGGCAACTATGGAAATTATAGAGTGGGTCCATTGGTAGATATTTTGGCATTGCCAACTATTGGTGGCTTAATTGATGCCAGTTTGTTAGGTATAGATGCCAGTGGAAATTTGTTGTATTGCAAATCGAATAAAGTCGCAGAAGCGATTCCCCTGCCAACGCCTGATACAAACTGGGGACGTGTGACTGGCTTTGTATATGAAAACGGAAATTTATATGTGCTAGATTCAACCTCGCGCGCAGTGTGGGTTTACATTGGTAAAGACGGCACATTTACAGACCGCCCATATTTCTTTTTTGGTCAGCAAACGCCCACACAAGATGTGATTGATTTCATCGTATCTGGCGATGAAATGTACTTGCTCCATGCCGATGGCAGATTATCTTCTTGTTCGTTCAGCCGAATTGACGCGAGCAAATCTAATTGTAAAGACCCATTGCCAATGGTGAATCCGTTCCCAGCCTATCAAGATATGGATTTATTTGGCGCGGCACATTTTACGCAATTGATTTTCGCCGCCCCACCCGACCCGTCTATTTTGGTGCTGGATGCGGATGGTCAGAGCCTGATGCGTTTCGCGCCAAGAAGCATTGAATTGCAGAATCAGTTCCGCCCGACAGTAGGACGCGGAAACCCAATCCCAACAGGTTCGGTCAGCGCCGTAGCGGTTAGCCCTGACCATGTGTTGTATTATGCAGTAGATGGTCAGGTGTATTTCGCAGTCAACATGCCGTAATTAATTTATGGGTCAAGTATCTTGATACTTAACCATAAAATGGCAAGCCACTTCACTCCAAAAAGAGGTCGTATGCTTAAGTTTTTTAATCGCCTATTCAATGTTTTCAGACCTGCCCCGCGTGGCTACTCCGCCGACAATACCAACGAGCCTGCGTATGTTACTCGCAGTAAAGTCTTGGTCATTAACTATGACCCGATGATGGATAGCGGCGTAAAACTTTCAAAACATCTAAATTGGCACAACATCGCTGATTTAATTGAAGGCTTCGTCAGCGATATTTTAGAAGTGAGTAACGGTTTAGCGCGTTACGAAATTGTGGAAAGAATTGACGTAAATGAATTCCCCGCCAAAACAGATGGATTCAGATACACGTCTCAAACGTATTTGGATGTTTTGAATCGCGTTGCCACGCCACACATTCCGCAAGAAGTTAACTACAATGCCATTTTGAATCAATTTAACATCTTGCAACGAATCGCCAATAATGAAATTGACGAAGTGTGGATTTTTGCATTTCCACACGCTGGCTTTTATGAATCAACCATGGGCGGACCCGATGCGTTTTGGTGCAATGCACAACCGTTAGCAAACACTTCCGCTAGCAAACAGCGTTTTGTAGTGATGGGTTTTTCGTATGAAAGATTCATCGGCGAAATGCACGAATCATTTGGGCATCGTGCCGAATCAATTATGGAAAAAACTTTTAGCAAATTGCCAGGCGATAAAAATTTGTGGAATCGCTTCACGCGCTACGACAAAATTGCACCTGGCAAAGCCGCCTGCGGAAATATTCATTTTGCGCCAAACAGCCAAAGCGATTACGACTGGGGAAATAAAATACCCGTCAAAAGCGAGTGTTTTGATTGGTTATTAAACTTTCCAAATTTCAAAGGCGATATTCGTATTGTTGATTCATCTTTATGGGGTGGCGGCGAAATTCGCGCACATCATAAGTGGTGGTTCAATCATTTTCCACGTGTGGCAGGCAGGCAAAATGGAATTTCAAATAACTGGTGGCAATATGTGATAAATCCGCAAAAGGTGATTGTGTAAGTAAAATTAAAACTTCGTGCTGAAATGTACGAAGTTTTTTTATTAGTAATTTAATATTTTTTTCACGTATTTTAAGTATAAAATTATTAACAAGTCTCATGTTTAACCGCCCGGATATTTATTTGGCTTGGATTTATCTGGTCGCTGCAATTCCATTCGCTTGGTTGGGTTTATATGCTTGGCGCAGGAGACCTGCCATTGCAGTCACTTCGTTTGCACAGGTGATGTTGGGTATGTCTGTGTGGACGATAACATACAGCCTAGAATTATTTTCCAATTCAATTTCTGCTAAGATTTTCTTTACTCAAATTCAATATATCGGCGTGGCGGTTGCCCCAATAGCAATGTTCTTCTTTGCACTTGAATTTGTGGGCAAACGCCATTTACTTACCACTGGAAAAAAGTTATTGATTGCTGTCATCCCTGCGTTTGCGATAGCACTAGCATGGACAAATGAATTTCATCAGTTAATGTGGGATAACGAAAGACTTACCGAGGTAGCAGGGCTGACTCTACTTCAACTTGACTTCAATGCTTTCTTTTGGGTTCATACACTTTATACCTATGGGCTTTTGATTATCGCCAGTATTGTCTTAATCCTAGAATTTATTCAAAGACCGGGGGTGTATCGCGTACAAATTAGTTTTGTGATTGTGAGTATTTTCTTTCCACTTATTGGAAGTGTGCTGTATGTAAGCGGGAGTGGCTTCATCAAACATTTAGACTTAACACCGTTATTCTTTCTGCCTACGGCTGTGGCACTTTCTTGGGCAATTAGTAAGTATCGTTTATTAGAAGTCCTTCCTTTAGAACACATCACTATTTTAAAAAATATGAAAGATGGTGTGATTGTGTTAAACCCGCAACAACGAATTTTATACATCAATGCTACAGTTGAACATTTATTAAACACATTTGAAGAAAAAGCGATTGGTCAGCCTTTTGAAAAAATTTCGCCAATGTATGCGGAAAAATTACTACCATATATATCACAAGCAGATGTTGAAACTGAAGTAACTGTTGGGGAGGGCAAGCAGGCACGCGTGTATGAATTAAGCGTGTCTCCTGTCAAGACGCCGAAGCCGGGGGAAAGTTTAATCCAGCCAGATAAAATGTTCGTTTTGCATGATATTACTGAAAGAAAAGAAGCAGAAAAAATGTTGCGACGGCGTGAAATGGTGATGTCATCTATCGGCTTGGCGGCTGAACAATTTTTACGCGAGTCGGCGTGGGAACAGAATATCCCCGGCGTGTTAGAGAAAATTGGGCTAGCGGCAGATGTGAGCCGTGTTTCGGTAGTTATGAATTATCTTGAGAATAATGTGGTTCATTCAAGTTTGTGTTATGAGTGGGCATCGCCTACTGTTACCCCGCAACTTGACAATCTTTCTTTGCGGCATGTGCCATTACGAAAAAGCGGACTCGGCAGATGGGAAGATTGGCTTTCGCAAGGTTTGGTGATTGATGGCATTATTAAAAATTTACCACAATCAGAACAAGATTTTTACAAAGGCAGAGAAAGCCTTTCGATTGCGGTTGTGCCTGTTTTTGTTGACTTTCGCTGGTGGGGGTTTATAGTGTTTGATGAATGTAGATATGAAAGAATTTGGAGTGCTTCTGAGTTAGAAGCCTTTTATTTAGCGGCAAATATTTTTGGCGCGGCTGAAGCGCGTGCTCGCACAGAACAAAAGTTAATTAACCGTCAACGCACGTTGGCATTGTTGCATGAAATTGTGGAAATTTCCTTAAGAGCCACTGATATAAAAGAAATGGCAAATATCATTGTAGAGCGTTTGGGAGAATTAGTAGGTGCCAATGGTTGTTTCTTAACCGTTTGGGATGAAACAAATAAAAGCCCAATTCCAATTGCCGCTTATGGACCACAAAAAGATATTTACACTTCTATCCAAACTGCACCCAGCGAACGGACATTCACCGAATTGGTTTTAGAAGCCGGGCATACACTGGTCATTGAAGATGCCGCCAAAGATGCCGGCATTCATCAACAATCCGCTCAAACGCAATCTATTTTGGTACTTCCGCTAATTGCCGAACAGAAAAAATTAGGTGCGGTTATTCTCACTTTCAATCAATCGCACAAATTTAGCACCGATGAAATCTCCATTTGTGAACAAGCCTCGGCTTTGGTTGCATTGGCTTTAGAAAAATTCAAAGCCGTAGAAGAAGCCAAATATCGCGCAGTTAAATCTGAAAACCTTCGTAAAGCCAGTGCTGCAATTAGTGAAACCTTAGAACCTGACCAAGCCATAGCACGAATACTAGAACAATTAAAACTAGTGATTCCGTATGATAGTGCCTCTGTGCAACTCATAGACAATAATGAGTTGAAAATTGTAGGCGGCAGTGGTTTTGAAATGCTGAAAGAAGTGTTGGAAATGCGTTTCCCAATCCCGGGCAATAACCCCAATACAGTGGTGGTAGAAACAAGCAAACCCTATGTTCTTGGAGATGTTCAATCAGAATATAAAGCATTTCGTGAATTGCAAAATCAACACATTCATTCATGGCTGGGTGTACCACTCATCGCGCAATATAAAACCATTGGGTTGCTCGCAATAGACAGTGCCAAACCAAATAGTTTTACAGAAGAAGACGCAAACTTGGCATTGATATTTGCAAATCAAGTTGCTGTAGTGCTTGAAAATGCACGCATCTTCAAAGAAAAACAAGAGCAAGCCATCATCGACCCCCTGACTACACTTTATAATCGGCGTGGGTTAATAGAATTAGGGAGAATAGAATTTGAAAAATCTATCAATGTAAACAAAAAATTCTCAGCTATTATGGCAGATGTTGACCACTTCAAAAACATTAACGATACATACGGGCATGATGTTGGTGATAAAGTATTAAGAGAATTTTCCTCTAGGTGCAAAAAATGTGTGCGCGAAATAGATTTAGTCGGGCGTTATGGTGGCGAAGAAATTGTGCTTTTGCTTCCAAATACCGATTTGGATTTAGCAATTAACATTGCAGAACGTTTGCGTTCTCTCATTGCTAACACGCCATTTAAAATTTCAGAGACGCTGTCAATCAATATCACCGCAAGCCTCGGTGTGGCATGTATAGATGCAAACACTTTAAATCTTGATGTTTTGATAAACCGTGCTGACCAAGCCATGTATATTGCAAAACATAAAGGACGAAATCAAGTTAAATATAATATTTAACTATAAGACCAAATCTGATAAAAACCCAACTTTCCATTTTCCCCATCAGATAAAAACTCCGCTTCGACTCTCATTTCAACTTGGGTTGCTAACCCCAGCAACTCGCTCGCTGAAAAGTGATGTGCATAACGTAAACCTTCTCCCCCACTTCGCCAGTCTAACAAATAATCATTTTCATCCACATCATCGTTTGATAAACCAACTTTTGACCAATCTTGAATCCGCGCTTTCAACTTTTCACTATTCAAAAACTGCCAATTGGATAAAATAAATTTTCCATTTGGTTTAAGTAATTTTTTTACGGTTTTCAAAATATCTAAACGTATGTCATTCGATGGAATATGATGCAATGTAGCAAACATTGTGACCGTAGACCATAGACCGTTGACCGTAAGCTGATCGCTAAAAGCTGACAGCTTAGATAAATCCACTTCCCGAAACTGAACTCCCCCCGAAGAGTCTGCATCCCGAAGCAGAGGCAGGCTGAAATCCACACCGAGAAGCGGTGCTTTGTGACCAGATTCAAATAACTCGTTAAGAAAATGCCCGTTGCCACATCCCAAATCCAAAACAGATTCATCTTCTTTAATCATTTCAAGAATTTTCTTTACGCCAGGTTGCAAACGTTGGCGAGTGGCGGAAAAAGAATCGCCAAATTCATTATAAAATTTTCGATTTAATTCAATTAACTGTTTTGCAATGTCTGAATGCATGTGGCGATTATAACGGTATAATGCGCGCATGTTATCGGTACAAAAAATAAAAAGACTTTCAGAAGAGTTTGAAGAGAAGACCCCGCAAGAAATTATTGAATGGGCTGAAACGCGCTTTTCACAAAACATTGCGATGAGTTCGTCGTTTCAAACACAATCTATGCCATTATTACACATAGCATCGCGCATTATTCCGAACCTGCCAATTTTCTTTATTGATACGGGTTATCATTTTTGGGAAACCTTGATGTTCCGTGAGCAGATTGCGCGTGAATGGGATTTGAATATTGTGGATTTGTATCGCGACCATCGTTGGGATGCGTATGCACGTCAGCGCACGAGAACGTTGCCATTAGAAGATGCAGACTTGTGTTGTCATATTCATAAAGTACACCCCATGCAAACTGCTTTGCGAGATTATAAAGCGTGGATTAGTGGCATTCGGCGTGACCAAACTTCTGTGCGTGCCAATGCACAAATTTTAGAACTGCAAAATGATGGTTTGTTAAAAATTAATCCATTATTGAATTGGACGAGAGCAGATGTAAAACAATACATGGAAGAAAATGATTTGCCATCGCATCCATTATTAGAAAAAGGCTACCGCAGTGTAGGTTGTGCGCCATGTACAATTGCAATCGGAGTCAATGATGATGAGCGCGCAGGTCGCTGGACTGGACGTGGAAAAATAGAATGCGGTTTGCATACTGAACTGTTTAAGAAGAAAGATGTTTCTGAGATTCAACAGAAAATTGAGTTAGAGATAAAATAGAGTAATGGAATTTTTAGAACAACGTCAACGCTGGAAGAAAATCAATGCGCTGACTCCACAAAAATTGGAGTTGGCTCATCGCGTCTTAAGTGAAATTCGAGAAGGTAAAGACGTGATGAGTGTGCTTCGTCGTAATCCTTTACAAGATGGCGGATATTTGAATAAAGCGGCGCTCGTGGCGGCATATAACGAAATGGTTGCATCTGGAACGATTGAACCTGATGTAGCATTGCTAGAAAGAATCCGCATGAAGCCCATGCGTACACTTTCGGGCGTGACGACTGTTACGGTTTTAACAAAACCATATCCATGCCCTGGGAAATGTATTTTTTGTCCAACCGATGTACGAATGCCAAAAAGTTATTTACCTGATGAACCCGGCGCGATGCGTGCGCTTGAACATCAATTTGACCCATACACACAGGTTGCATCACGTATTCAAGCATTAAAAAATTTAGGTCATCCCACCGATAAAATTGAGTTATTAATTTTAGGTGGCACGTGGTCTTCGTATCGCAGAGATTATCAGGAGTGGTTTGTGAAGCGTTGCTTTGATGCCATGAATGAAATCAATGAAGAGCAATATAAACTTGAACCGCAAGAAAAATCAAATAACCCTGATGTGGAATTAAAAAAAGCGCAAGCAATTAACGAAACATCGAATCATCGTAATGTCGGTTTGGTGATTGAAACTCGACCTGACGAAATTAATCCTGATGAAATTAAGTGGCTTCGTCACTTGGGTGTGACCAAAGTTCAACTCGGTGCACAAAGTTTTGATGACCATATTTTAGACATCAACAAACGCGGGCATGATGTTGAATCTACACGTCAAGCGGTTGCATTACTCCGTGCGGCTAGCTTCAAAATTGTTTTACATTGGATGCCAAATCTTTTAGGTGCTACGCCTCAATCGGACCGTGAAGATTTTGCTAAACTATGGAATGATTTCTGCCCTGATGAAATCAAGATTTACCCAAATCAATTGTTAGCCAATGCTGAGTTATATGAATATTGGCAACGCGGTGAATTTCATCCTTATACAACAGATGACCTTGTAGAGTTGCTTGTAAATATCAAACCAACGATTCCGCGTTATTGTCGAGTCAATCGTGTTATTCGTGATATTCCTGGCAACAATGTTGTCGAAGGAAATACGCGCACAAGTTTACGGCAAGATATTCAAACAGAAATGAAAAAGCGTGGAACGAAATGTCAGTGTATTCGTTGCCGCGAAGTGAAAAACAAAACAGTTGAATTATCTTCTTTGACATTGCATGATGAAATCTATTCAGCAGGCAAAGCCGAAGAACATTTTATTTCATTCATTACAACAGAAGATGGACTCGCTGGATTTATTCGTTTATCACTGCCAAGCAAAGAATCTCCTGAAACTGGTTTATCTGATTTGAACGGCGCGGCATTGATTCGTGAAGTGCATGTGTATGGTCAATCATTAGCAGTCGGTGCAGAGAAAACTGGCGCGGCGCAACATGTTGGACTTGGAACTCGCTTGTTAGAAGAAGCAGAAAAAATCGCCAAGCAAAATGGATTTGAAAAATTAGCAGTTATCTCCGCTGTTGGTACGCGCGGATATTATATAGATAGAGGCTTTGAGCGTGGGGAATATTATTTAGTAAAGAATATTTCTTAAATTATTCTAGGTAGGAGAAAACAATGGAATACACACGATTGGGTTCAACAGGCATGAAGGTTTCACGCATCTGTCTTGGTTGTATGGGATTTGGCGATGCAACCCGTTGGCTTCACAAATGGGTATTGAATGAAGAAGATAGTCGTCTAATTATCAAAAAGGCTCTGGAGTTGGGAATCAATTTTTTTGATACAGCCAATGTTTATTCTATTGGAGCCAGTGAAGAAATTGTTGGTCGGGCATTAAAAGATTTTGTCAAACGAGATGAAGTTGTTATTGCTACCAAAGTGCATGGAAAAATGTCTGAGTCACCGAATAGTGGTGGCTTATCTCGCAAGGCAATTATGAATGAAATTGATAATAGTTTAAAACGACTCGAAACAGATTATGTAGATTTGTATCAAATTCATCGTTGGGATTATGAAACTCCAATCGAAGAAACAATGGAAGCGTTAAATGATGTAGTACGAGCGGGTAAAGCAAGATACATTGGTGCTTCTGCAATGTGGGCTTGGCAATTTCAAAAAGCATTGCATGTTGCTGAAAAACATAACTGGTCTCGTTTCGTGTCCATGCAAAATCATTTGAACTTAATTTATCGAGAAGAAGAACGAGAGATGTTGCCACTTTGTCGTGACCAGAAAATTGGATTGATTCCATATAGTCCACTCGCATCAGGCAGATTAACTCGTGATTGGTCTTCAGAAACTACACTTCGTTCTGAAACTGACCAAATTCAAAAAAGCAAATATGATGCATCCGCTGACATGGATAAACATGTTGTTGAACGAGTTGCAGAACTTGCAAAAAAACATAGAGCATCTCGCACCCATATTGCCCTCGCTTGGTTATTGCAAAAAGAACCAGTCACTGCTCCGATTGTTGGCGCAACAAAAATTTCACATCTTGAAGAAGCGATTGGTGCTTTATCTATTAAGTTAACACAAGAAGAAGTTAATTATTTAGAAGAACCGTATGTGCCGCATCGCATCATTGGGCATCAATAATTTAATTGCCTAATTGTTTTAAGCGCTTCAATCTTTCAGGTTCGTTATCTACTAAAAATCCATCCTGAGATAATTCTGCATAGGCTTTTGTAAAATAAGGTTTAGCTTCATCTTTACGATTCAACAAAAACAAACATTCAGCAATTTCTTCAAAAACATAGCCATCTGTTTCACCGACAGATTCAAATTCTTTTAGCAATCCCATTTGTTTGGATAAAGCTTCTTCAATTCGATTTAATGAACGTAGACATCGTGCTACTGCCCAAGTTGCGATTCGCAATCTACTCGCATCATTCTTTGACATGCGAAATGCTTCTGCTTTTTCAAATATTTTCAACGCCGATTCATAATCACCTGAATCGTGATATGACCAACCTGTATTGTTGTATAAAGAACCAAGCCAGCCTTGTGCTTTTTCGTCAGATGAAGATTCTGCATAAGCAATAGCTTGCAGATTCAAATCAAGTGAAGTAGCAGGGTCAGCGACAATGGCAAGCATGTGAATCGCATCCACTGCATAGTTATCTTCTTTTAGTTTTTTTGCTAATTCAAACGCTTCTTCAAAAAATGGTTTAGCTTTATCAGGTCTCTTAGAAGAATTGAAAACTCTGCCTCGTTCAAGTAGATAGCGAACTTTAACTTTAGATTCTTCTTTTATATTTTTTTCAACTTGATCTAATGTTTGATGCGCTTCGTCAAATTTTCTTTGTAAACCTTGGGTGCGTGCAATTTGAGTCAGCAATTCTAAATGAGCAGAATCTTTTTCAGGAATCTGTTGTAGAACTTCTCGAAATTTAATTTCGGTTTGCTGCGGATTTGAATAATCCCACAGTGAATCAAAATCAAGAGGGTTGGGTTGCGACATTTGTCTCTCCTTCTTTTGCTCTATGTTCAATATTCATCACATCAGGAATAAAGAAACCAAGAATGCCCATGGCAATACAGGAAGCACCTGCAATAATGAACCACGGTTGAATTCCGAAACTATCTGCAAATGGACCTGCGATAATTAATGCAATTGGTGAAACTAGCATGGCGGCGCTCATAATGAAAGCAAAGACTCGTCCTTGCATTTCAGGTTTAATCACGGATTGTAAAGTCGCGCCATAAGAACCATTGATTATCGGAAGTAGAAGTCCCATGGTTGTATTAGCAATCAGAGCAATGATAAACATATCCGATTTAACCAAACCAACAATGACTGTGGTTAATCCCATCAATGCTAAACCTGTTTGAGCAGTGGCAACTTTTTTTTTGAATCCGCCCCACACACCGAGGATGACTCCGCCAAGAATATTGCCGAGGGCAAACAGAGCCAGCCATAATCCAAGTTGCGAAGCGTCACCGTCAAAATGATTCTTAATCAGTAGTGGCGTCAAAGGTTCGGTGGCGGTATAGAAAAAGTTAATCACCATTACTAAACCTAATAACATCACGAGACCACGCCAAGCCATGATGTAACGAAAACCTGCGGCGAAATCTTGCCAGAATGTTGAAGGCTCGTTTGAACTTTTTTCAGGTTGTGGGATTTGAAAGAATAATAAAATCACAATTGCAAGAATCGCAGTGGAAACATCAATGGCGAGAATGCCTTCCATAGATAATACTGCAAGCAGATATGCGCCAAGTGGAGCAGAAATAATATTCAAGCCACCATGTAAGGCTTGATTGAATCCTTGCACACGCGCGAGTTGGTCTTTGGGGACAAGTAACACAACCGATGCGCCAAATGCGGATTGATGAAAACCACCAGCCACTGCACGAATAAACAAGGCAACATAAATATGCCAAACTTGAACAAGGTCTAAAGCAAAAAGCAGTGTGAGAATAAGAGTAGCAATTGCGACAGTCGCATCTGCGGCGATGAGAAACAATCTACGATTGCCTCTATCTACCCAAGTTCCAATGAAGGGTGAAAGCAGAACAGTTGGCAACAAACCCATCATAGATGCGATTGCTAAGGTGGTTGCTGAATTTGTTTCTTGAGTGAGATACCAAATGATGGCGAACTGCACTAATTGACTGCCGAGTAGTGAAAGTGCTTGCCCCGTCCATAATGTATAAAAACGCCTTGCCCAATTTTGATTTGTGTTTTCCATGCGTCACCTGTGATTAAATTTTGTTGATGTTAATCTTGATTAGAATTTGTCACAATCCTACTAGAGGATTGGAAGAAATACTGTTATTTATACGTGTTATTCGTATAAAGGTGTTATACTTCATTATTAGAACATTTATTCTTGTAATAAAAATAGCAAGAATCGGGTCGTGAACATATATTCCCAGACATATAATCACTACAAATTATAAGCTTGCTTCGCCTGTGGTTTCGATGTAGATTTCATCCTACTCAACCATTAGCCTCGCAATAAAATAAACAAAGGAGCAACATTGAAAACGAAACATTGGATTGTATTCATCACACTTGGCTTAATTTGGAGTTCGTCCTTCATGTGGGTCGAAATTGTGATTCGAGAATTAGGCGCTATCACGTTAGTTGCTTATCGTGTATTGTTTGGATTGTTATTTGGCATTGCTGTTGTGATTATCCAAAAAATAAAATTACCACGCACATTCAAAGAATGGGCTCCCCTTTTTGTGTTGGGATTAACCAACCTCGCCATTCCATTCTTTTTGATAACATGGGCACAGTTTTATATTGACTCAGGAGTCGCTTCGATTCTGGATGCAACGGTACCTTTATTTACCATCCTTGCCGCACATTTTATTTTGCACGACGATAAAATGACTTTACCCAAAGTGTTAGGGTTAGTTATTGGCTTTATCGGCGTTGTAGTTTTGATGATAAAAGATATTAATGAAGGCACAAGTACATTGCTTGGACAACTGGCTGTCATTTTGGCATGTGTGTTTTACGCGGCAAGTTCTATCATTGCCCGCAAAACAACTGAGGACACACCCGCTGTTTTACGCAGTGTTGGCTCATTAATTTCTGCTACAGTTGTCATGTGGGTTGCATCATTAATATTTGAGTCACCCATTAAGATTCCTACACTTCCAATCACATGGATTGCTCTAGCATGGCTCGGCATTCTTGGCTCAGGCTTGGCTTTCATTATGCTGTTTTATCTCATTCATGAAATTGGTCCCACCCGCACCACAATGGTCACATATTTATTTCCGCTAGGTGGTGTTACACTTGGCACAATTGTTTTGAACGAACCACTTACTTGGCAAATTATCACAGGCGCAATATTAATTATTGCTAGTTTAGTTATCGCAAATTGGAATACAAAATAAATGAGTGAACACAAGTCAGGTTTTGTAGCAATCATCGGCAAACCCAATGTTGGTAAATCCACATTGGTCAATGCGTTGTTAGGTCAAAAAATTGCGGCGGTTTCGCCACGCCCACAAACCACACGCAAAAAACAATTGGGTATTCTTACGCTTCCGAATGCCCAAATTGTTTTTGTGGATACGCCAGGTTTGCATAAATCAAAACATAAATTGGGTGAGTTTCTAAATCAAGAAGCACAAGAATCTTTAGATGGTGTGGATTTGATTCTATGGCTTGTGGATTCATCCTCCTCCCCAACTGATGAAGATATTTCAATCGCTGATTTACTAAAAAAATTTACGCGTCGCACCCCGCTTCTGCTTGTTCTCAACAAAACAGACCTTCTCTTGGCTGACGATTTGTCTGCGCGTGAAAATGAATATCATCAATTAGCAAACTCTGCTACCCTGCTGAAAATTTCCGCAAGCAAACGGCTGGGGCTAGGAGAAATGATCGAGAAACTGATTCAATTCCTCCCCAAGAGAGAAGCGGAATATCCCGAAGATCAAATCACAGATTTGTATGAAAAAGAAATCGCCGCAGATTTAATCCGCGAGGCATGTTTGTTAAAGTTGCGCGATGAAGTGCCACATAGTTTGGCAGTGCGTTTGGATGAATTCAAAGAACGTGAGAATGGCATGGCTTATATTTCTGCCACGCTGTTGCTGGAACGTGAATCGCAAAAAGGAATTGTGATTGGTGAAGGCGGCAAGATGATGAAAGAGATTGGCTCTGCCGCGCGAAAAGAAATTGAAGAAATGGGCGGACGAAAAGTGTTTTTGGAATTGCGTGTGAAAGTTGAAAAAGATTGGCGTGATAACCCGAATGCGTTGAGAGTGTTGGGGTATACGAAGAAAAAATAATGTGGTCTCGATACGGCGGCGATGGTCGAGTAGGGCTAAGTCCGTATCGAGACCCGCCGCCTACTCGACCATCGTAATAATCAACGACCTTTCAACGGTTTAAATCCCTCTCCCAATGCTTCATGTGCTGTGCCGATAACCATAAAGGCTTCGGGGTCAACTTCATTGACAATTGTCTTAAGAAAAGAAACTTCTGAACGATTCACAACACAATATAAAACGGGTCGAGAATTTCCAGTGTAACCACCTCTACCTTCTAAATAAGTAACACCGCGTTGCAATTCATCAATAATTCTTTCTGCAACTTCATCAGGCTTTGCTGTGACAATCATGGCTGTGCGGACAGTTCCACCACCTTCAAGAACTGTTTCAGCAACAAGTCCGCTGACATATAAAGCAATCATGGCATACAGTGCTTCTTTCCAACCAAAGACGAATCCCGCAGAAAGAATCACAGCAGTATCAACAATTAGATAACTTTGCGTGGTTGGGATTCCGCGCCAGTTGCTTAAGATGCGCGCCAGAATATCAGACCCGCCGCTTGTGCCACGTGCACGATAGACAAGTCCATAGCCGATACCACTGACAATGGCTCCGTATAATGAATTGAGAAATATATCGCCACTTAAATCATCAATCAAAATTTGTGAATATTCTATAAAAATAGGAATCTTCAAAAGTAAATCAGTTAGTAAAGAATATGTGAGGATAGCAACTGCTGTCCGCATGGCGAATTTGAATCCGCCCAGAAAACGCCAGCCTAATAAAAATAATGGGATATTGCCAATCAAAACCATCAAACCGATGGGCCAGTTTGTGTAATGATTAATAAGTTGCGAAATTCCACTTACACCACCAGAGGCTAAATCAGCGGGGATAAAGAAAAGTCTCAAACTGACTGCTTGAATCAAACTGGAAATAAGAATTAATGCATAGTCACGAATGGTAGGTAAATATTTTTTCATGGGATTCCTTTAGTATGTCACCCTGAGTGAAACGAAGGGTCTCTACGATAATCTCAGAGATTCTTCGCCACAAAGAGCAAGAACGTGGCTCAGAATGACATAACGTGGTGACGATTATAGCCGAGAGAATTTTTTATTTCACCCAATCTTCAACCTTCAAACCTGCAAACATTCAACCTGTAACCCTCTGGTAAAATCCCACCCTATGCAAATTAAAAAATGGCAATTTTGGCTCGGTGTTTTCATCAGCATTTTATTTATCTGGCTCGCCCTACGCGGACTCAAACTTAACGAATTTTGGTCAACTGTTAAACAAGCAAATTTCATTTGGCTCCTCCCTGCAATTGGTGTGTACTTCATTGGCGTATGGATTCGTGCATGGCGTTGGCATTATTTGTTAAAGCCAATTAAAGAAATTCCAACCAAAACGATGTTTCCCATCACAACCATTGGTTACATGGGTAATAATATTTATCCTGCACGGGCTGGTGAAGCGTTACGGGCTGTGATTCTGAAACGCAAAGAAGGTGTCCCAGTCTCTGCTTCGTTGGCGACGATTATCGTTGAAAGAATTTTTGACGGCGTGGTGATGTTGGCATTTGTGTTCGTCAATTTATCTGAACTTGCAAAATTAACCAGTGCATCAGGTTTTGTAGGCAATATCCAACAAGTGGCGATTATTGGCACAAGTGTTTTTATTACGGCATTAATACTCTTTTTACTTGCCGCCATGTTTCCACAAGTCACAGCAAAATTTGGTTTATGGTTTATTGAGCGTTTGACTCCACACAGATTTCATCAAAGACTGATTCGTATAACAAATCGCTTTTTAGATGGACTCGCTTCGCTTCGTTCTCCACTTAACGTTTTAATGGTTTTTGTTACATCAATTATTATCTGGCTGTTAGAGACTGGCAAATATTGGTTCGTGATGCACGCCTTTGACTTTGAGGTCTCATTCTTTGCTTTGATGTTGATGAATGGCATTGTCAACTTAGCAACCACGATTCCATCCGCGCCGGGTTACATCGGCACATTTGATGCGCCAGGCATTGCTGTGTTGACTGCTTACGGAGTTAGTCAAGCCACTGCGGCGGGATACACATTGACATTACACGTTGCACTTTGGCTTCCGATTACACTTTTGGGAGCATATTATCTAGCCAGAGAAGGAATCAAGTGGAGTGACGATTTAAGAGAGGAAACTAAAGAATAATTTTAGCAAACAGGCTTGCGTTATACTAAGAGGCGTAAGGTAAATTTCAATGAGCTCAGCAGACAACTTTAGAAAAAATAAATTGCGGATTCTCATCGCCGATGATGTCAAGAGACGCGGCGGAATACGCGCTTGATGCTTTCTGAAATTGAATATGTGGAAGTGGTGGCGATTGCGTCGAATGGTAAACAAGCCGTAGAAATGACCGAAGAACAACGCCCAGATATTGTTATTCTGGATATCAACATGCCAGAGATGGACGGCTTGACTGCCTTCAAACATATTGTGCAAATGTTTCCGGGCACAGGTTGTATTTTTATCTCTGGTGAAAAAGATGAGGTTATGGTTCAAAAGGCAGAAGCAATTGGCGCAAATGATTTTTTAGC
>JAEURG010000242.1 GCA_016789345.1 Anaerolineales bacterium | reverse complement strand
CCAAGTATATTTTTTGTTAACCTTATTACGAGTGGGGATAGAAGTAGGCATGTACGGTTTATCCTTTTATAAAATATTTGCGCGTAGCCAAACGCTCGCGTATGACTCAAATCATTTTGAATATCTTAAGATAAATGATTTGATGCCATTTTACCTTTTGATTCTTTAATTTGCGAGGTTCAAAAGTAGGGTTATCTTTTGCCAAACCTAACGCGGTAGCGAAAAACAAATTCGGGCACCAGAACCAACTGTCGCATCCGCCCAGATGCGCCCGCCGTGAGCCTCCACAATTGCTCGCGCTAAATAAAGTCCCAAACCTGCACCTTTGGTCTGTTTCACAGCAGATGTCGAACGATAAAACCTATCAAAAATATGTGGCAGGTCTCGCTTATCAATGCCTGGTCCTTGGTCGCTCACGCAAACGATAACTTGCTCAGGTGTAACAGAGCCACTAATTTTAATTTCGCCTTCACTGGCATACTTCAAAGCATTCGACACCAAATTTGAAACGACTTGCTCCAAGCGATTTTCATCACCAAGAATGACAGGGAAATTTTCAGGAAAGTCAGTGATGATTTTATGCTTTGGTGATTGCGATGAAAACCGCGCCTCGACTCTTTGCCCCAAATTGGGTAATGAAACATCAGCCTGATTCAAACTCAAACCGCCTGCTTGTAAGCGCGAAGCGTCGAGCAAATCATCCACCATTTTGGATAATCTATCGGCTTCTTCTTCAATCACTTGCAATGAATCGTTGATAGTGCGTTTATCCCATTTTGCATCATCTCTTCGCAAGGTCGAAGCGTAGCCTTTAATCAAAGCAACGGGTGTTCTTAATTCATGGCTGACAATTGAAATAAAAGTTGCTTTAATTTCATCCGCAGTTCTGAAATGAGTAATATCACGCACGCTTAAAATTACATTGCGGAGTTTATTTTCTTCATCAATTAATGGCGCGTATGTAATACCAACGGGTAACGGCGGGGGAAGTGGTCTTTCTAAATCACCTTCAACATACAAAGTGGCATTTGGTGTGAGGGGCCAGCCATTAGAAACAGACTCTTCTAGCGTATTTCCTTGCGGTTCTTTCTTCCACTTAATAATTTCAGCATGATTTTTATTTATAATTTCTTCGCGGCTTTGCCCAAACATTTTTTCAAATGCACCATTACAGCGTTCAATATTCAATGCCGCATCTAAAATCAAAATACCATCTGCGGCTGATTCAAGTAACGCATCAAGGCGTTGTTTTTCATAAGTAACTTGCCCATAAAGTTGAGCATTTAACACTGCAATTGCGGCTTGGTCAGCAAATGATTGTAAAAGCACGCGGTCATTTGGTGTGAAGACATCGGGATAATTTCTAAAAATAAAAATTACGCCAATCACTTGTCCGCGTGTGGCAAGTGGCAGACCTGTTCCATTTAATAAGCCCATACTGGCAGTATAGGTCAGTTCTTTTAACATGCGGTTGAGTTCGTTTACATCCAACTCACGCACTTTTTCTTCTGCTAATAACGGAGATAAATAGGAAAGAAAGGCTGGGGCAATGCCATGCGCCGCCGCTACTTTCCAGCCATCTGTCAGTTTTAATGCGATAATCCCCGCTTGCCCTGCTAACATTTCAATTGAAAATCGTAAAATCCGCGCAAGTAGTTTTTCCAAATCTAATTCTTGCGTGAGCAGACGCGAAATTTCTAGCAGATAATCTCTCTGCCGCACACGAAAATCAGGTAGCATAGATGGAACAATGGACATAGGTCTATTTTATCACTACGAAAAAATAAAGAGACAATCAAAAGATTGTCTCTTTATTCTCCAATAATTTTTATCAAAACTCTTTTTTTTCTTTTCCCATCAAACTCGCCGTAAAAGATTTGTTCCCACGTTCCAAAATCTAATTCACCATTAGTAACCGCCACTACCACTTCACGCCCCATGATTTGACGCTTCATGTGTGCATCGGCATTATCTTCGCCTGTGTCATTGTGTTGATATTGATTGACAGGTTCATGTGGAGCAAGTTTTTCTAGCCATTTTTCATAATCTTTGTGCAAGCCGCTTTCATCGTCATTGATAAAAACAGAAGCGGTGATGTGCATAGCATTGACCAAACACAAGCCTTCTTTGATTCTGCTTTCGCGCAAAGCCTCTTCTACTTGACCTGTGATATTGATAAATGCCCTTCGGCTTTGGGTATTAAACCATAACTCTTTTCGGTAAGATTTCATCACAATTCCTTAAAATAATTATAAAAGGATTTTACTTTATTCTTAATGGCTTTAAGAAATGAAACCTTATCTTGAAAACAGAAAGACGTATTGTGAGATATATTTACATCGCCCTCTCTAAAAAGAGAGGGCGATGTTTTAAAGAGTTTTACGGGCAATGTGGGCTTAGTTTATTGGCTTCATGCACAGCGTTATACCAATTAAATTCTTCGTTATCGCTGAAGTAATAATAAGTTGCGCCGTTGGGCATCATCACAACAGTGATGCCACCATAACCAGACATGAACGGCGTATAGAAAGTGCATGAATATTGAGGGAATGCGGCGGGCGTGAAATCTTCTGCCCAGAAGCCGTTGTTGTATTTGAAGCCCGTGCTACCTGTATCCAAGCCTCTATCAGATGAATCATCTTGCATGGCATCGGCAAGCATATCAATTTGCAGAATCTGACTTCCGTTTGCATAACCATTGTCATTGTTAAGGAATTTTATAACTTTGGCAATATCATCTTGCGTCCAGAACATGCCATATCCACCGAAGGGCGCACCAGTGGATGAATTGTCTGTGCGGATGGTGCTAACGCCAGTACTTAAATTGATAGGCGCGTACACTTCATTTTTCAACATATTGAAAATATCTGCACCAGAACCTTCTTGCGATTGCAAATAATTATTCATAGCGCGTGTGACGATGAACGTATCGGATGTGTGATAGTTCCAGAATGTGCCAGGCGTAACTTTATATGGGAAATTAAAGGCGGCAGTAATTTTTGTGCTATACGGTTCTGCCAAGAAGAAAGTCTCCATATATGAGCCGCCTTCATCTGATTGATAACCTGCAAGACGATAATTACCCGTCGCCATATCAATCGTATGATTGAAAGTGACATTCGTCCATGTGCCCGGGCTGGATGTATATTCAGGTACATAATCTTTAATCAATAGATTGTAAACACCGCTTCCATATTTTTGACCGAGACGCATGAGTGCTACACCTGCAAACGCAGACTTGGCTGTTGAATACGATGCCGCACGCATACTTTCACAGAAGGCATACGTTCCATATCTTGTATTGCAACCGGAAACATAATTTGTACCGTTATAGACCACACCATAAAACGTCATGTGGGCGGGAGTGATGCCACTACCGAACACAGAAACATTTATCCCCGAAGATGGATAATCAGTTGCAAGAGCAGTTATCGGTTTAGTCGGGAGGCGATTGCCCACTTCAGTAGCATGATTGGCTTTATAAGTCGCCGCATTGCTGACTGCATAAGCGGAGTAAGTCGCGTTGAGTTGACCCCACAAGTTGACTTTGTAATATACGCATGTCTCTTGTGTGATTTGATAACGAACTTTTGATACGCCGCTGTTGTTGAACAAGAAAGTCATCACGCCATTATGCGTGCAATTGGCATTTCTTTGCACCAACGCAAACGGGAATGATGCGCGTGAATAGCCGTTATCTGAATTTTCTTTCCACACGCGCCCCGGACCAATAATGTAATTCCAATTTTGATGGCTGGTATAAATCAGCCCTTGTGTGACAGGAATCAAGTGACTGCCATTTTGCACAAACTCAAAACTAAATTCAGGCAAATGTTTGCGTGGATGGTCTCCATTGCCTGTATAAGCATACGAGTCTTTAATTTCCGAAAAGCCGCCACTGGTGGCTTCGTTCAATAATTCAAGCCGACCTTCAAAAACATGGTCAGGCATGGCGGCATTGGCTGGCAAGGCAAACGCACTATCATTCACTGGAGCGGTGGATGAACCAGTAAATAAATCGTTGTAAGTTAATAAAGTGCGCGTCACATTTCCATTACCAGTTAATGGGTCACCGGGCACAGAGCCGCCGGGCGGAGGAGGTGTAGGAGTTGGTCCTTGTGGCGTATTGGTTGGCAGAGGCGTATTTGTTGGAGCCGCACCTGCCGTACCAGTGACTGTTATATCTTCGGCATAACAATTATCACCAGTTGCGTTTGCAGTTTGAATCCGATAACGAACTTGGAAGTTTGCATTTTGACCCGCGCCAGAAATATTGTTGGCAGTTCCGTTATAAAACGTAGAATTATCTTGTCCGTTTGCCACCGTACCTATTACAGCCCAGCCGGAACCAGTGTTATATTCTGCGTAGCAAAATTCATTTGTTTCAAGCGAATTTGCCGCCATGTTCCAAGTAACACTGATGTTGGTGTACCCAACAGTAGAAACAGTTCTTGTGATAGAAGCACCGCTTCCTAACAACCTGACAGAGTTTGGCTGAATAGCAGGCGAAGCAACGCCTGATACATTTCCGCTGGTCGTCCAACCTGAATACCCGCTATTAAAGTTGGTTGTATAAATTGTTGTGGATTGTGCATATACCGTAGATTGATACGGCAAAAGTAACGAGAGGATAATGAGCAACGCAATACTTGCGCCGATAAACGACTTCTTCATAGTTGATTCTCCTTTGATGAAATAAAACAAATCAGCCGTAACGCTTAAGAGAAATCCCTTGTGTCGCCTCCTTTCAATTATCTACTTGGCAAACCTGTATTGCGATGAAAACCCAATTTGCCCAACGATTCAAAACCATCTTTTGAAACCCCATTGTTTCCATAAATCGGGAATTGATGCCCCGAATCTCTTAATTGTTTCAATGTTTGAGCAAGACCCAATGTGCCGTATTCGCGTGTACGAGTAGTATGATCTAAATCAATCATCTCCGTCATAAAAGTTTGATTCGTCCCCGCTTCTTGCAAGATGCGCCCATCAGGGTCAATGATGGAAGAACGCCCGCCGCCCCAAGTACCAACGCCGTTCACACTCACAAAATAGCACTGATTAAACAGAGCATTCGCGCGCGCCATCACCAATTCCAAAGGTCTATCAGATGTAGGAGTTAAAGTCGGTTGAATAATCACCTCTGCACCCATCCATGCCAATGTGCGCGAAACTTCAGGAAACCACATGTCATAACAAATACACAAACCGAATCGCCCCACGTTCGGAATATCAAACACACAAAATTGATTGCCCGCTGTCGTGCTTGCTTCGTATGGCAACCACGGAAACATCTTTCTATATTTGGCAACAATCTCACCCTCCGGTGAAATCACAACTGCGGTGTTATAAATTTTGTCACCTTCGGTTTCCCACATCGAACCGGGGATTAACCACAATCTTGTTTTGCGAGCCAACTCACATAACCGTTCAGTTTGAAAACTAGGCACAGGCGCACTATTTTTTTTCCACCAATCCACATCAGGTGGCGTTTTGAATTGCACCAAGCCCGGCACCACCAACTCGTGATACACCACCATCCCAATCCACGGCAATTGTTTATGGATATTCATCGCCACGTCAGACATTTTTTCAAACGTCTTATCCATATCCCACGCCTCCACAGACATTTGTACCGCCGCAATTCCAAATAAACGACTCATAGAAGATTCTCCATAATTTTTTTTGGACTCCATCGGCTTGCCGATGAATTTCCCAACAGCAAGCAGTTGGACTCCATACTCTTATTCCACAAAATGACAAGCGACTTCTCGCCCGCCTCTTACTTGACGTAAAACTGGTTCTGTTTCCTGACACATTTGTTTTGCAATTGGGCATCGTGTATGAAACCGACAACCCGATGGCGGATTTACCGGACTTGGCACATTGCCTTCTAAAACTTTCAACTCGCGTTTGTTATCCACAATTGGCATTGGAATTGCCCCAAACAAGGCTTGCGTATATGGATGTAATGGCTCATCAAATACATCTTTTGCATTACCTACTTCCACCATTTTGCCTAAATACATCACCCCAATCCTGTCGCTGATGTGACCGACTACATTCAAATCATGCGAGATAAATAAATATGTTAATCCAAGCGACTTTTTCAAATCATCTAACAAATTGATAATTTGCGCCTGCACCGAAACATCCAAAGCGGAAGTGGGTTCATCCAACACAATCAATTTTGGATTCAATGCTAACGCTCTGGCAATGGCAACTCGCTGACATTGCCCGCCAGACATTTCATGCGGAAATCTATCTAAATGTTGTTTGCCTAAACCAACTTGCTCTAGTAATTCGATGACGCGATTCTTAATTTCAGATTTTGCTAAAACGTTGTGAGTGAGCAATGGCTCGGCAATAATTTGCTCCACTTTCAAACGCGGGCTTAACGATGAAAGCGGATTTTGAAACACAATTTGCATTTCACGCCGAATGACTTGCATATCTTGTTTTGCAATCGAAGTGATGTCTTTGTCATTAAAAATAATTTGTCCAGAGGTAGGTTCTATGAGTCGTAGAATCATCCGCCCGAAGGTAGTTTTCCCGCATCCAGATTCACCGACCAAGCCGAAAGTCTCGCCAGAAGCGATTTTCAAGTCAACGCCATCCACCGCATAGACGTGTCGAATATTTCCCGAAAGCCATCCGCCGGGCAATCGGAAATGTTTTTTGAGGGCATTAATTTCTACAAGATTGGTCATGTTTTATTAACCAAAAAACAAGATGCCAAATGATTTTGATTCACTTGCAACAATGCAGGCGACTCAACTTTACATTTATCAAAAACAAATTCACATCGTTCTGCAAATGCACAACCTTTGATTGCGCCGGGGTTCGATGGCACAGAACCAGAAATCGCCGCCATTTTTTTGCCACGCATTTGTGGTTTAGGAATTGCATTCATCAAGCCGCGCGTGTATGGATGTTGTGGATTGTTGAAAATATCTTGCGTGGTGCCAATTTCTGCCACACGACCCGCATATAAAACGGCGAGCCTGTCACAAGTTTGTGCTACCACGCCGAGATTGTGTGTGATGAGAATGACAGAAATATCAAATTGTTTTTGTAAATTTTTTAATAGATTCAAAATTTGCGCTTGAATAGTGACATCAAGTGCAGTCGTAGGCTCATCAGCAATCAATAACTGCGGGCGACATGAAAGCGCCAT
>JAEURG010000153.1 GCA_016789345.1 Anaerolineales bacterium | reverse complement strand
GAATCAAAAGATAATTTTGCTGAACACTACAACCGCAATTGGTTGGAGTATAGAAAATCTGTAACCGAATCAGGTTATTGGGCTTCTGTTGAATGGACAGGTTCTGGTTCAGTTATCAAAGATGTGTTGGGTAGAGAATTTTTAGATTTTCTAGGCGGTTTCGGCATGATGGATTTAGGATGGAGACATCCAACAGTGATAGAAACTGTTAAGGCGCAATTGAATTGGTCACCTATGCCTTCACAAGAATTGCTTGACCCATTACGTGGTGTATTAGCAAAATTATTGGCTTCCATTACACCCGGTGATTTGAAATATAGTTGGTTTGGTGCAAGTGGTACAGAAGCCAACGAAGCCGCCATGAAAATTGCAAAACTTTATACAGGCAAAACGGCATTCATTGTCGGTGTGCGAGCATTTCATGGCAAAACAATGGGTTCACTTTCATTAATGGGCAAATCAGATTTTCGTGCTCAAATGGGAGCGATGTATGGTGGGCAGGTCTATCACGTTCCATTTGGTGATGCAGATGCTGTGGAAAAACAACTTGAGATTTGTGACAAAGTTGGAGTTGGAGTCGCGGCTGTGATGTTTGAACCAATTCAAGGCGAGTCTGGAGCGATTGTTCCTCCTGATGATTTCTGGCCCCGCATTCGTGAAGCCACAAAAAAATATAAAGTCTTACTAATCGCTGATGAAGTGCAAACTGGTTTAGGTCGCACAGGAAGATTATGGGGCGTTGAGAATTGGAATGTTGTGCCAGATATTTTGACAGTTGCAAAATCTTTAGGTGGTGGTGTAATGCCAATTGGTGCAACGATTACTACTGAAGAAATTTATCAACCAATGATGTATCCAAATCCATTTATGCACACGACAACCACTGGTGGAAATGCTTTAGCATGTTCAGCCGCTATTTCCACAATTCATGTCATATTGAAAGAAAGACTCTGGGAACAAGCCGCTGAAAAAGGTTCGTATTTAATGCCGCATTTGGAAAATTTTGTTAAACAATACCCACAAATTTTTGAGCGTGTGACTGGCAAAGGATTGTTAATCGGAATGCATTTCAAAAACCCAGAAATTGGTTATAAAGTTTCGGCAGGTTTATTCAAACGTGGTGTATTAGTTTCTGGAACACTCACCAGTGCACAAACTGTTCGTCTTGAACCGCCATTAATTGTCACAAAAGAACAGTTAGATATGCTGTTAGAACGATTACAGGAAACATTAAAAGAAATTGCAAAAAACATATAGTAAATTTTTTATTATTAAATATCTACTGTTCTCTATTCAACAATATTAATCGGCACAGATTTACTTCCACCAAATGCGGCAACCGAAACTTTTTGTGCAATTTTTTCGGCAATTTCGTTCAATGCTTTGGCTACATTTGATTCGGGATTCGTAACCACAATTGGTTTACCTGTATCACCGCCGATACGCACTTGTTGGTCAATCGGCACGCCACCTAAAAAGGCAGTCTCTGTCAGTTTCGATAAATGCTCACCGCCGCCTGAACCGAACAAATCCATTTTTGAACCGTCGGGCAATTCTAAATATGACATATTCTCAACAATGCCAAGAATCGGTACTTCTAATTTTTTGAACATGTTAATGCCACGTCCAGCATCTTCAAGTGAAACCAATTGAGGCAATGTCACAATCACCGCGCCGCTTAATGGTAACGCTTGCGCAAGCGATAATGCCGCATCACCCGTGCCAGGCGGTAAATCAATAATCAAATAATCCAATTCGCCCCATTCCACATCACCTAAAAATTGGCGGATAACGGAATTGAGCATCGGTCCGCGCCAAATCAATGGCTCGCCAGGGCGCACAAGCAAACCCATCGAAACCATTTTTAATCCATACACTTCAGCGGGGATAATGCGTGGTCCTTGTGGGGGAGGTAAAGATTCGACCCCCAACATAGTGGGTGTGTTCGGTCCGTAGATATCCGCATCTAACAGCCCGACTCTTGCTCCTGCTTTCGAGAGAGCCACTGCTACATTGACAGCCACTGTAGATTTTCCAACGCCGCCTTTTCCAGAGCCAATCGCAATCGCGTTGCGAATCGGAGTCTTGACCAAGCCGCGCATACGCCCATCATTCGGCACATCCGAATCCATTTTAACAGTTATAGTTTTTACACCATCCACTTTCATCACGGCTTCTTTACAATCTTTTTCAATTTTTCCGCGAAACGGACAAGCAGGTGTGGTCAACATCACAGTAAACGTAACATGACTGCCTTCAATTTCAAGGTTCTTAATCATGTTCAAAGTTACAAGGTCTTGACCTAAATCAGGTTCTTGCACAGTGCTTAATGCTTTTAATATGGCTTCGTTTGTAATCGTCATGTCTCTACTCAATTAAATTATTTTTTATGAATTAACTCTTCATACCAATCTTGATAAATCGAACGTAAAATATCATCATTGGAAAGTTGCGGGTCATCATCAAATTCGGGTAATGCTAAAGTCCATGTATAAATTTGTCCCAACGTCACTTCTTCAATGTTTACATCTTTATACTTTCTTTTTAATTCCATTGCAATGGCGTAGGTTGCTTCCCAATTCATTTTTCTAGATGTCTTTCACGGAAATAAAAAAACATAGGCAAAGCAAAAGATAAGCCTATAACTGTTAGTAGCAAAAACACCCACCAATATTTCATTTTGATGCGGTTGCCTTCAATTGCCATAAACGTCCATGCAGTAAAAACGCTCATCGCCAAATCCGCGTTAAATGCCGCACTCATCGGTGTAGCAAACAAACTTGCCATGGCTTGAAATGTTGGTGTTGTTTCAGTTGTGTAAAATTGAAACAGATAATAATAGGGGAACACAAAACCCAAAAGTGCGAGCAGTAAATAAATGTTCTTTTTCACAAATGAGATTATAGCATACCGCCACGCGATGTATAATCTGATGAGTATCCGCCTCTTTCTTGGGTGATACCTGATTCACCCGTGTAAACATTTTATGAATCTCAACATTTTTGAATTCAACGAAAGCGACTTAAACTCCAATCGCATGGGGTTAATCTCTGCCCGCCAGCAACAAGCATTAAATCAATATGCTGGTGGCATCCGCAAATCACAATGGAGTTCGGTGTGGGTAATAGGTTTCTTCCTGCCATTTGGTTTGTGCTTGATACTGGGTATGTATTTATCTAATGAAAGCACACGCCAAGCCTTATTTTCTGACCCATTAAATTTTATTATGATTTTGGCTGTCATTCCAATTGTGATT